>JABFXP010000079.1 GCA_013361685.1 Catenulispora sp.
ACGCTGCCCGGCGAACGCGCACTCGCTTTCGCCGCCGGCGAGGCGGGCCGACGCGGCGGCTCCTTGACCGTCATCACCGCCTACACCGCGCCGACCCCGCCGGAGCCCCGCGACGACCTGCCCGGCGCCGGCCTCGAAGCGGCCGCCCGCAAGGCGGCCGAGGAGACCGCCGAGCACGGTGCCGGGCTGGTCCGCGCACCGCATCCCGGCCTGTCCGTGGAGTCGCGCGCGGTCGCCGGCAGCGCCGGCCGGGCCCTGGCCGCCGCCAGCCACTCGGCCGGCCTGCTGGTGGTGGGCAACCGGGGCACCGGCGGTTTCCAGGGTCTGCAACTGGGCTCCACCTCTTTGCGCACGCTGGCTGAGGCCTGCTGCCCGGTGATCGTGGTCCGCGGTGACGCCCTCCAGGCCCACCACCGCGTCGTCGCCGCCGTCGACATCGACGAGAACTGCGACCGCGTCCTGGACTTCGCCTTCGACGAGGCGCAGCGCCGGGGAGTGGGACTGACCGTGATGCACGTCTGGGACGAGCCCTGGATCGTCGCCTACGGTCAGCAGACGCCCGACATCGCCGACGACATCGCGCGCATCGAGCGCGAGCGGGAGGACCTGCTGGCCGCGCTGGTGCTCTCCGCCAGCCGGCGTTACCCCGGCGTCCAGGCCTTCCACCAGATCGCCACCGGCCCGGCGGCAGGCCTGCTGGTCGAGGCCTCCGGGCGCGCGGACCTGCTCGTCACCGGCGCGCGGCGGCATGCCGAAGGACGGCACGGCATGCTCCTGGGCCCGGTGACGCAGGCCCTGCTGCATCACGCGCAGTGCCCGGTCGCCGTGGTGCCGCTGAGCTGACCGCCGCCGCCACCGCCGCCATCGCCACGGCCGCCGCCACCGCCTTCGCCGGCGGCGGTCGGCGGTCGGCCTGCTCACGCCCCACCGGCCCCACCGGGCGCCGCCGCCGAGCCCAACGGCCCTGATCACCAAGGTCTAACGACTCTTTCTCCCGGCAGGGGCGCGACCGAGGATGGCAGTGAAGCGCAGGGCCCCCGATCAGGGAAGGCAGGCAGAACCCGCTGCCGGCCGGCGTCGGGCGCACCCGCCGCTGAACGATCCGCCGAGGAAAGCGCGGCCCATCATGCAACACGTCAGAGAGTGGCCGATCAGGCTCTACTTCTTCGAAGAAGACGGCCAGACCCAAGCCCGGGTGTGGCTCAAGCCCGGCGCCACAGCGCTGGAGGCCGTCGGCGAGGCCCTGTGCGAGCCGACCGACTTCGACGTCCCGGAGATCGGCGACGAGGTCGCCGCGGGCCGGGCGCTCGTCGCCCTGGGCACCAAGCTGCTGCGCAGCGGCGAGGCCGACGTCGCGGACCTGCGCGGAGCGCCGGTCCACATCGATCCCTGAGCCCGGGCCGGCCCCCACCGGGGCACAGCGGGGCGGCGCCGCCGCCCCGAGACGCCGGGTCCCGCCGGAGGAGAGAGCCATGAGTACCGACACCACCGGATCGCTGACCTTCCTGGGCGGAGCCGGCACCGTGACCGGCAGCAAATACCTCGTCGAGACCGGACGTGCCTCGGTGCTGGTGGACTGCGGCCTGTTCCAGGGTCTGCGCGAGCTGCGGCGCCGCAACTGGCAGCCGCTGCCGGTGCCCGCCGACGGCGTCGACGCCGCCGTCGTCACCCACGCCCACCTGGACCACTGCGGCTACCTCCCGCGGCTGGTCAAGGAGGGCTTCACCGGCGCCATCCACGCCACCCCCGAGACGATCGCGCTGGCCGAGATCGTGCTCCGCGACTCCGCACACCTGCTGGAGGAGGAGGCCGAGCTGGCCAACGAGCAGGGCTGGAGCAAGCACCGACCGGCGCTGCCGCTGTACGACGGCAAGGACGTCGAACGCTGCCTGGACCACTTCGTGGAACTCGACTTCGGCGAGGACACCGAGATCGCGGCCGGCGTCCGGTGCACGCTGCACAACGCCGGCCACATCCTCGGCTCGTCCTGGGCGAAGCTGACCCTGGAGGGACAGGCCGAGGGCGCCCGCTCCTCGACGATCGCGTTCTCCGGCGACCTGGGACGGGCCCGGCACCCGCTGCTGCGGCCGCCCGACCTCTTCGACGGCGCGGACACGCTGGTGGTCGAGTCCACCTACGGCGACCGCCGCCACGACGACGACGCCTCCGCGACCCGGCTCGAGACGGCGGTGGACACCACCCTGAAACACGGCGGCACCGTGCTGATCCCGGCCTTCGCCGTCGACCGCACCGAGATGATCCTGCACGAACTGGTGGGCCTGGCCCAGCGCGGCATCCTGCGCGACGTGCCGGTCTACGTGGACAGCCCGATGGCCCTGGCGGCGCTGGAGGTCTACCTCGGAGCCATCGAGGCGCACCGTCCGCAGCTGCTTCCGTCGGTGTCCGAGCGCGGCGTGTCCGAGTTGTTCCCTCCGCGTCTGCACCTGGCACGGTCCCCGGAGGAGTCCCGGCGCATCGACGCCGCCAACGGTCCGCGGATCGTGATCTCCGCCTCCGGCATGGCCACCGGCGGCCGGATCCTGCACCACCTGAGCGCCGCCCTGCCGGACCCCCGCAACACGGTCCTGGTCGTCGGGTTCGCCGCCGTCGGCACCCGGGCCCGCGACCTGGTCGAAGGCGCCCGCGCCCTGAAGATCCACGGCCGGTACGTCCCGGTCCGGGCCCGGGTCGTCGAGGTGCCGGGGCTGTCGGCGCACGCCGACTACCCCGAGATCCTGGACTGGCTCGGCACCGCGCCGGCTCCCCGGACCACGTACGTCGTACACGGCGAACCGGCCGCCTCGGCGTTCCTGCGCGAGCGCATCAGCGAACGCCTGAAGTGGACGGCCGTCGTCCCCCGATCGGGAGAGAAGGTCCTGCTGCCGTGACCAGCGTCCCCCGACCACGGAACCATCCGCCCTGACCGTTCCTGTCGTCTGAGCAGCCATCCGCCTCGCGAGGAAGGACGTGTCATGAAGTCCACCGTCGTGGTCGGTTACGACCACTCGCCGTCCAGTGAACGTGCCCTGATCGCGGCCGGCCGCGAAGCCGCCTGGCGCGACGCGGGCGTGACCGTCGTGCACGTCTTCCACTACGTCTCGGCGCCGTCCCCGATGTTCTACGTCCCGGCGGACCTCGAAGCGGCGCTGAAGGACGCCGCCGAGGGCGCCGCCGCCGACGGGATGGCGCTGGTGCGCGGCCGGTATCCGGGCATGACCGTCGAGGCGAGGGTCATCGCGGGCCCGGCCGGCGAGGGCCTGGCCGAAGCCGCCCGCGGCGCCGACCTGCTGGTGCTCGGCAGCCGGGGGCGCGGCGGCTTCACCGGCCTGCTGCTCGGCTCGGTGTCGATGCGCACGCTGAGCCTCGCCTCGTGCCCGACGATGATCGTCCGGGGCACGCCGCGCGAACCGCTCGACGCGATCGTCCTCGCCCTGGACGTCCGGGATCCCGCCGACGAGGTCCTGGAGTACGCCTTCGCCGAGGCTTCCCGCCGCGGCGCGCGCCTGCGGGTGGTGAACGCCTGGGACCAGGACTGGGGCGCCGTCGACCGGGCCGAGATCGACGCGGAGGTCGACCGGGCCACGGCCCGCGCCCTGGCGGACGTCCGCGGCACCGTGGAAAGCGTGCTGCGGCCCTGGCGCGCCAGGTTCCCCGGCGTCCACTCGGACGTCGAAGTCTCCAACGGCGCGCCCGGTGCGGTGCTGACCGCGGCGACCGCGGACGCCGACCTGATCATCACCGGCGCGCGCCGGCGTCGCGACCGGCACCCCGGCCTGCGGCTCGGGCCGGTCACGCAGACGGTGCTGCACCATGCGGACTGCCCGGTCGTGGTCGTGCCGCGGGCTTGAGCGCCCGGGCACGACGGGTCGATGGGCCCGCCGTACTCGGGCCTGAAGGCCCTGGGTCCGGCTCCCGGAGTGGTGTTGTAGTGGACTAAGACGGACATATAAGAAAATACGGTCGCCACCTGTACGGGGAGGTGATGGCGGTGCCGAACCACTTGATCACCGCCGAGCGCCCCACGGCGGCTGTCGGAGACCGATCTGAGGAGGCGTGATGTCACACGTATGGATCACCACATCGGACGGCGATCTGCTGCGAGCGGATCAGATCCGGCAGATCAACGTGGTCGAGGGTCTGCGGGTGGTGACGACCAGCGGCAGCCAGTTCCTGGTCGCCGACATCGAGGGTCGCCAGGCCGCCCTGACGGCGGCGCGCGACCTGGCCTCGGCGATGGCTGAGGCCGAGACGTGGCCGTGGGCCGCGGAGATCGACGTCGTCTCCGACGGCGGCGGCTGGACGGTCCGGGCGGTGGCCATGGGGGACGCCGGAGCAGCTCAGGAGCGGCAGTGGGAGCGGACGACCGTCTGAAACGAGGTGTCGCGGGAGTGTGAGGAAGGAACGGACAGATGAGCGAGCAGTGGAAAGCCCACCGGTCTTCCAAGGGCGCGGCGGTCGCCGAACCCCCGGCGGCCGGTGACGGCGATCTGCCCGACCGCGCGGAGCTGCGCCGTCGGGTCGTGGACCGGGTGATCGACGCCGGCGGCGAGGTGTCCACGGCGATCGTGTCCGGCGGCACGGTGCTGGTACGCGGACGGGTCGGCTGTCGCAGCGAGATCCCGATGCTGGAACGTGAACTGCTCTGCATCCCCGGCGTGACGGAGCTGGAGTTGCACTTGGGCTATGACATCGACGATGTCGGTGTTGTGGAGTGAGCGAGGCTGGCCATGAGGTCCACGATCGTTGTCGGTTACGACCGGTCGCTGCCCAGCGGGCGGGCGTTGTTGGAGGCCGGCCGGGAAGCGGCGTGTCGTAGCGCCGATGTCATCGTCGTGCATGCCTATTGGCGTCCGGTCGCCGCGGCGGAGGACCTGGTGCGTGCCGCCGCCGAACAGACCGCCGAGTTCGGGGCCGCGATGCTGCGCCATCACCACCCCGGGCTGACGGTTCGCAGCCGGGCTGTGACGGGTGATCCGCAGGAGGTTCTGGCTTCCCTGGCGCGAGGTGCGGATCTGCTGGTGGTGGGTGCTCGTGGTGATGGTGGTTTCGCGGGGCAGGCGCTGGGGTCGGTGACGCTGCGGACGCTGGCTCGCACGCCGTGTCCGACCATGGTGGTTCGTCATGCTCCGCGTGATGCCAGGGGAGTGGTGCTGGCCGCGATCGACCTGGACGACCCGGCGCAAGAAGTCCTGAGCTTCGCCTTCGCCGATGCCCGGCGGCGTTCGGCGCAGTTGCGAGTGGTGTGCGCCTACGACCTGAGCGCGGTCCGCACAGTCCTGCCCGATGTGGGTGAATCCAGTGAGGTCCGTGCCGGGATTCTCGCCGAGGCGGATCAGGAGCTGGACCGGATGCTGAAGGGCTGGCAGGACCGGTTCGGTGGGGTCCGGGTCGTCGGCGAGGTCGTCGACGGTCCGGTCGGCGCGGTTCTCACCGCGGCCTCGGCGCACGCCGACGTGATCATCATCGGTGCCCGCCGGATCGACGGCGAGCGTGTCGGGGTGCGCGTCGGACCGGTCGCTCACACCCTGCTGCGGCACACGGCCTGCCCGCTGCTGGTCGTCCCACACCGGTGAGCCGTCACGTCTTCGTCAGCCGCAGCGCGAGCACCGGGCACACGGCGACCGCCCGCTGCGCGTGCCGCATGAGGTGCGGAGGGATCGCGTCCGCCGGTAGCACGGGATAGCCCCAGGGATCGCGTCCCACCATCTCCGGGAACGCTTCGATGCACAGGCCGTGCCCCTCACAGGCGATGGGATCGACGCGGAGCCGGGGCCCGGAATCCTTGCCCTTCCTCATGGTCACACCCTTTCCGGGACACGCGACGACGCCGCCGGAACCGGCAGTATCGGTGCCCTGCGCAGCCCCGCGCACGGCCCGCGGCTCGTGTGCAGACGCAGGTCGTCGCCGAACTCGGACAAAGCGCTCGTGACGAGCCGCACCGCCCCGTCCGGATGGCGGCACGCGCCGCGTCCGGCGACATACGGCGCCAGGGACGCGATCGTGGTCGCGGCCTTGCGATCGCCGCGCATCGCGAGGCCGGTCAGGGCGTCGGCGAGGGCGGGCAGTCCGTTCAGGCAGGGCCCACACTGGCCGGCGCTCTGCGCTGCCAGATAACGCGCGACGCGCGCCGTCTCAGCCAGACCGCAGGAAGTCGCGGGCAGAGCCAGGAAGACACCCGCGCCCATCGCGGCGCCCGCGTTCTGCAACCCGCGCGCGCTGATCCTCGCGGGCGCGAACCGGTCCGAGCGGAGCCAGGCTCCGAAGTAGCCGCCGCACAGCACGGCCCGCAGGGGTTCGACGGGACCACCGGCCACCGCCAACAGCTCCGCCCCCGACAGACCGAGTTCGACCTCGTACACGCCGGGCACCGCGACGGCGCCGCCGAGGGTGACCAGGGCCGTGCCGGGCGCGTCCGGAGTGCCCGCGCTCCGGAACCAGTCGGCACCGTGGCGGACGGCCAAGGCCAGGTGCGCCAGCGTCTCCACGTTGTCGATCAGCGTGGGGCGGCCGCGCACGCCCTTCTCGAACGGCCGGGGCGGCGTGGCCAGCGGCAGCGCCGGGCCGCCGTTGAGCAGCTGCACCAGCGCGCTCTCCTCGCTGGCGACGTAGCGGTCGGGGACCGTGACGATCTCGACGTCGGCCCCCGGCGCCCCGGCCGCGCGCCGCTCACCCAGCGCCTGCCGCAGGGTTCTGATCACGTCGGTCTGGTCCTCGTGCACGCACAGCCGCATGTCCTGCGCGCCGACGGCACGCGCGGCCAGGGCGATGCCGTCGAGGATCAGATGCGGCGCCTTGAGCAGCAGGGTGCGGTCCTTCGAACTGGCCGGTTCGCCCTCACAGCCGTTGGCCACCACGACCGGCGCACCGGATCGGCGCGATCCCCCGGCCACGGCCCGCAGCTTCCGGCCGGTCGGGAAGGCGGCACCGCCGCGTCCGGTGAGGCCGGACCGGTCGACGACCTCGATGATCCAGGCGGGGTCGGCGGCCGGGAGCGGGCCGTGGCAGCGCAGGTGGACGGCCAGGTCGGCGTACGAGGGCCCGGTCGCGGTGAGACGGTGCGCGGTGCTCATGCCGCACCCGCCGACAGCGTGCCGCTCAGCGCGGAGCCGGACAGCGAGAGGTCGAACTCCAGGGACAGGGCCGTCCCGGACGCGTCGCGCACCGAGGCGCGGATCGCGCCGCCGTTCAGCCGGGTGACCTGGCCGGTATAGAGGCGCGGCTGCGCGGACGGACCGAAGGAGACGCTACTGCCGGTCATCGCCAGGCCGCCGCCGTCGTCGCCGGCCGGGACGCCGTCGATGACGATTTCGAAGGCGACGGGATCGGTGCCGGCGTTGGCGCCGGTGCCCGCGAGGGTGACGCTCGAGGTTCCGGAATCGGCGTGGGAGCTGCGGACCGTGCCGGAGACCGGACTGCGGAACGGAAGCTTCGGGAGCGCTACCGGAGCCGCTGCCTGAGCCGATCCGGCAGCAGATCCACCGGTCGCTCCGGCGGACCCCGCGGCGGCTTGCGCCCGGGCCAGCAGCGCGGCGGGGGTCCCGGCGCGCGCGGCCCAGCCGGGCTGCAACGGTCCGTTCACGGCCCACAGGG
>JABFXP010000632.1 GCA_013361685.1 Catenulispora sp.
CTTCCAGCCTGCGGTCATGTCCACCCGGTCTCACACCTCTCGCTGCTACTTGCGTTTTCGGGGCTTCGCGGGCTTCGTCCCCTGCCGACGGCCGGATGCCGCCTTCGAACCCGACCCCGTTTTCGAACCCGACCCGGTCTTCGATCCCGATCCCGTCTTCGATCCCGATCCCGAGCCGCCGGATCTGGCGGACTGCTGCTTCTGCTTGGACGCGGCCTGCGACGCGGCGGCCGGCGGCGTGGGCCGGGCCCGGCCGCGGGAGCTGTTGACGGTCCGGCCGCGCACGATCCCGATGAATTCTTCCACCAGGTCAGTGGTCTGACCCTCCAGCCAGGACAGCGCCACGGTCGACTGCGCGGCCGCCTCGGTCATCGGCCGGTAGGTGAGATCGCGGCGGTGGTGCAGCCGGGCCAGCGACTGCGGCACGAGCAGCACACCGATCCCGGCGGCGACCAGCTCGATCGCGTCGGCGGTGGTGGCGGGCCGCTCCAGCGCCGGCTGCCCGGGCAGCGTCTCCCACTCCAGGGTGTCGTCCAGCGGGTGCAGCACGAGGTAGTCGCCGAGATCGGCCGGGTCGGCTTCTTCGACCGCGGTCACCTCGTGGTCCTTGGGAACGACCACCACCGTGGTCTCCGTATACAGCGGAATCGCGCTGAGCACGGCGCGGTCCACCGGAAGGCGCAGCAGCGCGGCATCGACGACACCGTCCCTGACCACCTGCTCGGCCTCACCAGGCGCCACCGCCACCAGCTCCAGCGGCACATCCGGCAGTCGCTCGCTCCACGTCCGCACCCACTTCGCCGGCGTCACCCCGGGGACGTACGCCAGCCGGAACGTCGAAGACTCCTGCGCGCCTGTCACCCGGTCAGGGTACCGGCCAAGATCGGCCCTCCCGCGCGGGCTCGCTACTGTTGACCCATGACGTCGCAGAAGTCCCCCCAGTCGATGAAGCCCGCCACGGCGGCGAAGAAGCTGGGCGTGTATTTGGAGGCCACCCCCGAGGAGTTCCAGGAAGGGGTCGTCACCCGGGACGAGCTGAACGCCCTGCAAGCCGACCCCCCGCAGTGGCTCCGCGACCTGCGCCGCGACGGCCCCCACCCACGCCCGGTGGTGGCGAGCAAACTCGGCGTGTCCATCGCCGGCCTGGCCCGCGGCGGCGTGACCGAACCCCTGACCACCGAGCAGATCGAGGCCCTGAAGGCCGACGAACCGGAATGGCTGCGCACCGAGCGCACCATCCAAGCCGAGGTCCGCCGCGAAGCCGTACGCGTCAAGGAGAAGCACGCGAAGGAGAAGAAGGCCGAGGAGCGCAAGCAGGCCGAGGCCCAGGCGCAGGCCCACGCCGGTCCCACGCGCCGCCCGACGCCGACCCGGCGGAGCTTCGGGGGACGGGGCCGCTAAAGCGCGTCGGCCGCTGCACCGGACGAAGATCCGGCTCGCTGCGATCGCCCGGCATCTGAACCGGGATCCTCGGACGATCAAGGCGCATCTGGACGGGACCCGGTGGCCGGGGCGGGTCGGCGCGGCCCCGCCAACCCCGGAGACTCTGAGCGCTGATGTCCTACCCGGCGGGCAGGATGGGCGCGGGAGGTACAGATGAGCGACATCGCGGACGTTCCACCTGCCGTTGTGGGCCGGCTCCGGGTGATCTGCGGGGAACTGCCCGAGGCGTACGAGGAGCCGGCGTGGATCGGCCTGCGGTGGCGGATTCGCCAGCGGACGTTCCTGCACGTCTACACCACCGATGAAAGGGGGTCGGCGTACATCGATATGGACGGTCCGGCCATCCTGGTGACCTTCCGGGCGCCGCCCGGGAAGGTGGACGCCCTGGCGCATGCCGGCCCTCCGTTCTTCCGGGCCGACTGGGGTGCGAATGTCGTGGGAATGGTGCTGGACGACGAGACGGACTGGGTCGAGGTTGCCGAACTGGTGACGGACAGCTATCGCGTGCAGGCGCCCCGCCGCCTCTGCGATGGCCTCGCCGGTGAGCAGGAGTGGGATGTCCTGCTCGAAGTCGGCGACTTTCGGGCCGATGGTGATCGGTCGGCCGCTGGGGGTGCGGGTGAGGGATGAAGGTGTGGCGCCAGTAGTCCGGCGCTGCTCGACACCGAACACCTCAGACCGTCCTTCCGCCGATCCATGGGCATCGACGGCTACGACCTGAACGACCTGATCCACGATCTCGCCCAGATTCACAGTCCTCCTCGGAGCCGACGACGGCGAGGAACTGTTCGGGCTTGATTCCTCCCGGTGGTGAACAGTCGACCGCCGGACTCTGGACAAGGTGATCCGCCGAGAGTAGAAAACAATCCACATCTATCCGCGATCCCAGCCTAGGGATCATGTGGTTTCGATGGCTCCGCCTTCTCTGTTTTTCCTGCTCTCCGCTCTCACCGCTCTCAACGCTCTTCCCGCTCAGAGTCCTGCGTCACCTGCCGCCCGAGAGGACCCCCATGGCCCACCCCGACCGCTCCGTCAGCAGGCGCACCGCGCTGCGCGCCGGCGTCGGCGTCACCGCCGCCGCCGGCTTCGGCCTGCTACCCCAGCTCGCCGCCCCGGCCCCGGCCTCGGCCGCCGACAGCGGGGCCGACCTGTCGTTCATCATCGACTGCGCCTCCTGGGGCGCGCGCCCGCCGGCCGCGCCGGTGACGATGAAGCACGGGACCACCCGCAAGATCATCGTCCACCACACCGACTTCCCGAACGTCACCGACTACTCCCGCGAGCAGGCCGTCCACCTGGCGCAGGAGATCCAGGACCTGCACATGGACAAGAACGGCTGGATCGACACCGGCCAGCACTTCACCGTCAGCCGCGGCGGCTACGTCCTGGAGGGCCGGCATCGCAGCCTGGAGGCGCTGGCCGACGGTACCGAGCAGGTCCAGGGCGCGCACTGCGTCGGCGAGAACAACCAGGGCATCGGCATCGAGAACGAGGGCACCTACGTCACCGAGACGCCGCCGGCCGCGCTGTTCGAGTCGCTGACGCAGCTGTGCACGGTCATCTGCCGCCAGTACAAGATCGGCGCGCACAACATCTTCGGGCACTGGGACTACAACGACACCGACTGCCCCGGCATCGCCTTCTACCGCCAGTTCCCGACCCTGCGGCAGCACGTCGCCCACCGCCTGGGGCAGACGACGTTCCCGGACCGCACCTGGCCGGACGTCTTCGTCTCCAACGCCGGCCCGGTCGTGCGCGTCGTGCAGTGGCTGCTGCTGAACCAGGGCTACACCGTGCCGACCACCGGCGCCTTCACCGCCGACACCGTCGCGGCTGTGATGGATCTGCAGACCAAGCTCGGCGTCGTCGTGGCCAGCGACGGCACCGTGACCGACCCGACCTGGGAGGCGCTGGGCGCCCCGATCCGGCAGGGCGACAGCGGCAACGCGGTCCAGGCGCTGCAGTCCATCCTGGTGCACAAGGGCTACGAGCTGACGCAGAGCGGCGACTTCGACCACGACACCCACAAGGCGGTGCAGGCCATGCAGCGGCTGCACGGCCTGCCGCCCAACGGCAAGGTCGACACCGACACCTGGTGCGCGACCGTGGGCGGGATCATCGCGCCCGAGTTCGGCTAGGCGCTTTCCACGTCATCCCACAGCGTGGGTTGGACTTCGGTCGCCCGCGCTGTGGGATTCCCGGCCTGATTCCCGGGCGGATTCTCGGTCGCCTCCCGCGCAGGCCCCGCCGCTTCTCCCCGTGCCGACGACCGAGGCGGCCGCACCAAGCCATAAGCCTTCGCATATTCGCGCACCGCCGCCGTGATGCGGTCCTGATACCAGGACGGCGCATAGGAACCGTTCCGGTACAGAGCACGATAACGCGACACGAGCTGCGGATACGTCGCCTGCAACCACTCGTAATACCACTCGCGCGCCCCGGGCCGCAGATGCAGCACGATCGGCGTCACCGACGTCGCCCCGGCCCGCGCGATCGCCTCCACGGTGGCCCGCAACTGCTCGGGGGAGTCGGTGAGGAACGGCAGGATCGGCGCCATCAGCACCGAGCAGCCCAGCCCCGCGTCGGCCAGGGTCCGGACCGCGTCCAGCCGCCGCGCCGGACTCGGCGTCCCCGGCTCCACGGTCCGCCACACGTCCTCGTCCACCGCCCCGACCGACATGGCCAGCCGCACCGGCACATCTCGCGCGGCCTCGGTGAGCAGTGGCAGGTCACGCAGCATCAGCGTGCCCTTGGTCAAGATGGAGAACGGCGTCCCGGCCTCGGCCAGCGCCCCGATGATCCCCGGCATCAACCGGTAGCGGCCCTCAGCCCGCTGATAGCAGTCCACATTGGTGCCCATCGCCACCGATTCGCGCCGCCACGACGGCCGGGCCAGCTCCCGCCGCAGCACCTCCACCGCGTTGACCTTGACCACGATCCGCGTGTCGAAATCCAGCCCGGCGTCGAAGTCCAGATAGGTGTGGGTCTTGCGGGCGAAGCAGTAGACGCAGCGATGCCCACAGCCCCGGTAGGGGTTGATCGTCCATCCGAACATCGGCGAGGGCCCCGGCACCTTGTTCAGCACCGACTTGGCACGCACCTCATAGAACGTCGCACCCCGGAAACCCGGCGTGTCGAAGGTGCGGACGACGACGTCGGACGTCGCGAACAGCCCCGGCTGCGCGGGCGCGGCACCGTCGGCACTTGTGCCGCCGTCATCGCCGTCGCCGCCGTCGTCGATCAACTGCCCGGACCATCTCATTCGAGCCACTATAGAACACATGTTCGATCATGGCGACGGGGTGATCCACCGCAGGTGCGGGGGGAGTGCCGTGTGGCTTCCCGTCCTAATCGGCGGCTGAGCCTGCCTCCGGGACGGCCGCATCGGTTGCCGTTGCCGCCGCCGCGAGCGTGAGCTGCTTGCGGTGGTGGTCGTAGTGCTGGGTTCCGTAGCGGTAAAGGTCGGCGCGGGTCATGACGTCGGCGAAGTACGGGTCCCACCTGGCGGGATAGGGCATGGACCGCCGCAGTGTCGAGTCGTCTTCGCGATCCAGGCGCCGGTGCAGGGAGGCGATGACGGCGTCCAGGCGGCGGCCCATGCGGCGGTGGTTGACGACCCGCGCTCCGATGCACGAGCCCCAGTAGTTGACCGCGTTGAACGGCCGGGCCGCGGCGTCGAGCGGCCGTGCGAAACCGCGCCCGACGGGGCCGGGCATGCGGCTGCCGACGCGCATGAGGACGAGCAAGGTCCTGACGATCAGGTAGCCGAACAGCATGTGGAACAGCAGCTGCTCATTGGTCCAGCGGGTGCCGTCGGTGGGCCGTGCCAGGTCAGCGGGGTCGGCGCCGTCCAGGAGCGCGTGGAAGTCGGCGCGGACGCGGTCGAGTTCGGCGTGCAGAGCCGCCTTGTCCACGGTCGTGTCGGTGTCAGTCATGCCCCCGCCCGGTGTCGAAGGGTGCCGTCCAGTCGATTGTCCGTCGGAATCCGGCCGGGGCCCAGTCCTGTGGAATCGCCGCCGCCGCTACCGCCGCCTTCCGGCCCCGCCACGGTCCGCAGCCCCGCCCGCCGCGATTTTCGCTATCAGAAAACACGCTTGCCGACCCCCACCACCCTCAGCCACGGTAATGCCCGTGCCGAAGCCACCCACGCGCACCGACCCAGCCCCCGCCCGCCCGTCCCCGCTGCGCCACCCCCTGGCCGCGGTCCGCACCTCCCGCCGCATCAGAGCCCTGAAACTCCTCGCCTCGGTCAGCCCGGGACTGCTGGCCACCGTCGCGGCGTTCGTGATCGCCGAGGCGATCCTGCCGAACCTGACGCTGATCGCCATGGGCCGCGCCACCGGCCGCATCCCCGCCGCCGCCCGCGACGGCCTGGGCTCCACCGCCGGCCACGCGCTGCTGCTCGCCCTGGCCGTGGCCGGCGTCTGCTACGGCCTGTCGCTGGTCCGCGGCCCGGCGCAGGACGCGCTGTCGGCGGTCGTGCGCGCCCGGATGGTGGTGACGCTGCAACGGCGGCTGGTCACGGCGGTCAGCGCCCCGGCGGGCATCGCGCACCTGGAGGACCCGGCGACGCTGGACCGGCTGGCCAACGCCCAGGGCCAGCTCATGAACGCCGCGCCCGCCGACGCCCCGATGACCGTCGCCGCACAGCTCGGCGGCTGGCTGTCCGGGACGATGGCCTGCCTGGTCCTGGCCACCTTCCGCTGGTGGCTGGGCCTGGCGATGTTCGTCGCCTGGGTCGCCGTGCGCCGCCCGATCGGGCAGCTGATCCGCAGCCGCGTCGGCAGCTTCCGCGCCGCCGGCGAGCCGCTGCGCCGCGCCTGGTACCTGTTCGCGATCGCCACCCGTCCCGGCGCGGCCAAGGAGGCCCGGGTGTTCGGCTTCGGCGGCTGGCTCGCCGCCCGACACCGGGACTACTACGTCGAAGGCCTCACCCCGACCTGGGCGGAGATCCGGCGGCAGGGCAAACGCGTGGCGGTGGTCGCGATCGGCGTCCTCGCGGTCTTCGCGCTCGGCGCCGGCACCCTGGGCTGGACCGCCTACCACCGGCAGATCAGCCTGGGCACGCTGGCCGTGATGCTGACCATGCTGCCGTCGTCGATGGCGGTCGGAACAGTGTCGATGTCCGACTTCCAGCTGGAGATGATGCTCACCGCCATGCCGGACCTGGACGCCCTGACCGCCTCCCTGACCCCGGCGGCAGAACCGGCCTCGGCGACGACGGCGCGAACCGACGCGGTGGACCCGGCCGGGATGCCGCACCGCGACATCGTGTTCGAAGACGTCGGCTTCCGCTACCCCGGCGGCGACACCGACGTCTTCGACGGCCTGGACCTGACACTGCGCGCCGGAGAGTCCACCGCCCTGGTCGGCGTCAACGGCGCCGGGAAGACGACGCTGGTCACCCTGCTGGCCCGGCTGCGCGACCCCGACCGCGGCCGGATCCTGGTCGACGGCGTCCCCGTGGCAGACCTGCGCACCCGCGACTGGCAGAAACAGGTCGCCGTGGTCTACCAGGACTACACCCGCTACCCGGTCACCGCGCAGCAGAACATCGCCCTGAACCTGCTCGGCACGCCGATCGACGAAGAAGCGCTGCTCAAAGCGGCCGAACGCGCCGGGGCGCTCGACATCATCGAAGGCCTGCCGAACGGCTGGGACACCATCCTGTCCCCGCAATACGAAGGCGGCCAAGACCTCTCCGGCGGCCAATGGCAGCGTGTGGCACTGGCCCGGGCGCTCTACGCGATAGCCCGCGGCGCCGGCGTACTGATCCTGGACGAGCCGACCGCCCAGCTCGACGTCCGCGCCGAAGCAGCCTTCTACGAACGCTTCCTGGAAATCACCCACGGCGTGACCAGCGTCGTGATCTCCCACCGCTTCTCCACAGTGCGCCGCGCCGACCGCATCGCGGTGCTGGACGGCGGCCGGATCACCGAACTCGGCAGCCACACCGAGCTGCTCGACCACGGCGGCACCTACGCCGAGATGTTCCACAAACAGGCCGCGGCCTTCACCGGCGGACCCGCGAGCGGCGGACCCGCAACCGGCGGACGGAGGAAACGCGCATGAGCGACTTCGAACCGGCACGGCACCGACTGCGCCGCCGGCTGTTCGGCGTCCTGGTCGGCT
>JABFXP010000530.1 GCA_013361685.1 Catenulispora sp.
TTCCGATCTGGCCACGGCCTGCGCGGGATGGCCGAGCGCGCCGCGCTGTTCGGCGGCACCTTCCGCGCCGGCCCGGCGGCCGACGGCGGGTTCCTGGTGGCGGCGAGGTTCCCGGCGTGAGCCGGATCGTGATCGCCGACGACCAGGCGCTGCTGCGCGCCTCGCTACGGGCGCTGGTCAACGGCTACGACGGCTGCGAGGTGGTCGGCGAGGCGGCGGACGGCGCGCAGGCCGTGCGGCTCGCCGCCGAGCTGCGGCCGGACCTGGTGCTGATGGACGTGCGGATGCCGGTGCTGGACGGCATCGAGGCCACCCGGCGGATCACGGCGGCCGCCGACGGGGTGCGGGTGCTCATTTTGACCACCTTCGACCTGGACGAATACGTCTACGAAGGGCTGCTGGCCGGCGCCAGCGGCTTCCTGTTGAAGGACTCCCCGCCGGCCGACCTGGTCAAGGCGATCGAGGTGATCCGGAGCGGCGAGGCGCTGCTGACCCCGGCCGCGACGCGCCGGCTGATCACCGAGTTCGTCCGGGGCCGCCGGGCCGGGAGCCCGGCCGGGCCGGACCCGGGGGCGGGACCGGACGGGCCGGAGGGACTGAACGAGCTGACCGCGCGCGAGGTCGAGGTCCTGACTCTGGTCGCGCGCGGCCGGTCGAACACCGAGATCGCCGCCGAGCTGTTCGTGTCGATGTCGACGGTGAAGACCCACATGTCGGCGCTGCTGGCCAAGCTGGGTGCGCGGGACCGCGCGCAGCTGGTGATCCGGGCGTATGAAGGCGGGGTCGTGCGGGCCGGATGATCCGGTCCGGCTCTGACCGCTTTGGCGGCCACGGCCAAAGCGCGCGGCCGCCTGCGGGGGTCAGTTGCCCCCGGCCACCCGCAGCACCGCGCCGGTGGTGAAACTGGCCTCGTCGCTGAGCAGCCAGGCGATGGCGGCCGCGATCTCCTCGGGCTCGGCGGGCCGGCCCAGCGGCAGCAACGCGCCGCGCTTGTCCGCCCGGTCCGGATCGCCCATGTCGGCGTGGATCCGGGTGCGGGTGACACCGGCCTGGACCGAGTTCACGCGGATGCCTTCCGGCCCCAGTTCCTGCGCCAGACCGACGGTGATCGAGTCGACGGCCGCCTTGGCGCCGGCGTAGTGCACGTACTCGTTCGGGGAGCCGCGGGTGGCGGCGCCGGAGGAGACGTTGACGATCGCGCCGCCGCCGCGCCGGCCCAGTTCCCGCGCGGCGCGGCGGCAGCACAGCAGGTAGCCGACCACGTTCACGTCCACCACGCGCCGGATGTCGGCGGGGTCGGCGTCGACCAGCCGGGTCAGCGGGCCGGTCACCCCGGCGTTGTTCACCAGGCCGGTCAGACCGCCGAGCTGCGCCAAGGTGGTGTCGAACAGCCGGTCCACGTCGGCCTCGTCGGTGGTGTCCATCTTGACCGTCACGCAGCGGCGCCCGAGGTCGCGGACCTCGTTCGCGGTGGCCGCGGCGGACTCCTCGTCGCCGAGGTAGCTGAAGGCGATGTCGTGGCCGTCGCGGGCCAGGCGCAGCGCGGTGGCGCGGCCGATGCCGCGGCCTCCGCCGGTGATCAGGGTGACGCGGGATTCCATGACGTCACGCTAGCCGGTCGCGTGTGGAACAGTTTCCCGTGATGACTGACACGCACATGGCCGCACCGGCGCCCGGTCCCGTCGGATCCGGCGCCGCCGCCGACGCCGCATCCGGTGCCGGATCCAGTGCCGAGCCGGACGGCGGCATGGGCGGCCGGGGCACCCGCGCCGACCGGTGGCGCCCGCTACGGCGGCCCGACGTCTGGCTGCCTCTGGCCCTGCTCGGGATCTACCTGGTCCTGTGGGTGCTGGTGCTGGCCCGGCCGAACTTCCTGACCTCCTTCGACCTCTGGGTTCGGAACCACGTGCAGGACCGGGCGCACTCCGACTTCGACGGCGCGCACCGCTGGCCGCTCGTCAAAGACGTGGCCGATCTCGGCGGCGGGGTCGCCGTGCACAAGGTGCCGGTGCGGGTCCAGCTCGCGATGGCGTTGCTGGGCGTGGTGGCGCTGGCCGCCGCCGCGGTGCGGTGCAGCTGGCGGCCGCTGGCGGCGGGCGCCGCCGGCTACGCGACGCTCGGCCTGGTGCTGGTCCTGAAAGCGGCCGGCAACCGTCCCGGCCCGAGCATGGCCGGGCAGGCGTTCACCGACGGCCTGGGCTACTTCCCGTCCGGTCACACCGGCACGACGATGGCCGGATACGGCACCTCGGTGCTGATCCTGGCGTTCGTCTTCACGGCGCGCTGGATGCGGCTGGTGCTCGCGGCGGGCATGACGCTGCTCGCGCTGGCGGTCGGAGCCGCGCTGGTGTGGATGGACTACCACTGGCTGTCGGATGTGCTCGGGTCGTACGCGCTGTGCGGGGCCGCGCTGTTCGTCGTCGCGCGGATCCTCGGTTTCCGGCTTCAGCCGCCGAAGGTGGACAGCCCCAGCGAGAGAGTCCGCTCCACGGTCTGAGCGCGGATCGCTTCACGGTCGCCGCGCAGGCGCAGCTCCACGGCGGCCGGCGCGGAGTCGCCGGAGGCGCAGGCGATGTAGACCAGGCCGACCGGCTTGCCGTCCTGTTCGGTGGGGCCGGCCACGCCGGTGGTCGCCAGGCCGACGTCGGCGCCGAACAGCCGCCGGACACCGGCGGCCAGCTGCCGCGCCACCTCGGCGTCCACCGCGCCCGCGCGGGCCAGCAGGTCCGGGTCCACGCCGAGCACCGAGGCCTTGGCGTCGGTGGCGTAGGCGGTGACCGAGCCTCGGAAGACCGCCGAGGCGCCGGGTACCGAAGTGATCGCGGCGGCCACCAGACCGCCGGTCAGGGACTCGGCGACGGCGATGCTGCGGCCGAGCGGGGTCGCCGCCGCGACCAGGGCGCGGGCCGCCGCGGCGATCCGGTCGGCAAGGGCGTCCGCGTCGGCCCCGGAACCCGGCGGACCGGCGGGACTCACCGCTTCTCCCCGCTCCAGCGCAGCCGCATGGCCCGCGCCACGTAGTCCAGGCCGGTCGCCACCGTCAGCACCAGCGCGGCGGCCATCGTCGCCTTCGCGACCCAGTGCCACCAGCTCGCCGAGATCGGCAGCAGGTAGAACAGGATCGCGAAGCCCTGCAGGAAGGTCTTGAGCTTGCCGCCCTGGCTGGCGGCGATCACGCCGTACTTGAGCACCCAGAACCGCAGCAGCGTGATGCCGAGCTCGCGGACCAGTATCACGATCGTGACCCACCAGCCGAGCTCGCCGAGCGCCGACAGGATCACCAGCGCGGTGCCCATCAGGGCCTTGTCGGCGATGGGGTCGGCGATCTTGCCGAAGTCGGTGACCAGGTTCCGGGACCGGGCGACCTTGCCGTCCAGGGTGTCGGTGATGTTGGCGATCACGAACACCGCGCACGCCACCGAGCGCCACGCGGTGGAGCCGCCGTGGTCGTACGCCAGCAGCACGCCGAACACCGGGACCAGCAGCAGCCGCACCATCGTCAGGATGTTGGCCACGTTCCACAGCCCCGCCGTGGAAGCCTCCTGAGTCAGCGGGTCCGGGGGCGCGGGCTTCACCCGACCAAGCTTAGGGGAGTGATCGCGACGGCGTGCAGATCGACTCCCTCGCTGCCCACCACCTTCGCCGGCACGATGGCGCCCGGCACCAGCTCGACCGCCGGGGCGCCCGGCTCCAGCGCCGGGACCAGCAGCACCGAGCCGTCGACCTCCGGGCCCTGGAACGCGGCGCGGCCCTCGGCCACGCCGTCGTGCGCCACCGACTCCACGAGCACGTCGATCCGCTCCCCGACCCGGTCCTCGGCGCGCTGCGCGGTCAGCTCCTCGGCCAGGTCGGTCAGCCGGGTCAGGCGCTCGGCGATCTCGTCCTCGTCCAGCTTGTCGTGGTAGCCGGCGGCTTCGGTGCCGTCCTCGTCGGAGTATCCGAACACGCCGATGGCGTCCAGGCGGGCCTGGGACAGGAAGGTCTCCAGCTCCTCGAAGTCGGCCTCGGACTCGCCGGGGAAGCCGACGATGAAGTTGGACCGGACGCCGGCGTGCGGGACCCGGGTGCGGATCGTGTCCAGCAGCTCCAGGAACGATTCGGTGCCGCCGAAGCGGCGCATGCGGCGCAGCACGCCGGGGGCCGAATGCTGGAAGGACAAGTCGAAGTAGGGCACGACGCCCTCTGTCGAAGCCATCACGTCGATCAATGTGGGACGCATCTCGGCCGGCTGCAAGTAGCTGACCCGCAGCCAGTCCACGCCGTCGATCGCGGCCAGCTCCGGCAGCAGGGTCTCCAGCAGCTTGATGTCGCCGAGGTCCTTGCCGTAGGAGGTGGAGTTCTCCGAGACCAGGACCAGTTCGCGCACGCCCTGCGCGGCCAGCCAGCGGGCCTCGTCGAGGATGTCGTGCGGGCGGCGGGACAGGTAGGAGCCGCGGAAGGCCGGGATCGCGCAGAACGAGCAGCGGCGGTCGCAGCCGGAGGCCAGCTTCAGCGGCGCCGAGGGGCCGTCGTCCAGGCGCTTGCGCAGCACGCTGCGGTTGGGCGGGGCGACCGGGGACAGGGTGGGGTCGTCGGGGCGTTCGGCCACCGCGACGCCCGCGGCCGTGTCGGCGGCGTGGCCGCCGTGGCCGGGCACCGCCACGCCGTCCTTGGCCGCCTGCCGCTCCACCGGGCTCAGCGGCAGCAGGGTGCGGCGGTCGCGCGGGACGTGCGAGATCGGGCGCTCGCCGTGCAGGATCGAGTTCAGCCGGGTGCTGATGTCCTGGTAGTCGTCGAAGCCCAGGACCGCGTCGGCCTCCGGGAGCGCCTCGGCGAGCTGCTGTCCGTAGCGCTCGGCCAGACAGCCGACGGCGACGACGGCCTTGGGTCCTTTGCCGCCCGCGGTGTTCGCGGTGTTCGCGGTGTTCTCGGCCTTAGCGTCGGCCGCGGCGATCAGCGTGTCGATCGAGTCCTTCTTCGCGGCCTCGACGAACCCGCAGGTGTTCACCACCGCGATGTCCGCGCTGTTGGGGTCCTCGACCAGGTCCCAGCCGTCGGCCGCGAGCCGGCCGGCCAGTTCCTCGGAGTCCACGTCGTTGCGGGCGCACCCCAGGGTGACCAGGGCCACGGTGCGGCGTTCGGGCGCGGGGGCGGGGGCGGACGACGGGGTGCCTGACATGGTCACCAGGCTACAGCGCGAGGAATAGTTGGACGGACACAACAGTTGTGTGCTTACAATGGTTACCTCGACACAACATTCTTGGGAGGGGCCGTGCCGGAGTACTCCGACCGCCGCCGATTCTTGATCCTCACCATCTGCTGCATGAGCCTGCTCCTCGTCGGCATCGACAACACCGCGGTGAACGTCGCCCTGCCGGCGATCCAGAGCGACCTGCACACCACGGTCTCCGGACTGCAGTGGACCATCGACGCCTACACGCTGACGCTGGCCTCGCTGCTGATCCTGGCCGGCTCGCTCGGCGACCGGTTCGGCCGGCGCCGGGTGTTCCTGACCGGGCTGTCGCTGTTCACCGTCGGGTCGGTCCTGTGCGCGGTCGCGCCGGGCCTGGGAGCGCTGGTCGGAGCGCGCGCCGCGCAGGGCGTCGGCGGCGCCATGATGAACCCGGTCGCGATGTCGATCATCACCAACGTGTTCACCGAGGCCAAGGAGCGGGCCCGGGCGATCGGCGTCTGGTCGGCGGCGATGGGGCTGAGCATGGCGCTGGGCCCGGTGGTCGGCGGACTGCTGCTGGGGGCCTGGAGCTGGCGGGCCATCTTCTGGCTGAACGTGCCGGTCGGGGCGGCCGCGATCGTCCTGACCCGGTTGTTCGTGCCGGATTCCAAGGCGCCCACCGCGCGGCGTTTCGACCCGGTGGGGCAGGTCCTGGGCATCGCGTTCCTGGCCGGCGTCACCTCCGCGATCATCGAGGCGCCGCACGTCGGCTGGCTGTCGGCGCGCACCCTCGGCGTGTTCGCGGTGGCGCTGGCCGCGGCCGTCGGCTTCGTCCGGTACGAGCTGCGGCGCGAGCAGCCGCTGATCGACCCGCGGTTCTTCGGCAGCCTGCCGTTCTCCGGCGCGACGCTGATCGCCGTGTCCGGCTTCGTCGCCCTGTCCGGCTTCCTGTTCATGAACACCCTGTACCTGCAGGAGGCGCTGGGATACAGCGCCCTGAAGGCCGGTCTGCTGACCCTGCCGATCGCGGTGGCGAGCCTGCTGGGCGGCCCGCGGTCGGGACGCTATGTCGCCAACCACGGACCCCGGGTCCCGCTGCTGCTGGCCGGCGCGCTGCTCGCGATCAGCGCCCTGATGCTGACGCGGCTGACCGCCGACACGCCGGCGGCCCTGCTGCTGGCCGCGTACGCGGTGCTGGGGTTGGGCTTCGGCGCGCTGAACCCGCCGATCACCAACACCGCGGTGTCCGGGATGCCGCGGGCGCAGGCCGGGGTCGCCGCGGCGGTGGCCTCCACCAGCCGGCAGGTCGGCCAGACCCTGGGCGTGGCGGTCATCGGCTCGGTCGTGGTGGCCCGGGCCACCGGCCCGGCCCGCACCGGGCTGCCGGCGGCCAGCCACACCGGCTGGTGGATCCTCGTCGGCTGCGGCCTGGCGGTGCTCCTGCTCGGTATGCTCACGACCGGAACGCGAGCCGTCGCGACGGCGGCCCGCACCGCCGCCAGGCTCACCGAGCCGACGACCGAAACGGGGATCCCGGTACTCCGATGACTCAGTCCTTCCCGGCCGCCGCCTACCGGGCGCACTCCGCCATGCAGAAGCTGGTGCTGAACCAGCGCGACGTGCGCACCGCCGTCGCGGAGGCGACCGGGGTCAGCTTCACCCGGGTCCGGGCTCTGCGCCGGCTGGTGCACGGCCCGCTGCGGATGAGCGAGCTGGCGGCCCGGCTGGGCTGGGACAAGCCGTACACCACGATCGTGGTCGACGACCTGGAGCAGCGCGGCCTGGCCACCCGCACCGTCGCTCCCGACGACCGGCGCGCCAAGCTGGTGGACCTCACCGAGCAGGGCCGCGCGGTGGCGATCACCGCGATCCAGATCCTGTCCGAGCCGGCGCCGGGCCTGGCCCGGCTGACCGCCGACGAGCTCGCTCTGCTGGCCGATCTGCTGGAGAAGGCGGCGGCGGACGAGGACTAGCCGGGGTGTCCCGGCACCGAAGGCGACCACCGAAAGCGAACACGGACAGGGCGGCGACCAGGTGTGGTCGCCGCCCTTCGCCGTACTCCTGGCTCGCCGGTGCGATCAGTTGTTCACGGCCCCGGTCGGGTTCAGGGTCCAGTGCACGACCTGGCCCTGGCCGCCGGCCGAGCCCAGGTCCTTGCCGTTGAGGTTCATGTGGACCGCCGAGGCGTTGCCGAGCGTGATCCCGAGCTGCTTGGCGTCCTTGAAGCTCTGGGTCCCGCCGGCCGGCAGCAGGTTGTCGAACAGCACCCGGCCGTCGGCGCCGGTCACGTTGAGCCAGCTGTCGGCGCCGACCGCGGCGATCCGCACCTCGACGTCCTTCGGCGGGGGCGGGGGCGCCGGCGCCGGCGGCGGCTGGACCGGGGCCGGCTTGGGGGCC
>JABFXP010000075.1 GCA_013361685.1 Catenulispora sp.
AACCCACAAGAGCTCGGCGAGATCCGGTCTGCGGCGCATCGCATCGACGATCTGCATCAGAACATCGACGAGCTCGACGACGACATCTCTGTTCCGCACCTTATGACGACACACGCTACCGCTGTAGCGATGGCGGCAGCGCAAAGGGCGGCCAAGCCAAGTCCAGAGGCCCTGTCCTTCTCTGGGACCAGGAAGGCGACCTGCCACATGAGCAGCCAGAGCACAAGCCACAGCTCCCAGCAGGAGCCTTCGATACCAGCGCACGAACCCGTCAATGACCAGGCTGAGATGAAGTTGTGCGCCACGCGAAGACACGTCCCCGGATCGCCGGGAACGCACTGGATCCGTACTTGTTCGCTGACGGTGGTGGCGCCGCTATCGATTCGCACGGCCTCGGCCAGCCTCTGCGCGTCGAGTACAACGTCCTTCTCGGCAAAGGCAATCCGAGCACTGACGAGTAGCAAAGCCGCGTGCTCTCCATGCTCGCGCAAGGCCGCATCGAGGACCGCACCTGCTTTGGCATTGTCTCCAAGCCGAAGGAGCAGCTTGGCCCGTTCGACGGCCGCCTCTGAGGCTATGCCCGGCGACGTCGTCGTCCGCCGGCCCGCTCTATTTGACGGTCTCCACGTCCGCCACGGTGAGGTGGAGGGGGAGCGCGCCCGCTTGGAGTATCGCCGCCAGGTTCTCCGCGTCTTTCTGGGTGAACGTCCCGCTGATGCGCGCTTCGCCGTCGGTGATCGCCCCTTGCGCTGTCGGAGCGCTGTAGACGATCCCGTCCATGACGATCGCGAACTGGCCTCCATCCTGGGAGATCTTCTGCGTGACGTCCGCGAACGTCTTGCTTCCGGAACTGTTGAACGACAGGTTGACCTGCCAGTTGCCGGTCAGAACGGCGTCGCTGCCACCGGTCGTCTCCGCGGACGCCGAGGCCGCCCTGATCTCGGTGCCGCTGACCGAGGCCACATCGAGCAGGTATTTGCTCTGGTGGTTCAGGTCGCAGGCGGCGATCGGGGCGTTCGGGGCCATCGCGAGACCTGTCTGCGGTGTCTGCCGCGTGCAGTCCGTCGTGACGAAGTCCTGGATCACCGCCGGGCTGGCCGGCGCGGTCCCGGACTGTTGCATGGTCGGCTGGGTGTGGCTGGAGCCGGCCGCCGACCCGAGGACGACTCGAAACTGGAGCACGCCCGGCGCGGCCAGGGCCAGGAGGCGATCCTTCTCGGCGGCCCGCCCGCTCACGACGATCGAGGAGCCGCTCAGGGCCACGGTCACATCGTCGAGCTTCTGTTCCTTCGCCCGGCGGCGCAGATTCGCGGCCGCCTCGTCCCATGCCCCGCTCGGTGTGTCCGGCGGCGCCGTGTAAGTCACACGGACGGAGTCTTTGACCGAGGCGCTGCCGGGCGCCGGCGTGCTGCCCGCCGGGGCAGTGCTCCCGGTCGTGCTGAGAGCAGGCTTGGTAGATCCGCCGCCTCCGCAGGCTCCCAGCCCTGCCGTCAGTACTATGAAACCGACGCCGATCAGTGTTCTCCGTCGCCACGTCATGGGCTGCCGCACCTTGTCTGCTCGCGTCCGATCGTGGTCGGAATCTCCCATGCGCCAGCCGGCTTTGTTCGCTCGCGGGCAGCGCCGTGGGCAGTCCGAGTCCCCTCGACTACTTTATTCAGCGGCCTCGTCGTCGCGCCGCGTTACGCCGAAGTGTCTGCGACAGCCGGCAACCAGGGGCAGTCACAGTGCCGCTGACCCCACCACCCGTAGCAGGGGCCTGCCACGGCGTGCCCACTCCCGCGCGCGCCCCTGCGACAGACGATCGACACCCGGCCTCCACCCGCGCTGGAGCATCCCCTCCTGCCGATCGGGACCACCGCCATGCAGAATGAACGACCATGGAGGCATATCGCGACCAGCACGGCATCCCGCACGTTCGAGCGGCGTCCCCCGAGGAGGCGTTTGCGGCCCAGGGCCGGATCGCCGCCTTCGACCGGGGCCTGCAGATGGAGTTCGTCCGTCGCAGAGCCTTGGGGACGTGGGCGGAAGTCGCCGGGCCGCGGGCGGTGGCCGACGACACGTTCGTTCGGCGGGTCGGCCTGGCGGCGGCGGCCCGCCGTTCGTATGAAGCACTCGGGGCGCCGGCCAAGGCCGTGCTCACCGCGTACGCCGCGGGGGTGGACGCGGTGCTGGCCGACCGGCTGCGGGAGGACGACCTGCCGGCCGCCCCGGCGCCGTGGGAGCCGTGGCACTGCGTGGCGGTGTACCTGGGGCGGCACGTCGGCATGGGCAGCATGGCGCACAAGCTGTTCCGGACCGCGCTGCTCCCGAACGCCCCGGCCGACCTGGTCTGGCGGGTGCGGTCGAACGCGCGCGAGGAGCTGATGGTCGTCCCCACAGGCGAGCTGCGGCGCGTGGACCGGGAGGGGCCGCCGCCCGGCCACGGCGAGCGGGTGCGGGCCTGGCTGAACGGCCTGGCCGAGGTGGAGACGGTCGCGGCGGCGGCCGATCCGGCGGCGGGCAGCAACAACTGGGTGGTGTCCGGGATGCACACCGCCTCCGGCCGGCCGCTGCTGGCCGGCGACCCGCACCGGCCGTTCGAGACGCCGGGCCCGTACTGGCAGAACCACGTGTCCTGCGACGCCTTCGACGCGATCGGCCTGTCCTTCCCCGGCCTGCCCGCGTTCCCGCACTTCGGGCACACCGCGCACGTGGCGTGGGGCATCACCCACGGCATGGCCGACGACCAGGACCTGTACGTGGAGAACCTGGACGCCCTCGAGGCGCACACCGAGCTGATCACGGTCCGCGGCGCCGATCCGGTGGAGATCACCGTGCACACCGGCGCGCACGGCGGCGTCGTGGTGCGGGACGCCGCCGCGAACACCGGCCTGGCGCTGCGCTGGACCGGCACCGCCGAGCCGGACCGGACCCTGGACTGCCTGCTGCCGATGCTGACCGCGACCTCCGTGGCGGAGTTCGACGAGGTGATGCGCGGCTGGTCGGTGCCGGTGGACCACCTGATGACCGCCGACGTCCACGGCGCCGTCGGCTACCGCCTGCGCGGCCGCGTCCCGCGGCGGAACCGGGCCAACTCCTGGACGGCGGTGCCGGGCTGGGAGCCGGAGTACGCCTGGACCGGCTGGGTGCCGTTCGACGACATGCCCGCGGCCCGCGACCCGGAGGAGGGCCTGCTCGTCTCGGCCAACAACCGGCCGACCGCGGACGGCGAGCCCTACGTCGCCCACGACTTCGCCGGCCCCGCGCGCGCCACCCGGATCCTGGAGCTGCTGCGCGCGGCCGTGGCCGACGGCGGCGGCCTGGACCGGGCGGCGATGCAGCGGATCCACGCCGACGTGACCTCGCTGACGGCGCGCGAGTTCATCGCGTCTTTGACCCATGTGCAGGCCGACGAGAACAGCCGCCGAGCGCGTCTGCTGGAGCTGCTGCGCGGCTGGGACGGCCGCATGGACCTCGGTTCGGTGGCCGCGACCGTCTACACCGAGACCCGGCGCGAACTGCTGTCGACCGTGCCGCTGCCGGAGGCCGGCGCCTCGCACGGGCAGCTGCTGACGCATCAGCAGCGCACCGGCACGTTGTGGCTGTCGTTCCAGGCGTTGCTCGCCGGCGCCCGCGACGGCGACACCACGGTCTTCGGGCCCTGGCCGGAGGCGGTCGGCGCCGCCCTGGACCGGGCCGCCGAGCGACTGGAGGCCGATCTGGGCCCCGACACCGACGAGTGGACGTGGGGCCGCCTCCACAAGTGCCGTTTCAACGCTCTGCTGCCCGGTGTCCCGGCGCTGCCCGGCCGCGCGGTTCCCGGCGACAACGAGACCGTGCGCGCCGCCGGGCTGCACGGGATAGAGACCACTGCCGCCACCTCCGGTTCGGTGGCCCGCTACGTCTTCGACCTCGGCGACTGGAACAACAGCGCCTGGGTGGTGCCGGAGCAGACCGACGAGTGGTACGCCGCGAAGCTGGTGCCGATGCTGTTCGACTGGGACGTGATCGAGAACGTGGGGACGCCGATCGCGCTGGCGGAGTCAGCGGATCTGGAGGACGCGAGGCGATAAGGGACGACGCCGAGCCGGGCTGTCCACACCGCGCGGCGGGCACCTCCTGACAACGGTTCACCGCTGCTTTGTCGGTGCTTCACCTGAAGCCTTCCGGGTGGCCATCTCCCGGATATCGCAGGACCCTCATAGTCTGGCCACAGGGCCGCGATGATCAGGGGGTGCTGGTGGGCGTCGACATGGCGGAGGTCGCGAGCAGGACCGGAGCCGGGGCTGATCCGGTGGAGCCGGTGGAGCGGGTGGTGCTCGCGACGTGCCCGGACGTCCAAGCCTGCGTGGCGGTGGCCGTGGCCGTGCCCGGCACCGGCGGGCATCCGCTGCTCGAGGTGCTGGTGACGCTGCGCGCCGACGCCGACGTGCACGCCGCGTGGGACGAGGCCGTGCGCGCGGCGCTGCCGTCGTCCCTGGCGGAGCGGATCGGCGGCGTCCGGGTCGTGACCGACGAGTGGCTGGTCCGCGGGCCAGCCTGGAGCATCGACCGGCCCGCGACCCGGCGGCGGCTGCGGGATTTCCAGGCCGGACTGTGGCTGCCGGGGCTCGGACCGGGGGTGCGGCCCGAGCCGGTCCCGGCCGAGCGGATCCGCGTCCCGTTCAGCGGTCCGGGGTCTGGTCGCGCAGCTCTGACATGGGGTCAGCGTGACATCTGGGGCACCATGATCCGGCAGCGCAACTGGCTGCCCCAGGGCGGTCGCCGCCCGCTCGCGCCCGGCACGCGGCCCGAGGACGTGGCTTCCGAGCTGGCGTACCTCCACAGCCGCTATCCGACGATGCGCACTCGCCTCTCCGTCGACGCTCCATTCGGCGCGGCACGGCAATGGCTGGTCTCCTCCGGCGAGACGATCCTCGAGGTGTATGACACTCAGGGAAATCAGGACCCGGACACTCTCGCCGCTCAAGTCGAAGCGGTCTACCGTCGCCGCCCCTACGACCTGCGCTCCGAGTGGCCGATCCGGATGGCCGTCATCCGCGACGCCGGTGCCTGCACCCACCTGGTGGTCCTCATGCATCACCTGGCGCTCGACGCGGGCGGGGCCGCGGTGATGCTCCGTGAGGTGGCCGCGCGTGAGAGGCGCGAGCCGAGCGGCATGCAGTCCCTGGACCAGGCCGCCTGGCAGGCGTCCGAAGCCGGCCGCCGCCACAACGACAGAACCCTGCGTCATTTCGCGCAGGCACTCGACGCGGAGCGGCGCCCGCCGAGTGAGCCGCCTCTCGCCCTCGCCGCGCCCCGCCGTCCCCGCCACTGGTCCGGCCGCCTCACCTCCCCCGGGCTCGCAGCGTCGGTGGCGGCGATCAGCGCCCGCACCGGCGTGGACGACTCGGCGGTCCTCACCACGCTGATCGCCGTCGCCTTCGCCCGCATCAGCGGCCGCTCACGTGTGGTCTTGCGGCCGCGCGTGGGCAACCGCTTCCGGCCTGCGCTGGCCGACGTGGTGTGCTTCGTCGCGCAAAGCGGGCTGCTGGTGCTGGACCTCGCCGACACCACGTTCGACGAGGCGATGTCCCGGGCGCGGCGCGCCACGATGGCCGCCATGAAGAACGCCTACTTCGACCCGGACGCCCTGGAAGCGCTGTTGGCCCGCGGCGACCACGGCATCGCGATGTTCTTCAACGATCGCCGGGCCGCCACCCCTTCCGTCGCTTACACCACGGAGGCGGCGCCCCACCCGCGCGAGCCGCGGACCGTCCGCGGCCGGTCGGCTTTCGCCTGGCTGCACCGCGGCCCGGAACCCACCGAGCGGCTGTCGGTGACCCTCGACGACGCCGACGGGGCGCTGGCCCTCGCGCTCCACTTCGACACCCACGTCATCGCCCCGGAACTCGTCGAAAGACTTGCCTGGGGCGTCGAGCAGGCGGCAGCCGAGGCGGAGCGCAGCGGCGCCGCACCGACAGGGCTCTGACTTGGGCGGCACTCTGATTAACGTGATCACCGTGATTCCGGCTGGGGCTCACGCCAGGATCGGCACCAATCCCACCGCGAACACGCCGTACAACCCGGCCGACGCCGCCAACCGCCCCGCGGTCAGCCGCCCGGCACGCAACGTCGCCAGCAGATACCCGATCGCGGCCATGGTGACCACCCCGGCCCACAGCAACGCGCCGTCGAAATGCCACGACGTGAACAGCAGACCCAGCCCGGAGGGCACCGTGGCCTGGATCATCATCGACCCGGAGATGTTCGCCAGCGCCAGTTCCGTCTTGCCCTGCCGCACCCAGATCACCGCGTTCATGATCTCCGGCAGCTCGGTGGCGATCGGCGACAGCAGCAGCGCCGTCACCGCCGCCGACAGGCCCAGCATCGGGCCGATGGCGTCGAGCTGGTGGACGAACAGCTGCGAGGCGAAGAAGATCACGACCAGCGTCGCCGCCGTCTGGAGCAGCACCGCCCACGTCGCCGGGGACGCGACCTTCGGCTGAAGCTTCAGCGGCTCCAGCTCCTCGGCGTCGTCGGCACCGTCGGCGTCATCAGCATCGTCGGCACCGTCGGCGGACCCGCTGCGGATCTCACGCCAGAAGTACGCGGCGTAGGCGGCGAAGAACACCAGCCCCAGCGCCGGCTTGACCGCGAACGCGACCAATCCCAACGCCACCTTCACCACGAAGATCGGCAGGAACCAGCTCTGGTCCTTGGCCAGCCGCCGCACCGCCGCCTTCGACTCCAGCACCGGCGCGGTCAGCGCGGCGCGCGCCGCCCCCGGGCCGGAGAGCGCCCCCGACACACCTGCCGCCTCCCCGATCCGCTGCCGCCGCTTGGCGTAGAGCATGACGCCGGTCACACCGTAGGCCACCGTGGCCAGCGCCAGCGGCCCGCCCATCGCGGCCCCGACACCGATCTCCTTGCCCTCGGACCCACCGCCGGAGGTCACGGCGACCAGCGTCACCACCGACTCCGGCAACGCGGTCCCGAACGCGGCCAGGATCGTCCCGACCGCCATCTTCCCGACGTCCAGCCGCTGCCCGAGCCACTCCACGGCATTGACGAACCACTCGCACGACAGATAGATCGCCACCGCGCACACGGCGAGCACCAAGAAATGAACCACAGTAAGAGACCGTCCAGCCTTCCGGCACCACCGGGGCCGAAGGACGATCGGCGCGGGGCGACGACACGGCTTCGGCCCCGCCGGCGCGCATCCGATGAAAAGAACACGTCGTCGACAACTAAGGGCCGAAGGTCTCGCCCGCCCGCGGACGGCGACTCGGTCACCGTCTGTGAGCCCGGTCACCGGGAGCCGGGGCTCCAGTGTGTCGATGAACCGGTTCGCGGGGCTACTCCCCTTCGCAACCGGATCAGCATACCTCACCGCGTGTCGGTCTTGATCTTGAGATGAGACGTGCATCACTGGTCGTGACGGCGGCAGAACAGTCCGAAGTCCGCCTCGTCCGCCGCCGCGATCGCCCTTTCCCTCGCGCCGGAGAGTTCGCGAAATCGTCGGCCGGCGTCAAGCCGATATAAGGATTCTTACGGCTGACGCACGGGTAGATGTCGCTGCG
>JABFXP010000511.1 GCA_013361685.1 Catenulispora sp.
GCGGGCATCGACCAGGTGGCCGCGTGGAGCAGGTCGCCGGATCCCTCAAGGGTGACGGCCTTGTCGCTGAGGATCAGAACCACTGCGCGGCGTTGGCTCACGACGCATAACGGCTCATACGAAGCGTTCAAAAGTAGTGCGTGCGGCACTGGTGGCCTCCTGACCGAGTCCGACGCGTGGCTCGCGCCGGAGCTAGCGTTTCCGCTCCGCATTCACGCACGCAATTTCCGGCCGATGCCCTGCTGGGGCATCGGCGCAGGTCGAGCACGTGTCCGCGGATCGGCTCACGGGTAGATCCAGTCTGTCCGCTGTTGTGGTTCCCGCGCTACCAGATTTCACGCACATCTTCAAAATCATGAGTCACGTGCGGGTTAACGCAGATGGACCACAACACATAGTCTTCTGAGGCATGTCGTCCTTTAGCTACCCGAAGGCCGAGCGGCTGCCGCTCGTCGACCACCTGCACGGCCGGGACGTGCCCGATCCGTACCGGTGGCTGGAGCAGGCCGAGGATCCCCGCACGGCGGCGTGGGAGGCGGCCCAGGAGGAGTTGCTGACCCAGGCCCGCAAGGGCTGGGGCGCCACCCCCGCGTTCGCCGCGCGCCTGGCCGAGTTGCTGGGCACCGGCGACGTCTCGGGGCCGGCCTGGCGCGGCGCGCGCCGGTTCGTGACCCGCCGCCTGCCGGGGCAGGAGCACGGCGTGCTGCTGGTGATCGAGGCCGACGGCACCGAACGGGTCCTGGTCGACCCGATGGCGCTGGACCCGTCCGGGACCACGACGCTGGACCACTGGCAGCCCTCGAAGGAGGGCGACCGGCTGGCGTATCAGGTGTCGGAGGCCGGCGACGAGGAGTCCGTGCTCACGGTGCTCGACGTGGCGACCGGCGAGCGGATCGAGGGCCCGATCCCGCGCACCCGGTATTCGCCGGTGGCCTGGCTGCCCGGCGGCGAGGCCTACTACTACATCCGCAAGCCGCACCCGGACTCGGTGCCCGCGGACGAGCGGCAGTACCACCGGCGGGTCTGGTTCCACCGGGTCGGCACCGATCCGGAGACCGACGACGTCGAGGTCTTCGGCGCCGGTCAGCCGATGACCACCTACTACGGGGTCTCGGTGACCCGGGACGGCCGCTGGCTGGAGGTCAACGCGAGCGCGGGGACCGCGCCGCGCAACGACCTGTATCTCGCGGACCTGACAGCCTCCCCGGCCGAGTCCCCGGTGTTCGCCGCGGTGCAGGTCGGCCTGGACAACCAGACGTCGCTGGACATCTGCGAGGCCGACTCGCCGCTAGCCGGGAGCGCGCTGCTGTGGACCGACCGGGACGCCCCGCGCGGCCGGATCTGCGTGGCTCCGGTGACCGACCTGTCCTACGCCGCCTGGCGCGAGCTGATCCCGGAGGACCCCGAGGCGGTGCTCGACTCCTACGCCCTGCTCGACGGCCCGGAGCTGGAGCGGCCGCTGCTGGCGGTGGGCCGCACCCGGCACGCGGTCGGCGAGCTGGCGCTGCACGACGCGCGCACCGGCGCCAAGGTCGCCGACATCCCGCTGCCGGGCCTGGGCACGCTGGGCGGTCTGAGCGTGCGGCCGGAGGGCGGCCACGAGCTCTGGTTCGGCTACACCGACTTCACCACGCCGTATGAGATCCACCACTACGACGCCCGCACCGGCCGGACCTCGTTGTGGGAGCGCCCGCCGGCCGAGGTGGAGATCCCGGCCGTGCGGTCCCGGCAGGTCACGTACTCGTCGAAGGACGGCACCAGGGTCCGGATGTTCGTGATCGAAGGCGAAGGCGGACCCGGCCCCAAGCCGACCGTCCTCTACGGATACGGCGGCTTCAACATCCCGCTCACTCCCGCCTACAACCCCCGCATCCTGGCCTGGGTCGAGGCCGGCGGCACCTATGCGGTGGCGAACCTGCGCGGCGGCTCGGAGGAGGGCGAGCAGTGGCACCGCGACGGGATGATGGCGAAGAAGCAGAACGTCTACGACGACTTCCACGCCGCGGGCGACTGGCTGGTCGAGAACGGCGTGACCACGCGGGGACAGCTGGGCATCTACGGCGGTTCCAACGGCGGCCTGCTGGTCGGTGTCGCGCTGACCCAGCACCCTGAGAAGTACGCCGCCGTGATCTGCTGGGCGCCGCTGCTGGACATGGTCCGCTATGAGAAGCACGGGCTGGGCGTCACCTGGAACGAGGAGTACGGGACCGCCGACGACCCCGAGCAGTTCGGCTGGCTGATCGCGTACTCGCCGTACCACAACGTGCACGACGGCACCGAGTACCCCGCCACCCTGTTCACCGTGTTCGACGGCGACACCCGCGTCGACCCGCTGCACGCCCGCAAGCTGGCCGCCGCGCTCCAGCACGCCGCCGCCCCGGCGAACGCCCCGGACGGCGCCAAGCCGATCCTGTATCGGATGGAGCGCGAGGCCGGGCACAGCCAGCGCGCCGTGTCCCGCACCGTGGAGGTGGCGGCCGACATGTGGGGCTTCCTGGCCGCGCAGCTCGGCCTGGAACCGCCGGCGGCGGGCATGCCAAGCTGATCTTCATGGATCTCCGCATTCTCACCGAGCCGCAGCAGGGCGCGAGCTACGACACCCTGCTGCGGGTCGCCCGCGCCGCCGAGGACCTGGGCTTCGGCGGCTTCTTCCGGTCCGACCACGTGATGCGCGGCGGCGACGGCGACGGCCTGCCCGGCCCCACCGACTGCTGGACCACGCTGGCCGGGCTGGCGCGGGAGACCTCGACGATCCGCCTGGGCTCGCTCGTGACCCCGGTGACCTTCCGGCTGCCCGGGGTCCTGGCGATCCAGGTCGCGCAGGTGGACCAGATGTCCGGCGGGCGGATCGAACTGGGCCTGGGCGCGGGCTGGGACGCCGCGGAGCACGCCGCGTACGGGATCCCGTTCCCGGACAAGCGGTTCGAGCGGCTGGAGGAGCAGCTCGAGATCATCAAGGGCCTGTGGGGCACCCCGGCCGGGCAGACCTACTCCTTCCAGGGTGAGCACTACCAGCTCACCGACTCCCCCGCGCTTCCCAAGCCGGCGCAACGGCCGCATCCGCCGATCATCGTCGGCGGCCGCGGGCCGAAGCGGACACCGCGGCTGGCGGCGACGTTCGCCTCGGAGTACAACTCCAACTTCCGCCCGGCCGACCAGGTCGGCGAGAGCTACACCCGGATCCGCGAGGCCTGCGCCGCGATCGGCCGTGATCCGGCCTCCCTGACGCTGTCGGTGACGCTGGTCGTGGCCTGCGGCCGCACCGAGGCCGAGATCGAACGGCGGGCCGCGGCGATCGCCGCCATCACGCCGCCGAACCAGGTGATCTGGCGGTTCACACCGGAGCAGTTGCTGGACAGGCTCGGCGAATATCACGCGATCGGCACCCGGCGCGTCTACCTGCGGACCTTCGACCTGGCCGACCTGGACCAGCTGGAGCTGATCGGATCGGCGGTCCTGCCGGGGGCCGGGATCCTCTAACCTGGCGGGTGATCCGATAACCGTCCCGTCGATCAGTGAGGCCCCAGACCCGTGTCCGCCCTAGTCCCCGCCCACGCCGCAGCGACCCCCACCACGCCGGGCTCGCCGTCGTCGGACCCGACCACGTCGCTGAGTGAGAAGGCCAAGGGCGTCGGAGACTGGTTCAGCCACCACTCCGGGGCGATCATCACCAACCTGGTGACGATCGTGGCGATCATGATCACCGCGCTGATCATCCGCAAGATCACCCTGACCTTCATCCGCCGCGCGGTGGACAAGGCGGCGATGCGGGCCGAGTCCAAGCCCGGCCGCTTCCTGGAGGCCGGGCTGCTGATGGGCGCCGAGCGCCGGCTGCAGCGCACCCGGGCCCTGGGCTCGGTGCTGAGCAGCATCGCCAGCGCCACCATCATGGTGATCGCGGCCTTGATGATCATCGACCAGCTGCACATCTCCACCGGGCCGATCCTGGCCAGCGTCGGCGTGATCTCCGCGGCCATCGGCTTCGGCGCCCGGGACGTGGTCACCGACCTGCTGGCCGGCATCTTCATGATCATGGAGGACCAGTACGGCGTCGGCGACTACATCGACGCCGGCGACGCCAAGGGCACCGTGGAGGACGTGGGGCTGCGGATCACTCAGCTGCGGGACATCGACGGAATCGTCTGGTATGTCCGCAACGGCACGATAAAGCGGATCGGGAACCAGTCGCAGGGCTACGCCCGGGCGATCGTGGACGTCCCGGTCTCCTACACCGAGAAGCCGCTCCGGGTGCGGGATGTGATGGTCCAGACCGCGCACCAGATGTTCGAGGACCCGGAGTGGAAGAACAGCTTCCTGAGCGAGGCGCCGACCGTCGCCGGCATCGAGTCCATCGAGGGCGACCACATGATGATGCGGGTCACGGTGCGGACCGCGGCGCGCAGCAGCGCCGAGGTCGCCCGCGAGCTGCGCGGCCGGCTGCTGGCCGCCTTCGACGAGGCCGGCGTCAAGGTCGGCATCCCGGCGGCGTCCGGGACCGGCGGGGCCTGAGCCCTCTGCCCCCGCTCCTTCCAGCAGTTTCCCCTTCCTTCTCCCCAGGGGTCCATCGACCGGTTGACCCCCGGGTTCAACCGGTCGCACCTCATGCCGGCCCCGCCCCGGCGGCCACTGTGGAGGCATGACCACAGCACTGCGCGCCAGAGGGCTGCGCAAGACCTACGGGGACGCCGCGGCACTCGACGGCGTCGACTTGGACGTCGCGACCGGTGAGATCTTCGCGCTGCTGGGCCCGAACGGAGCCGGCAAGAGCACCGCGGTGGAGATCCTGGAGGGGCTGCGGGACCGGGACGGCGGCGAGGTCTGCGTCCTGGGGACCGACCCCGCCCTGGCCGACTACCGCTGGCGGGCCCGGATCGGGGTGGTGCTCCAGGAGGCCCGCGACTTCACCATGCTGCGCGTCGGCGAGGCGGTCCGGCAGTTCGGCGCCTACTACCCGGCGCACCGCGACCCGGACGAGGTGATCGCCGCGGTCGGCCTGACCGACCAGACCCGCACCCTCACCTCGCGGCTGTCCGGCGGGCAGCGCCGGCGCCTGGACGTGGCGCTCGGCATCGTCGGCGACCCGGAACTGCTGTTCCTGGACGAGCCGACGACCGGCTTCGACCCGGCCGCGCGCCGCCGGTTCTGGGAGCTGATCCGGTCCCTGCGCACCGCCGGGACCACGGTGCTGCTGACCACGCACTACCTGGACGAGGCCGAGGCGCTGGCCGACCGGGTCGGGGTGCTGGCCGGCGGCCGGCTGGTGGAGGTCGCCGCCCCGGACAAGCTCGGCGGGCGGGACCAGGCGCAGGCGGTGGTGGCCTGGGAGCAGGACGGGAAGCGCCGCGAGCAGACGACCACGGAGCCCACGCGGCTCATCGCCGAGCTGGCCGCCCGGTTCCGGGGCGAGATCCCGGGGCTGTCGGTGGTGCGGCCGTCGCTGGAGGACATCTATCTCGACCTGATCGGGTCGGACCAGGAGGGGGAACGGTGAGCACGGTGACCACGGACGGTGCGATCGAACAGCTGGCGGGCCGGGCGGAAGGTGAGGCCGGAGCCGAGGCCGGGGGCGGCGCGCCGCTCCGCACGCCGCTGCGCGAGGTGTGGCGGATCGGCAGGATCCGGATGGGGGTGGAGCTCCGGCAGCTGACGCGGAACTCGAGCCTGCTGATCTACACCTTCGCGCTGCCGGTGGTGATGCTGCTGCTGTTCGGGACGATCTTCCGCGGGCGGATCGACGGGACGTCCGCCACCTACCAGCAGGTCTACGCGACCGGGATGATCGGCATGTGCGTGATCAACGGCGGGTTGCAGAACCTGGCCTACGCGGTGGCGATCGAGCGGCACACCAAGGCGCTGAAGCGGCTGCGGACCACGCCGATGCCGGCCGCCTCGTACTTCCTCGGCAAGGTGGCCTCGGTGCTGGCCGCGACGGCCGCGCAGGTCGCGGTGATGCTGCTGGTGGGCGTGACGGTGATGGGGCTGAAGCTGCCGGCCGACGCCGGCCGGTGGTTCACCTTCGCGTGGGTGCTGGTGCTGGGCGCGACCGCGTGCAGCCTGCTGGGGATCGGGATGAGCAGCCTGATCCGGTCCGAGCAGGGCTCGGCGATCGTCTGGCTGCCGATCATGGTGCTGCAGTTCGTCTCCGGGGTGTTCATCGTCTTCTCGTCGCTGCCGTCGGCGGTGCAGCAGATCGGAGCGCTGTTCCCGGTGAAGTGGTTGTGCCAGGGCATGCGATCGGTGTTCCTGCCTGAGGACTTCAAGTACTCCGAGCCGGCGCAGGGCTGGGAGCACGGGCGGCTGGCACTGGTGCTGGTGGGCTGGTGTGTGATCGGCTTGCTGCTGTGCCTGAGGACTTTCAGCTGGCGAGGGCGGGACGACGGGTGAGTGAGACCACTGCGGCCGGTGCCGGCGACGTCGTCGACGTCGCCGGCCCGGCTGACGCCGCTGACGTCGCCGACACCGCCGACCCGGCGGAATGCGCCGACGAATCGCGCACCGGACCGCTGACCGAGGCCCTCGCCGAGGACGCCCGCGAATCCAGCCGGTCCTGGCGGCGGGTCGCCCTGATCTGGGGAGCCGCCTGGCACTTCGCGCTGATGATCGCTGCGCTGCTGGTCGTCGGCGGGCACAAGTCGCTGTGGCTGTTGCTGCCGCTGGCCGTGATATCGGCGTCGTGGATCTTCCTGGAGTACCCGTGGCTGGTGGACCGCGTGCACTCCTACAACGTGGTCTACTACCACCTCGCGATCAGCTCGGTGCTCAGCTTCGTCTTGGTGTGGGCCGATGCGGACCTGACCTTCATGGCGAGCATCGTGCTGTCCCAGTTCTCGCCCCTGACCGGCTACCGACCACGCGGCATCGCGATCCTGACCTGCGGTGCGGCGGTGCTGAGCCTGCCGATCGCGCTGCGCGGCGGCTTCGACGGCGGCTCACTGATCGGCTGGGCCCTGACGGCCGGGTCGGCGCTGCTGTTCAACCTGTTCATCGGAGGCTTCTTCGTCGAGATGCTGAACGACCACGAGCGCCGCGGGACGCTGATCCAAGAGCTGGAGGCCACCCGCGCGCAGCTGGAGCTGGCCAACCACGACGCCGGGGTGCGCCAGGAACGCGAGCGGCTGGCCCGGGAGATCCACGACACCCTGGCGCAGGGCTTCACGAGCCTGCTCATGCTGGTCCAGGCCGCGGAGGCGACGTTGGACACCGATCCGGCCGCCACCCGGCAGCGGCTGGAGCTGGCGGCCCGCACCGCCCGCGAGAACCTGGCCGAGGCCCGGGCCCTGATCTGTAGTCAATCCAACGGTGGCTACGCCACGGGCGACCCCTTGGCCGGGCTGCCGCTGGACGCCGCGCTGCACCGGGCGGCGGCCCGGATCGGCGAGGAGCTGGGGATCGCGACGTCGGTCGCGATCGACGGGGACCCGCGGCCGCTGTCGGCGAACATCCAGGTGGTGACGCTGCGCGTGGCCCAGGAGGCGCTGGCCAACGTGCGCAAGCACGCGCAGGCGGGCTCGGCTTGCGTGCGCCTGGTCTACGGCGCCGC
>JABFXP010000627.1 GCA_013361685.1 Catenulispora sp.
GGGCCGGCCCCGCTCGACCCCGCCGACCTGCTCAGCGCGGCGCGCGCCTTCCTCCCGGAGTTCATGGTGCCCTCGGCGCTGGTCTTCCTCCCGGAGCTGCCGCTGCTGCCCAGCGGCAAGGTCGACCGCAAGGCCCTGCCGGCCCCGGCGGCCTCGGCGGCGACCACCGGCCGCGCCCCGGCCACCGAGCGCGAGGCGGCGCTGTGCCGCATGTTCGCGGACATCCTCGGGCTCCCCGAGGTGGGTGCCGACGACGGCTTCTTCGACCTCGGCGGCCACTCGCTGCTCATCGCGCGCCTGGTCTCCCGGATCCGCAAGGAGTGGGGCGTGGACCTGCCGATGGGCGTGGTGATCCAGCGGCCGACCCCGGAAGAGCTGGCCGAATACCTCGACTAGTACTGAGAAGAGAAGAAAGGTGAGACACCGTGTACGAAGACTGGAAGCCTCTGGAGATCACCCCCGCGACGGCCGCGGTCTCCGCTGACGCCGCGGGCCTGCTCGGCTACGCCGGCGGCGCCGAGATCGACGAACTGCTCGTGCAGCACCGCGCGCTGCTGTTCCGCGGCTTCGGGGTGACCGAGGAGGAGCTTGAAGGGGTGTCCTCGCGGCTGCTGCGGCGGCGCCAGGCTTATGTGCACGGCAACTCCCCGCGCACCAAGGTCGGCGACAACATCTACACCTCCACCGAGTTCCCCCGCGAGTACGACATCTCGATGCACAACGAACTGTCCTACGCGCACGCCTGGCCGGCCAGGGTCCTGTTCTACTGTGCCCGGCCCGCCGAGACCGGCGGCGCCACCCCGCTCGTGCACGGCGGCCTGTGGCTGTCCTCGCTCGACCCGGCGATCCGCGCGGCGGTCAAGGACGGCGTCTGCTACCGCCAGTACCTGCACGGCGGACGCGGGCTGGGCAAGAGCTGGCAGGACACGTTCGAGACCTCCGACCACGCGGAGGTGGAGACCTTCCTCGCGGCCGGCCGCGCGGCGTGGGAGTGGACCGAGACCGGCGGGCTGCGCATCAGCCAGACCCGTCCGGCCACGGTGCGGCACCCGGTCACCGGCGAGGAGGTGTGGTTCTGCCAGCTGGACCAGTGGCATCCGGCGACCCTCGGCGAGGACACGATGCGGGAGCTGATGGCGATCCTGCCGGAGGACGAGCTGCCGCAGTCGGTGACGCTCGCCGACGGCACGCCGATCCCGGCCGACGTCGCGGTGGAGATCCGCAAGACCGGACTGGACCGGGCGGTGGACGTGGACTGGCAGCAGGGCGACGCGCTGCTGATCGACAACGTGCTCGTCGGCCACGGGCGCCGCGCCTACACCGGGGACCGGCGGATCCTGGTGTCCATGTCCCAGTGAGGCGGCACATGCGACGAGGCCCGACCCTCCAGGGTCGGGCCTCGCAGCTTCGACGTCCTTATTCGCTGACCCAGTTGCGGACGATGGCCGTCACTTCCCCGAGCGCCCGGCCCTTCATCAGGTCGTAGTGCCCGGCGTCGACTTCGCTGCCGAGGATCGCGCTGCTCACGTACGGCTGCCACGCGGCGGTCTTCGCCGCCAGCTGGCCTCTCGCCCCGATCAGGCGCACGTCCCCGTCGAACACGCGGTGCGTGCGGTACGCCTCGGCGGCCCGGCCGGTGATCACCTGGAGGTCCACCGAGGGCCGCAGATCGGCCTCGGTGTAGTCGTCGGGGAACAGCTCGGCCTCGCGGCCTTCGGCGACCAGCATCGACAGCAGCCCCTCAGAGTCCTGCGACTCCGAGGTGGCCACGGACTTGATACCGAGACCGTGCGCGATCATGCGCACCACCCGCGCCGGGGTGATCCCGGACGGCGTGCCCGGCGCGGGGGCGTCGATCAGGCCGAGCATGCGCACGCGGATCCCGGCCGCGGCCGCGCGGGCCGCCATCTCGAAGGCGATGAGCCCGCCGACCGAATAGCCGACCAGGTCCAGCGGTTCGGCGTCGGCCCGCCGGCCGACGACGGCCAGGAACCGTTCGGCCATCTCCTCGATGGTCCGGTCCGCCGGGTGTCCGGGGTGCGTGCCGACGCTCTGCAGGCCGATCACAGAACGCTGATCCGCCAGCAGGCGGGCGACCGGTGCGAAGTGCAGCACCGAGCCGCTGATCTCGTGGACGTAATACAGCGGATGCTTGTCGCCGCGATGGAACGGTACTTCGCACAGACGCGCCGATTCGGCGGCCGAGTCTTCTGCCGACTCGACCGCCGGATCGGCGCTCATCAATCTCGCCATGCTCTCTCCTTGCCTTCTTCCGCTAGCCGCTTGGCTCTCGTCTCGTGGCTCCGTGACGCCGTGACGCCGTGACCCCGTGTCTTCTGGCTGCTTCCCGGCCGGCTCAGCTCGACATCCCCAGCGCCGCGCCACGTCGGGACCGCTCGAGCGCCGCGGCGTCGTAGGTCCGCTGCATATGGGAGAGCGCCTGGACCAGTCCCGAGGCAGTCAGAGCTTTGATACCGCCGCGCACGACCGCGCCGCGCAGCGGCATCGCGCCCACCTCGGCCCAGCGCAGCCGGCCGTCGGCGTCGATGAAGCTGCGCGCCCGCCCGGCGTTCTCCGGATGCAGGCAGAACGGGACGTCCAGCAGGCCGCGCTGGACCGCGGTCACCAGCGCCCGGCCCGGCTCCGGCGCCAGGTTCAGGACCGCTTCCACCAGTGCGTGCGCCTCCTGATACACCTCCGAGTCGCGGTGGCCGGCGGCCCGGCCGGCCGGCTTCGGCCGGCCGGCGGCGACCCCGTCGGCGAACTCCAGCGCCTCGATGTTCTCCGCGATCGTCGGCAGCCGGTGCGCCTCGGCGACCGTCTTGACGATCAGCCGCTCGGCCCCGGAGTCCACGGCCAGCCGCGCCGCCTGGGCCAGCAGCTCCCGCGCACCCCCGGCGGTCCGGGGATAGACGCCCATGTACGCGTAGACCACGACGTGCCAGTCGACGTCCGGAAGCAGCTCGGCGCACAGGCCGCGCAACGCGGCGATGGCTTCCCGGTCCTGCTCCTCGTTCGTCTGCTGGGCGTAGCTCACCGACACCGACGTGATGCCCATCGAGCGGAAGTACAGCGCCTCCAGAACGCTGACCGCGACCAGCAGACTCGGCGGGCACAGCTGCCCCATCAGACAGCCGCCGAACGTCTCCAGGTGCGGCGTCGCACCGTCCGGCCGGTTCGAGGCCAGGATCCGGCAGGCCCGCGTCCAGTCGTGCAGCGCCACGTCCAGCCGGGTGCGGCCGTACGGCAGGCAGTACGACACCGGGCCGCCCTCGGTCGCCGACAGCCCCGCGCGGCACATCGCCTCCACGATCCGCGCCGGCCGCGCCGAACCGTGGCGCACCTGCACCGGGAAGTCCGCGTCCGCGACGCCGTCCAGCATCCGGCGGGTGGCCCGCGCGCCGTGGGTGACGATCGGATAGCCGTTCAGATCCATCCCGCCGCGCACCGCGCGCTCGGCCGACTCCAGATCCCCGATGCGCGTGTAGCTGTCCAGCGTGATCGTGCCGACGGTGCGGGCCGCCGCCGCTTTGGTCGCGACCAGCCCCGCACGCATCAGCGCCGGATCGCCCAGCCCCATGCGCGGCTGCACCACCAGCCGGCCCGCCGCGTGCGCCCGCCGGACCGCGCCGGCGAAATCCGACCCGCTCATGACCGGATCGCCGCCAGCGCGCCGACGAGCCCCCGGAACTCCTCGGCGTCCGGCACGTCGTCGTAGACCGCGTCGAACCCGGCGGCGAGCAACTCCTTCACCACCGCCGTCCGATCCCCGGCGCCGACCCCGAGCTTGCCGCCGATCACCACCGGCGTGGTCGCCAGCTCCTCATGCGCCCGCAACGCCGCGATCGCCCGCAGCCCGTCCTGGTGCCCGTGCCCGTTGACGCTGCTCAGCACGATCAGCGGGGGCCGCAGCCCCCGGCACGCCGAGACCAGCAGATCCGCCGGAACGCAGGGCCCGAGGTTCACCACCTCGAACCCGGCCTCCTCGATCAGCAGCTGGAGGAAGACCAGGTTCCAGGTGTGCGCGTCCGAACTCAGGGAACTGACGACCACCATGCGGCCCGGTTCGCGGACCGCGCCGGGCTTGCGGGCCTGGTGCACCTCGCCCGGCCCCCGGGACGCGGCCACGTCGCCGGACTGCCGCACCGCCGCCACGTCACCGGACCCCCGGCCCCCGCGCCCGGCCGACCCCACTAGGAGTTCCACGGCGCGGGCCAGAAGTCCGGCACCGCGACCGCGTCCTGGACCGTGTCCAGCACCAGCCCGGCGACCGCGATGTCCAGCGTCCCCATCCCGAACGGGGAGAAGATCAGCGGACTGTTGTCCTGCGCGCGCGGCCGCACCCGGCCCAGCAGCACGTCGCCGAGCGTGGCCCGGATGAAGTCCCGGTGCCCGACCAGCTGCTCGGCCAGATGCACCGAGGTCTGCGCGGCACAGGCGTGCTCCACGTCGTCCACCAGGTTCTCGGCCAGCAGGATCTCCCGCGGCGCGATGTCCCGCAGCGAGATGTGCAGGATCGTGGCCCCGGCCGGGCACATCGACAGATCACTGACATGCGGCTCGATCGCCGTCGTCGCGAACGACACCAGGGGGCTGGCGGCCAGCGTCTCGGCGATGCTCGCCGCGACCGCGACCTTCAGCTCCGGCGCGACGTCCGCGCAGCGCTCGGCGAAACCCTCGGCGCGCGCCGGGTCCTGGTCGAAGACCAGCACCGCGTCGACCTCCGGGCCGACGGCGCGGATGAACTGCAGGATCTCGAAGTTGATCCGGCCGCAGCCGATCAGGCCCAGGGTGCTCGGCCCGGCGGCGCGGTGCACCTCGGCCGCGGCGACCGCGGCGCTGGCCGCCGTGCGCTTGGCGCTGATCAGCGAGCCCTCCATCACGGTGGTGACGCGGCCGGTCTGAAGCGAGTTCAGCATGATCACCGCCGAGGCCCGCTCCAGCCCGCGCGCGGTGTTCGCCGGGAAGCTGGCGATCCACTTCATGCCGGCCCGCTCGGTGCCGACGTCCACCCGGGCCGGCAGGGCGATCACCCGGTTGCGGGGATCGTCGGCGAACCGCAGGATGCCCGCCTGTGGCAGGGCGTCCTGGTGTCTGCTGCGGGCCTGGTAGGCCGCGCGCACCGCGTCGGCGATCTGCCGGTGCCGGCCGGCCAGTGCGGCGTCGACCTGGCGCCCGGTGATCAGCAGGACGTCCTCGTCCGTCATGTCGGCTCTCCTCGCTCGCTGGGGGGCGTTCGCCTGCGGCCCAGCATCGCGAGCACCGCTATCGGTGCCCCTTCCCCGGCGGATAACGCGGCGAAGGCAGCGCCGGGCACCGTGGGCGCAGCAGCCGAATCCGAAGGGGAGAAGCGATGACGAACGTCATGACCGAGCCGCTGGTGACCAGCGCCGCCGCCGCGCGTCCGGCGGTGAACTCCTGGGACGAGTTCACCACCCTGCGCGAGGTGATCGTCGGCGATGTGACCAACGCCCGCCTGCCGCGGATGACCGACATCTCGGCCTGGATGGCGTGCTACCCGACGCTGACCACCCGGGAGCTCCAGGAGGTCCAGGAGGGGGCGTTCCCCAAGCAGGTCATCGAGGAGACCACCGAGGACCTCGCCACCCTGATCGCGACCCTGCGCGGCGAAGGCGTCCGCGTCCACCAGCCCGCCGCCCCGGACCACGCGAAGCACTTCACGTCCCCGGACTGGAGCAGCGAGGGCTACCTGTCCTACTGCCCCCGCGACATCACGATGGTGATGGGCAACACGATCGTCGAGACCCCCAGCCCGATGCGCGCCCGCTACTTCGAACTCCACGGCGAGATGCGCGACCTGTTCCAGGACTACATGCTCCGCGGCGCCGGCTGGCTCTCAGCCCCGAAGCCCCGGCTCGCCGACGACCTCTTCGGCCTGGACGCCGAGGGCCTGCCGCTGCTGAACGAGACCGAACCGGTCTTCGACGCCGCCAACGTCCTGCGCGTCGGCCGCGACATCATCTACCAGGTCTCCCGCAGCGGCAACGAACTCGGCCTGCGCTGGCTGGAGTCGGTGCTGCGCCTGATGGGCGACTTCCGCCTGCACCCGGTCCGCGACGTCTACGGCTACACCCACATCGACACCACCATCACCCTGCTGCGCCCCGGCCTGGTGCTGCTCAACCCCGAACGCCTGAACCCGGCCACCGTCCCGGCCTGCTTCAACGGCTGGGACATCCTGTGGTCCCCGCCCATCCGCGACATCCCCTCGGTGGTGAAGCACCCGCTGTCCGCCCCCTGGCTCGGCATGAACCTCCTGATGGTCAGCCCGGACCTGGCCATCGTCGACTCCGACCAGCCGGAACTGATCCGCGCCATGGAAGCCAAGGGCATCACCATCGCCCCCCACAAGCTCCGCCACTCCCGCGTCCTGGGCGGCGGCTTCCACTGCGTCACCCTCGACACCGTCCGCGACGGCGGCCTGGAGGACTACAGCCGCTGAAGCAGAACCCGAAGACGCCCTCGCGCTGACCGCGCGGGGACGGGGAGGACCGCCCCGCGTCCGGCGCCCACCGGCGACCGGACGTGGGGCCCGCGCGTACCACCAGACATCCTCAACGCGGCCAAACTCCCATTACGGGTCTGTGCCTAGCATTCCCTCATGGAACTTGAAAATCGGACCATCGTGGTGACCGGCGGCGGCAGCGGCATCGGCCGGGCGATGGTCGAGCGCTTCGCGAAGGAGCGGCCGCGCGGCATCGTGGTCGCCGACCGGGACGCGGCGGCGGCCGGCGAGGTGGCCCGCCAGGTCGGCGGTCTGGCCGTCACCGCGGACCTCACCGCCGAAGCGGAGGTCAAGCGTGTGATCGCCGAGGCCGAGGCCCGGTTCGGCCCGGTGGACGTGTTCTGCTCCAACGCCGGGATCGTGCCGCCGATCGGCGGCTTCGACGCGCCGGACCAGGGGTGGCGGCAGCACTGGGACATCCATGTCATGGCCCACATGTGGGCGGCCCGCGCCCTGGTGCCGGCCATGGCCGCGCGCGGCGAGGGCTACCTGCTCAGCGTCGCCTCCGCCGCCGGTCTGTTGATGAGCCCGGGCGCCGTCCCCTACACCGTGACCAAGCACGCCGCCCTCGCGCTGGCCGAGTCGCTGGCGGTGCTCTACCGGGACAGCGGAGTGCGCTTCTCGTGCGTGTGCCCTGCCCTCGTCGAGACGCCGCTCGTCGCCGGCGCGGAGGACAGCGCCGTCGGGCGCGCGGTGCGCGCCGCGGGTCCCGCGCTCCAGCCCGCCGAGGTCGCGGACATCGTGCTTGAGGGCATCCGCAAGGAGGAGTTCCTGATCCTCACGCATCCGGAGGTGCGGGACGCGGCTGTGCTGCGGGCGACCGACCCGCAGGCCTACCTCGACGTCATGAGCGGTCTGTGGTCGGCGGTCGGAGGCACGGCTGCCTGAGCCGCGGCCGGGGAGGCGGACGGCCCGGAGGCCGCCCGCCTGTTTTTGGCGCTACTGGCGTATCCGTGGGTCGGTTCGCGGTGATGGTTGGTGAGGGGAGGGGAGGTGGGCTGGTTGGTGT
>JABFXP010000051.1 GCA_013361685.1 Catenulispora sp.
GTCCCCACCCCCAGCCCCACCCCCGCTCCGCGCGCGCCTCGCGCGTCCCGACAGAAAGGTCCGACTCCGTGACCGGCAAGACCACCCACACCGCCCGACGTATCCGCTACTTCGCCCGGGCCCGCCACCGCCGACCGTGCACGTTCCGGCGGATGCCGATCGCCCGGCTGCTGGCCGCCTTCCGCGCCCGCTGCGCGGCTGTGATGAGCGTCCAGCCGCGGCCGGCCAAGCAGATCGCCCGCGCCGCCCGGCACGAGCAGACCCGTCAGCTCGGCGGGCGCTGGCATGTCTGACGGCGAGTTCTACTACACCGCCCGCATCCCCGCCGACATCGACCGCCCTGACGCCCTCGTCATGGGCTTGTCGTTCCGGCAGGTGGCCATCGTGGCCGGCACCGCGGCCGGGTGCTGGGCCATCTACACCGGCGTCCACGGCGCCGCCCCGCACCTGCCGGTCCTGGCCGTGCTCGCACCGCTCGCAATCGTGCTCACGGTCGCCGCCGGGATCGCCCTGGGCACCCGGGACGGCATCTCCGCCGACCGGTTCCTGCTCGCCGCGATCACCCACGCCCGCCAGCCCCGCCGGCTGGTCAACGCCCCGGACGAAGGAGTTCCGCCCATGCCGACGTTCCTGCCCGACCGCTGGCGCAAAGCCCAAGGACCCGCGCCGTCGCCCCTGAACCTTCCCGTCTCCGGGGTCGACGGCCAGGCGGTGGTGGCCCTGGGCGAGGCCGGAGCGGCCGGGGTCGCCGCGTGCTCCACGGTCAACTTCGCGCTGCGCTCGGCCGGGGAGCAGAACCACCTGGTCGCCGGATTCGGCCGGTTCCTGAACTCCCTGTCCGGGCCGACCCAGATCCTCATCCGCACCCGCCGCGTCGACCTGGCCCCGATGGTCGCGGCGATCGAGGCCGACGCGGCCGGGCTGGCGCACCCGGCGCTGGAGGCCGCGGCCCGCGACCACGCCGCGTTCCTGGCCGACATCTCCGATGGCCGGCGCCTGCTGTCCCGCCAGGTGCTGCTCACGGTGCGCGAGCCGGACGCCGGACGGCACGGCGCGGACGCGGGACTTCGCATCACCCGGCGGCTGTCCGAGGCCGCCTCGGCGCTGTCCGGCGCCGGCGTCACCGTCGCCGCCTACACCCCGGCCGGCGTCGCCGACCTGCTGTCCGAAGCCTGCGCCGGCACCGCGGCCTGAACCACCCCCCAACCAAGACAGGAGCCACACATGATCAGCACCAAACTTCGCCGCCGCGGCGAGGCCGGGACAACGATCGTCCCGGCCTCGCCGATCGCCGGGCCCGGCGCGGTGGAAGTCACCGCGAGGCACCTGGTGATCGACGACGTGCACGCCGCGAGCTTCGCGGTCACCGGGTACCCGGCCGAGGTCCACGCCGGGTGGCTGGAGCCGCTGCTGACCTACCCCGGACGGTTGGACGTCGCGTTGCACGTCGACCCGTACGACCCGGTCACCGCCTCCACGAAACTGCGCCGGCAGCGTGCGCGGCTGGAGTCTTCCCGGCGTTCGGACGCCGAGCGCGGCAAGCTCGCCGACCCCGAGGCCGACGCCGCCGCCCAGGACGCCGCGGATCTGGCTTACCGGCTGGCGCGCGGGGAGGGGAAGCTGTTCCGGGTCGGGCTGTACCTCACCGTCTACGCCGACACCGAAGACGCCCTGACCCGCGAGGTCGCCGCCGTCCGATCCCTGGCATCCTCGCTGCTGGTGACGACCGCGCCGGCGACGTTCCGGCAGCTGGCCGGCTGGACCACCTGCCTGCCACTGGGCGTGGACGCGCTCGGGTCGACCCGCACCTTCGACACCGCGGCGCTGGCCGCCGCGTTCCCGTTCACCTCCCCGGATCTCGCGCCCGCAGACCCGGCCGACACCCGCCCCGCGACCGGGGTGCTGTACGGGGTGAACGCCGCCAGCTCCGGGCTGGTGCTGTGGGACCGGTGGGCCCAGGACAACCACAATTCGATCACCCTCGCGCGCTCGGGCGCCGGGAAGTCGTACTTCACGAAGCTGGACGCGCTGCGCTCGCTGTACACCGGGGTGCAGGTGTTCGTGATCGACCCGGAGAACGAGTACACCCGCCTGGCGAACGCGGTCGGCGGCACCGTGCTCGCGCTCGGCGCGGACGGGGTGCGCCTGAACCCGTTCGACCTGCCCGCGCACGCCGCGAACGCGGCGGCCGGCCCTGCGGCCGGGAACGCGCTGGTGCGGCGCAGCCTGTTCGTCCACACCTTCATCGCCGTCCTGCTGGGATGCGAGCTGTCCGCGGTGCAGCGCGCGGCGGTGGACAAGGCGGTCCTGGCCGCGTACGCCTCGGTCGGGATCGGGCGGGACCCGCGGACCTGGTCCCGACCGGCGCCGGTGCTGCGGGACCTGATCGAGGCTCTGCTCGACCTCGGCACCGACGCCGGCCTGGACCTGGCCGCGCAGCTGGAGCCGTTCACCACCGGCTCCTACTCCGGGCTGTTCGACGGGCCGACCACCACCGACCCGTCCGGGCACCTGGTGTCGTTCTCGTTGCGGGAGCTGCCGGACGAGTTGAAGACCGTCGGGACGCTGCTCGTGCTGGACGCGATCTGGCGCCAGGTCATGTCCCCGACCCGGCGCCGGCGCCTGGTGGTCGTTGACGAAGCCTGGCTGCTGATGCGCGACCCGGCCGGGGCGAACTTCCTGCTGCGCATGGCCAAGGCCGCCCGCAAGCAGTGGGCCGGCCTGGCAGTGATCACGCAGGACGCCGCCGACGTCCTCGGCTCGGACCTTGGGGCGGCGATCGTCGCCAACTCCGCCACCCAGGTGCTGCTGCGCCAGGCTCCGCAGGCGCTGCCCGCCGTGCGCGCGGCGTTCCGGCTCTCCGACGGCGAGGCCGCCCTGATCGCCTCCGCCCCGGCCGGTCTCGGCCTGCTCACAGCGGGATCTTCCAGGGTCTCGTTCCACGTCATCGCCTCCGACGCCGAGCATCAACTGGCCTCGACGTCCCCGGCCGACCTGATCGAGACCGAACCCGGCGACGACTACTTCGCCGACGACACCCCACATGCCGGAACCGAACCGGCCGGCCCCGACCCCGGCCTGATGCTCGACGACCCCGAAGGAGACCTGCTGTGACCGCAACCCGCATAGCCGTCAGCGCCGCCGTGTCCGGCGCGCCGACGCCGAACCCGAACCCGACACCGACGGCACCGCCGCCGATCCCCCTCCCGCACAGCCCACTGATCAGTTTCCTGACACATCCGGGCCCGGCTCTGGCCCGCCTCGGACATCACCTGACGGCCTGGGCCGGAGTCTGGGGCCTGCCCGCCGGTGCGGCGGCGTTCGTCGTGCTCGTGCTGGCCGTCGTGGTCCGGGTCCGGTGGCGGCTGCGCCGGCACGCCGCCCTCGCCGACGGCGCCCGTTTGATCACCGTGCTGGCGCCGCCGAAAGTCACCACTGCCGCCGCCGAGATGCTGTGGCAGCAGCTGATGGGCCTGCTGCGCCCGGCCTGGAAGCGCGCGCTGTTCGGGCAGCCGCACCTGTCCTTCGAATACGTGTGGTCGCACACCGGCGTGCAGATCCGCCTGTGGGTGCCGGGCACCGTCCCGCCCGGCCAGGTCGAGGACGCGATCGCCGCCGCATGGCCGGGCGTCGGTGTCACGATCGCCGACGCCGCCGAAACGGCGACGCTGGTGCTGCCGGCCGCCGCGGTCGCCACCGGCGGCCGGCAGGTGCTGGCCCGGGCCGAGGTGCTGCCCATCCGCACCGACTTCGACATGGACCCGCTGCGCGGCCTGCTCGAGACCTGCGGACGCCTGACCGAGGACGAGCACGCCGCGGTACAGATCCTGGCCAGGCCGGTCACCGGACGGCGCGCGCGAGGCGCCGTAAAGGCGGTGACCGCGCTGCGTGACGGCGGCAGCGGCAGCGCCGGAATCGCCTCCAAGGCACTGGACCTGATCACCCCTGGCGCCGGAACCACCAGCGGTGTGAGCGCGCCGCGCACCGGGACCGCCGGGATGGAGCCCGCCGAGGCCGACCAGTACCGGCAAGCCTCCCGAAAGGCCGCCGGCTCGCTGTGGGAAGTCCGCGTCTTCTACGCCGCCGGCTCCACGAAGGCCGGGGTGAAGCCGAACGACGGGCGGCTGCGGGGCCTGGCCGGGAAGATGGCCTCCACCTTCCCGGTGTTCCGGGCGGCGAACTACTTCGACCGCAAACGCCTTGCGGCCCCGGTGCCGGTGCTGAACGGCCGGCAGTTCGCCGGCCGCGGGCACCTGCTGTCGGTGGCCGAACTCGCGGCCCTGGCACATATCCCCACCGACGCCGTTGCGGCCGGGCTCGAGCGGGCTGGCGCGGCCAGCGTCCCACCGCCGCCGGGCATCCCGGCCCCGGACGCCAAGGCCGGGATCAAGCCGATCGGCGTGGCCGATGCCGACGTGCGCAAGAAGGTCGGGCTGTCGGTCGCCGACGCCCGGCATCACATGCACATCATCGGCGCCACCGGCGCCGGCAAGTCGACCCTGATGACGAACCTCGTCCTCGACGACGTCGACAACGGTCGCGGCGTGGTGGTGGTCGACCCCAAGGGCGACATGATCCTGGACATCCTGGCCCGGCTGCCGCGCCGGATCGCCGACCGTACCGTGCTGTTCGACGCCGACTCCGCGGCCTGCCCGCCACGGTTGAACGTGCTGCAGCCGGAGTCGGCGGCGGACGTGGACGTGGTCGTCGACAACGTGACCGGGATTTTCAAGCGGATCTTCTCCGGCTACTGGGGCCCGCGCACCGACGACCTGTTCCGGCAGGCGTGCCGCACGCTGCTGCACCACGACCGCACAGGTCAGGTGAACCTGCGGCACGTGGCGCTGATCCTCACCAACGCCGACGAACGCGCCGCTTACACCGCCGCCGGCCGCGCTGCGGACCCGGACTTGCGTGGGTTCTGGGACGAGTTCGACGCGCTGTCCCCGGGCATGCGCTCGTCGATCACGATGCCGCTGATGAACAAGCTGCGGCAGTTCCTGGGCCGCGACATCGTCCGCAACTCCATCGCCGCCGGCCCTTCCTCCTTCGACATGGGCGAGGTGCTCAACGGTGGGCTGTGCCTGGTGCGGATCCCGAAGGGTGGGCTGGGGGAGCAGACCGCGCAGCTGCTCGGATCGCTGGTGGTGGCCAAGTGCTGGCAGGCAGCCTCGGCCCGCTCCGGTCTTCCGCAGCACCAGCGGATCGACGCCAGCCTGCTGCTGGACGAGTGTCACAACTTCTTGTCCTTGCCCTACCCGATGGAGGACATGTTGTCGGAGGCGCGAGGCTACCGGCTCTCGCTGACCCTGGCCCACCAGAACCTGGCGCAGCTGCCGCGGGATCTGCGGGAAGGCGTGTCGGCCAACGCCCGCTCCAAGGTGATTTTCAACGTGTCCCCGGAGGACTCCCGGGAGCTGGAGCGGCACACCGCGCCCCTGCTCGGCGCCTACGACCTGTCGCACCTGGGCAAGTTCCAGGCCACTGGCCGCCTGGTGGCAGGCGCTGAAGAACGCCCGGCGTTCACGCTGCGCACCATCCCCATGCGCCCGGCGATCGCGGGTCGGGAGCAGGAGATCCGCGCCGGCGCCACCGCCGCGTTCGGCCGCGTTCCCGGGCCGGAGGTCGAGCAGATCCTCACCGAGATCGACCTGCGCTACCCGCCGGCAGCCGACGCCGCCTAAAGGCGCCTGCTGCCCACATGCCGGCGGCGCCGCGAACCCGTCTTCCGGCGCCGTCGTGCGTCGCGGCCTGCGCGCTGTGCCAGACCCCGAACACCCCTCACCAGCCAAGGAATCCCCATGCCTGAAACCGACCGTCCCACACCCGGCGTCGCCTTCCGCGGCGCCCCGGACTACCGCCGGCCCTTCGACACCGAGGCCGCGCCGGTGCGCCGAGCCCAGATCGCGATGCTGGTCGCGCACCTGACCCCGCGCGACTCCTGGATCGCCGCGATGGTCCACGAACACCGGGTGCTGACCACCACCCAGATCGCCGAGCTCGGCTACAACTCGGTGCGCACCGCCCGCCGCCGCCTGGCCGCCCTGACCGAGCTGCGCCTGGTGGACCGGTTCCGGCCGCTGGTCGCGCTCGGCGCCGGCACCGCACCCGAGCACTACGTCCTGGGCCCGGCCGGCGCGAGCTGGCTGGCCGCGGCCTACGAGATCCCAGCGAAGACCTTCGGCTACCACCGCCACCGCGCCCACCTGATTGCCGCCTCCCACCAGCTGGGCCACGCGGTGGGCTGCAACCAGGTGTTCACCGACCTCGCGGTCGCCGGCCGTGGCGAGGCCGGTCACGGACGGCTGGCCGCCTGGTGGTCCGAGCGGCGCTGCATCCGGCTGTTCACCGACGCCGGCATCCGCCCCGACGGCTACGGCCACCACACCCTGGCCCCGGCAGGCGCGGACCCGGACAGCGCGGCCAACGTCCGGTTCTTCCTGGAATACGACACCGGCAGCGAACCCATTGCCAAGGTCGCCGCGAAACTCGCCGGCTACGCCCGCCTGGCCGCTGCCAGCACCCCGACCCCGGTGCTGTTTCACCTCCCGAACGCTCGTCGCGAGGCGCGGCTGCACGCCGCCCTCGCCGACACCGCCGGGGTTCCCGTGGCCACCACCACCCCCGAAGCCCGGCTGCTCGCCGGCACCGGACCCGCCGGTCCGGTCTGGTTGCCGGTGACCGCAGGCCGCCGCCGCGGCCCGGCGCGCCTGGCCCTGGTCGAACTCGACCAACTTGTCGAAACGCGGCCCCGGCCCCGGCGCAGCGGGGCGTCGACGGTGCCGTCCTGGTGGACCGAGCCCCCGACTCCGCTCCCGCCGGCCACCTGGGCCCGCTGACCGTAACCCGCAGCACGAGGAAGGACTCGCATGGGGAAACTCGCTACCGCCGTGGCCGCCGGACTTCTTGCATTGATCACGCTGATCGGCGCCGCCGGGGCCGGCGTCGCCTCCGCCCTCGGCCTCGGCTCGGGCTCCGGGCCGCCGTCGGACACCGCGCGGGCGCAGGTCCCTCCGACCTTCTACCTCACCGCGATCCACGCCGCCGCCGAATGCCCCGGCTTGTCCTGGACGGTGCTGGCCGCGATCGCCAACCAGGCCACAGGCTTCGGCTGGCACGCCGGCCCCGACGGCACCATCGGGCCGATGGGCCTGACCGACAAGGAGTTCACCGACCACGCCGACCCCGTCCCGCCCGGGGGCGCCACCCCGGCATCCGCCGGCGACGTCGTGGACGCTATGTTCGCCACGGCGCGGCTGCTGTGCGCAGGCGGCGCGAAGAACGGCACCGACCTGAATGCGGCACTGAAGGCACTGCGCGACGACGACGCGTTCGTCACGGCTGTACAGGCCGACGCCGCCACCTACGGCGGCGCCGACAGCGGCGTCACCGGTGGTACTGCGACGGCCGGGCCGCTGCCCGCGGCTCCCGGACCCGCCCAGGCCGCGGCCATCGCCTTCGCCCAATCCCAACTCGGCCTGCCGTATGCGTGGGGCGCGGAGAATCCCGGCGTCAGCTTCGACTGCTCCGGCCTGGTCCAAGCCGCCTACAACGCCGCCGGAATACACCTTCCACGCGTGGCCACCGACCAGTACAACGCCACCATTCCCATTCCACCAGGAACGCCCCTGCTGCCCGGCGACCTGGTCTATTATGGAACCGCACCGAACAACCTGGAACACATTGGTATATACATTGGCAATGGGTTGATGATCGATGCGCCGCACACCGGGGCCGTGGTTCGCGTGGAACCGTTCAGATATCAGGGAGACAACTACGCGGGCGCCACGCGGGTGGTGAAAAATCCGTGAGAAACGGAGAGTATCCCCGGCTTATTTCTTCCGCCGTCTGCCGGGATTCCCCGGGCCTCGGTACGAGGCTAACCGCCTTCCCGCGATGCCGGCAAGACCGCGCCGATCGCCCGTGGCCAAACGCCACGCGACGCCACCCCGGGGTGCGTGCGCCGGCCAGATGAGGAGCCGTCAGAGAGGCCGACGTCGGACATAAGCGGCTGGCAGAACTGGCGTCGGCCGAGCGGGCCACCGCAACGCCACGGGGCGACCAACGGTGTTGGGCGAGCAAATTCAGGGCTTTGCTACACCCCCGTGGCCGTTCGGTGGGCCGTTCCACAGTCCGTTACGGGGCCCGTTCGTCCGAGCCATTCAGCACGGCCACACGTTGATGGCTTCACCGCAGGTAGGGGCCTTGGTACTAGCGGATCGACGACGAGACTTATATCTACAGCTCCTCGATCATTCCGATTCAACCCCGCGGGCCATGGCCCTGCACCCGTACGTCGTGTCGTGCTCGCTTGCGCTGCTCTGTTCCCCTATCGCCTCATCCTGTTCGAGACTTCGTGTCGTTGGAATGTCTACCCTTCCTGTTACGCCCGCCCCGCTTCTGCCTACGCGCAGCCGCCGGCGCCGATGGCGATCCGAGGCGTACCCACACTCTGCCAGCGGTAGCCCTCCCCGCAGCCGTGACCAAAGCCGCCGAAAGTGCATGAAACTGGCAAATGCGACACGAGGCGTGCCGCCCGCCCGGTGGGAACCGCGCCGGTAGCGCGTTCCGCGCGCACGTTCCGCCCAGTACCGCCCCGGCGCGCGCAACGGCACGTCACCCGCGCCGAAACCGCCCGCCCGCGCGGGTGACCGGCGCGGGCGGGCGGGTTTTCGACACCGACCGCGTCCATGCAGCCCCGGACCGCGAGCCCGCCCGTGACCTCGACCGATTCAGAGCCGCAACCCCGGTCGCACCTTCAAAAGCGTCGAGGAATCGCAAAACATCGATAGTTATCAAGCCCCATTTCGACTGGATCCATGACCGCGAATCGAGCTATATTTTTCATGTGCCCGGGGGAAAGCCCGAAGCGGGAAATGCGAACCGGCACAAAAGAAATGACGAAACCCCGCTCGACTTGTTGCAAACGCCGAGATAGGGTCGTAGCAACGAACCGGGGAAACCCGAAGGAATGACACCGGAACACATTCCGGAAACCCCTAATGAAACTCCGCCCGGGCGGAGCCTTGCCAAAAAACGGCCGGGAATCCCGGAATGCACATCATCAAGAAAGGCGAATGGAATGTGTGAGAAGTGCGTCAACAAGAACCCCTGCGACGAGTGCGGCGCGGAACCCGGCGAGCGGTGCCTGCCGTATTGCACCGGCCCCTACGGCCCCGGCGGTCCCCACGAGTTCGACCTCGACGACGCCTCCTGACCCCTCCCCGATTCGCCCCGAAGGACCGGCTCAATGCCCACACCCCGCCTGCCCGTACCCCGCTCCGCCCCCATCACCGACACCATCATCGGCACCAACGCCCACGGCGCCACGATCACCGTGACCCGCCACGGACCGGAATTCCCCAGCGGGGAGCGAACCGAATGGGTCGCCTGGGACCGCGTCAACCCCGACGGCAGCCGCGAACGCTGGGCCGAGCGCATCACCGGCTACCGGCTGAAGACCCTGGCCGACGAACTCGACCGGATCCACGCCCAGCTGGTCCTCACCGCCGCCGGTGCCACCCGCACCCGCACCGTCTGAACCCCTCCGGGCCGCAACCGCCCGCGCAAGTGCAAGACCTCCGCGACACCCAACCCCCACGAGCTGAAACCGGAGTACCCCCATGCCTGGAACCTCGCCGGCCTGCCCCCTCGCCCTGGCCGAGGACTCCGAGCACACCGCGCCGCCACCGATCACCGTTCCGGTCTACGCCGCCGGGGCCGGGATGGCCGACACGGCCCTGATGATCCTCGAAGCCGCCGGATGGCACCGCTACGAGGACGGTGCCTGCAACGTCACCTACCGCTCGCCCGACGGGTCGGTGACGGCCGAGTTCGGGCCGGAAACCGAGCGCTACCACCGCCGAGGGCCGCTGTGGGAGGTCAAGTACACCAACCCGGACCCCTACGCCAAGGGCTCCAAGTCCTGGACCGCGACCTTCGGTGACGACACACCGGCCGAGGCGATAGCCCGATTCCTCGCAGCCCTCACCGATCCGGCCGGACTGGAAACCGAGCGCTGGAACTGACCCACGGGCGGGGCCGACCGCCCGGCGGCCCTGCCAACCACCACCCCGAGCCAGGAAAGCACGAGCACCGCCATGACCACGCCGACCCTCGCCCCGCCGGGCATCCCCGCCCCGATAGCCGCCGCATCCCCGGCCCCCACTCCCATCACCGCGACGACTCCCGCGATCCCTCCGGCTCCGGCACCGGGATCGGCGGCACGGCCGAAAGCCGGGCCGGGCGAGCTGCGCGCCGAGGTCGCCGCGATCCTCGCCAACAACCACGGGATCGACTTCTCGGTCGGGGACCTGGCCAAGTACACCAAGAAGTCCGGCGGCGCGATCGGCAACGCCTGCGAGACCCTGGTTCGGCGAGGCGAGGCCGACCGGTTCGGCACCGGTACCCGCCGCTACACCGCGAACGCGAACACCGCCGCCGCAGCAGCTCAAGCCGTGATCACCCCGCCCGGACAGGGACGCCCACGACCCGCCCGACCTACCCCGGCCCCGAGTCCGGCACCCGCCGCGCCGCCGACCACTCCCGCCCCGCGCACCTACCCGCCGGTGAAGGGGCCGATCACCCGCCCCAACGGGGCCCTGTACTACCCGCGCGTGTTGGCAGGCGGCCTCAGTGATGTGGAGGCGTTGCGCAAGCTGCGCGAAAGCTCGATCCCCGCCCTGCTCTACGGACCCCCGGGCACCGGCAAGACGAGTGTGATCGAGGCCGCGTTCCCCGACTTGATCACTATCGCAGGGGACGGAGACACCCAGGTTTCCGACCTGATCGGCGAGTACACCCAGAACGAGCGCGGGGGCTATGAGTTCGTCTACGGGCCGCTGGTGACCGCGATGACCGAGGGCCGGGCCCTGCTGATAGACGACGCCACCTTGATCAGCCCGAAAGTCTTGGCCGCGCTATACCCCGCACTCGACGGCCGCCGCCAGATCACGGTCAAGGCGCACAAGGGCGAGGTTATCACCGCCGCCGACTCGTTTTACGTGATCGCGGGCCACAACCCAGGGGTGCACGGGGCGATCTTGACGGAGGCCCTGGCGAGTCGTTTCAGTACCCAGATTCTCGTAGAGACCGACTACGACCTCTGTAAGCGCCTGGGCATCGACTCCCGCGCCGTGACCCTGGCCCGGAACCTTTCCAACCTTGCCAAGCGCGGAGATTTGGGCTGGTGTCCTCAACTCAGAGAGTTGATCGCCTTCCAGAAGATCGCCGAGGTCCTCGGGATCGACGCCGCATTCGCCAACCTGGTCGGGATCACCCCGGTCGAGGACCGCGACCAGGTGGCCGAACTGGTCGCCAAAACCACCGGGGCCAAGGTAGCCGCACTCGCGGTCGGCAAGCAGATCTGACGAACGCCTCGCCCCGCCGCCCCCCCTCGAACTTCCCCGCCACATCAGGAGACCTCGATCCGCCATGCCCGCGCACCGCCACACCCACCACCAGCTCCCGCCGATCAGCGCCGAGCAACTCGCGGCCGACCGCTGGGCCGACGACGGCGGACCCGCCTTCGCCCCCGGCCCCACCGCCGAGCAGCTCGAGGCCGAATGGCTGCGGATCTCGGCCGCCCTGACGAAGCGGTTCCCCGCCCTGTCAGGCCGCGACGACGTGATCGTGTCGGCCGACCCGGTGACCGTCTCCGGCGCGAAGGCAGCCTTCTTCCCGACCCTGGGCCGGGTCGAGGTCGACCAGCACGTGTTCGCTCCGCACGACCCGCACCGGATCGACCCGGCGGTCTACGGCGACGAGGACCGCTACCCCAGCGCCTGGGGAGCCCTGGCCCACGAGGCCGGGCACGCCGCCCACAGCAGGTGGTTCGCCCCCGACTCCCAGCGCGGCAGCGCGGCCGACTCGGCCGCCGAAATCCTGGAGGAGTCCCGGATCGAGGCCGCGCACCTGGCCCGCCGCCCCGGCGACCTGCCCTACATCAGAGCCTGCGTCACGACCCTGGTCATGGACGACATGAGCGGGGCCGGGATCGACGACAAGTGGTCGGCCGCACACGTCGCCGCCCTGATCCTGGCCCGGGCCGACGCCGGGATCCTCGAGCCCGCCGAGGTCGAGCCGATCCGCACCACGTGCGAGCAGATCCTCGGGCCCGAGCTGCTCGGCAAACTCGCCGAGATCTGGAACGCCGCCCACCAAGTCCCCGACGACGACGCGACCGGCATGCTCGACCTCGGCGCGGCCTGGTGCGACCTGCTCGGCACCGACCCCCGACAGCCCGAGCCCCGCCCCAGCCAACAGCACCAGCCCGGGATCACCGCCGGGCAACCCGGAAGCGGGATCGCCGAGGCGGTCGCCAAGGTGGGGGAGAACATCGCCGCCACCGAGGCCGCCAGGGCCCGCGAGCAAGCCCAGATCGCCGCCGCCGCCGCAGCCCGCGCCGCGAAGCAGAAAGCGCAGACCTCGCGGGCCCGCACCGCAGCCGACACCGCCAACAAGGTCTTCAAACGCGGCAACAAGCCCTTCACCCCCGGCCTGGGCGGAGGCCGCGCCGCCAACCCGGTGACCGGAGCCCGCGACGCCACGCAGCAGGAGAAGGCGGCAGCAGGCCGGCTGGCCCGAGACCTGCGAGCAGCCGCCTACCGCGAACGCATCGAGACCATCACCGCCTCGGCCGCCCCGCCCGGCAGGCTCAACATGCGCGGAGCCCTGGCCCGCGACGCGCAGATCGCCGCCGGGGCCACTCCGACCGCCCTGCCGTTCCGGCACACCACCAGACGGCAAACACCCACCCCGCCGCTGCGAGTCGGGATCGCGGTCGACGTGTCCGGCTCGATGGACGCCGCAACCGGCCCGGTCGCCTCGGCCGCCTGGATCCTGGCCAAAGCCGCAGCCCTCACCGACCCCGACTCCCGCACCGCCACCGTCTCCTTCAACCGATCCCTCACCGCGATCACTCGCCCAGGGCGGGCCCCAGCCCAAGTCACCCAGTTCGCGGCGGCCGGAGGCGGCCACGCCCTCGGACACGCGATCGACGCCCTGGACGCCGCGCTGGAACTGACCCGCCCCGGAGCCGGACGCCTGCTGGTGATCGCCTCCGACGGGGTGTACGGCGAGGCAGAGAAAGCCTTCGCCGCCGGACGCATCGCCACCCTCACCGCCTCCGGCTGCGCCGTAATCCACCTCCACTTCGGCGGCGGACATTACGAGCTGATCCCCGGCGCGCTGCTGGTGAGGCTCGGCGACCCGGCCCAGGCGGTCGCCACGATCGCCAAAGCCGCCACCGCCGCCATCGTCGCCACCCGATGACCCGCGCCGCCGGGCGGCACCCCGCCCGGCGGCCCCCGAACCCCCACCCGAGACACGAAGGACAAGCCCCATGAGCACCGCCACTGCCGCCGATCACGACACCGGCACAGACGACGCCGACGACGAGCAGGAGATGACCGTCGAGATCACCGTCACCGAGGAAGTCACCTACACCTTCACCTCCACCTTCCACCTGACGGCCGAAGAAGCCGCCGAGGCAGACGGGCTCAGCGACGGCGAGCTGGCCGCGTGGCTTGAGGAAAACGAGGAGCTGTGGCTCGACGACCTCGACCCCACCGGCGCGGGCGGCTACCTGGACATCAACGAGCGCAGCGTCGACGCCGCCACCCGCGTCAGCCCCGAGACGACCACCGCGACGGAAACCGAGCACTGACCATGACGCATTACGACCGGCTCACCGGCCGGGCACTGGCAGCCGCCGACGCCCGCCGCACCGACACTGCCGAACCCGCCGCCTGGCGCAACCCCCGCTGGGCCGAGCGCGCCGAAGCCAGCGCCACCGCCCTGGCCCACGTCCTCGGCGTGCCCCGCGAACACGTCGCGATCACCGCCGACCGCACCCGCGCCTACGGAGCCTGGCCCTGGCCCCGGCTCACCGTCACCGGCTCCAGCTACGAGTTCACCGCCGCCTTCAACGACCCCGAACGGCTGACGATCCTGGCCAGCTGCCCCGACTGCAGGCAGCAAGTCCCACTGATCTGGCTACGGCACCTGGCCGACCTCGGCGACCTGATCGGCGGATTCCAGCCCGACGAACCGGTCGACGAGTTCCACGCCGACCCCGGCCACCGGCCCAGCTGCCAACACCACGCCTGCCGCTAGCCCCAGCCCCCCGACCACGGAAACGGAAGACCCCTGATGAACCCGACCCCGACCGCCCCGCCCGAAACCGGCGGCCTGACCGAATCCCTGACCGCCCGAGGCTGGATCCACACCAAGCCTATGAGCCTTGATCCGCAATGGCGCTCGGTCCGCGAATCCCTGGAGGACCCCGACGGCCGACTCCACCTGGACGCCGCCGTCTACCCCGACGGCCACCTCGTCGCGCACCTGTCCGCCGAGGCCACCCGCAGCGCGGCAGGCGGCCTGATCACCCCGGGCTGGATGGCCGACCTGTCCGAGTGGCCCCGCGAAGCGATCCTCGCCGCGATCACCGCCGCCACCGCCGAACCCGAACCGGACCTGCCCGACACCTTGAAGCAGGCCGGATGGGAACAGCTCGCCGACATCCGCCAGGCCGGCCGCCTGCTCGAGCGCTCCTGGACCAGCCCCGACGGCAGCGCCTCGCTCACCTGGGCACCGGCCGACGACCACGACCTCGGCGGCTGGGGCGTGATCCGCGAAATCGACGGCGAACGGCTCGAGGCCAACGCCAGCCAGCACACCCCGCCCGCCATCCTCACCGCCCTCGCCCTGACCGCTGCGAACACCACGGAGTGAAAACCCATGACTGAGATCGACTACGCCGACGGGATGCGCTGGTTCGACATCCCGGTCCAGTACCCCAAGCACAAGAACGCCCGCACCGACACGCTGCGCGTGTTCGCCCTGGACGCCGACACCGCACTGCGGCAAGCCGAAGACGACCTCTACGAATGCCTGGAACACGGCCAGGGAAAGGTCAAGTTTCCGGTCGCTGGCACCGACTACATCCTCGGCGAGCCAGTCACCCCGCCGACCGCCGAACGGTCCAGCGGCGACCACGACTGGATCATCGCGGCCTACATCAACGACCACGGCAGCTCGCACGGCTACGTCCCGGTCGGCCCCTATGACTCCAGCGCCGCAGCCGAAGCCGATGCGCAGGACCGGGTCCTGCGTCACCAGGCCCGCCTGGGCTACTCGGCCGCCGCCGGGGAGATCGTCCCGATCGTGCGCCGCATGACCCCCGCGGAGGCCGCACACCCGCACTGGCTGACGAAGCCGGATGCCCTCGACGGCCCACCGCCTCCGCCCGGCCGCTACGCCACGGCCGAACCGACGGTCGCGCCGTAACCGCCGCCCAACCACGACTGAAACAGGAGCCAGACATGACTTCACACCCCGCCGAGTTCCTCGCCGAACTGGAGGCCGCACTGACCGGGCGCGGCTGGACCACCGAGAAACTCCTCGACATCCAGGTCAACCTGCTCACCGGAGGCCCCGGCCCCAGGTTCGCCGAATACACCAGCCCCGAGGAGGACCTGGAGGTCCACACCCGCGCCTACCCCGGCGGCAACACCGACATCGAACTGCTCGGCTACGGCTGGAAGGCGGACCTGGCCGCCGGACGCAGCCTGCAGCGCGCACTCGCGGCCATTGACGCCGCCCACGCCGACGCCGCAGCGATCGCCGCCGACAACCCAGACGAGCGGAGCCTGCCGGAACTGCTGGACGCGGCCGGCTGGACCTGGAGCCGGGACACGCAGTGCCAGCACGGTACCGAGAACACCTGGTATAGCCCCGACGGCACGGCCCGGATCCGCAACAGCCTGGAGTTCCTGCCCGAGACCGGCTGGCTGCTGACCCTGGCCCCGGGCTTCACCGAGAACAACACCTGGACCGGCGACGACGACACCCCGCCCGCCGTCATCATCGCCCTGGCCTCCAGCTCCGCCGACACCACCGAACGGGCCGCGTCGTGAGCGCCCCCGGCACCGGCGCGCCGGACACGCCCCCGACCGGCAGCACCGCCGCCGACCTGATCGCCTTCTGGGACTGGGCCCAGGCCACCGGGCAAGTTCGGCACGACACCGGCCGCGCGAACAAGCTCGCCTGCCACCGCATTCTGTCCACCCGACCACAGTGGCAGAGCCTTGATGCGCGCGCCCTGGACCCCGAAGCCCTGATCGACGCGTTCATGATGGCCAACACCGACGTGCTGGCGATCGGCACCATCGACAACTACGCCTCCACGTTCCGTAAGGCCCTCGGCCTGTTTCGGGACTATCTGGCCGACCCCGACGGCTGGACCCCGCTGCGGCCCCGGCACCGCAAGCGGCCCCGCAGACCCATCCACGGCGCCGAGCGCACCCCCGGACACCTGCAGATCCTCCTCGCGGAGGGACGCACCGCCGAGCTGATCTACCCGGCCGACCTCACCTCGGCCGACGCCGCCGCCGCGATCCACACCCTGCGCAAGGTGCTCCCCACCCTGCCCGGCATCAACGCCACCGGAGAGACATCGTGACCCCGGTCATCCTCGGCAACACCACACCGCTGGCACCGGGCTGGTCGTTCCGCATCGCCGAAATCCACCTCGCCCCAGGCCGCGCCCCGTGGTTCACCGGCACCTGGCACCGCACCGGCACCCAGCCGCTCGATGACCCCAAATGCGCCCTGTGGCTCACCGTCACCGCCGAAACCCCGGCCCTGGTCACCGTCACCCTGCACGCCGACGACCCCGCGCGGCACGGCCACCAGCACGCCCTGGCCCGGCACCACGGCGTCCGCGCCGACGCCTGGACCCAGATCATCGCCCCGGCCGTCGCCGCCCACCGCTGGACCCGCCGCGTCGAACACCAGCGGCCCTCCAAAACACCGGACCGGCTGGCCCGCGCCATCCTCGCCCACCTGATCGTCAACCGCTGACACCCCCGGACCAAGGACCACCATTGATGCCCCCGACAACCGCCCCCGGCCCGCTCGGCGAGACCGCGCCGCCGGTCACGACGTACACCGCGCTGCTGCGGCTGCCCGCCTACCTCCGCGAGCAGGCCGGCGAGGACGACGAGACCGACTTCGCCGTCACAGTCCGCGCCACCAGCGCAGAGCAGGCCGCATCGCGCGCCGCCGGATACCTGCTGTGGCACTTCGACACCGACTACCCCGACCGCGCCGCCGCTCAAGCCGCCGCCGACACGGTCGAGTGCATCGGCGTCGCCGAAGGCGAGATCACCTTCCACGCCGACCGCCCCATCACCCTCACCGCCGACCAGCACCACGTATCAGGAGCCTGAACAATGAGCACCACCAACGCCCCGCCCGCCGAGGACTCCGTCACCGCCGAGCAGCCGAGCGACGAGCCCACCGCCCACGCGGTCATCGGCTGGTACCCCCGCAGCACCGGCAGCCCTTGGCAGGGCCGCTACCTGCACCACGCCCCCTCCATCGCCGACGTCGCCGCCAAGCTGTGCCAGATCCGAGCGCGCAGCGCCGGACTCGGCAGCTACGGCGTGATCAGCGAAATGCTCAAGGACCACCCGGCGGGCTGGCGGTCGCTGGGCACCATCACCGCCAAAGACCCCGAACCCAAGATCCGCAGGCGGCCCGCGCCACCCGGGGTGTGCCTGTGCCACCATGCCGACGGCACGCCCACCCCCGCGATGATCAGGTCAGGGCTGGAAGCCCTGACGATGATCGACCACGAGGCGCCGGTCCGGCTGCCGGGCTACTTCGACGGCCAAGACCCCACGGCGGTTGGCCACTGGACCATCACCAGCACCTCCACGCTGCCGACCGGCACCGACACCCTGTTCCTGTTCGACAACGACGCCCTGATCATCGGGGTTCGCGGCGTGACCAGCCGACAGTTCCTGCGCGCCGGGACGCTGCCCTACCACCGGCCCGACCCGGCCAGGCTGCAGGCGGTCATCGCCAACGCCGACCGGATCACCAGCCGCACCCGCGAGGCGATCGAGGCCGAGTATGCAGCCTCCGCCCTGGACCGGGTACGCGAGGTCCTCGCCGGCATTCCCGCCCACCACGAGCTGGTCCTGCACCTGTTGGGCAAGACCGTGACAGACACTGGGCCGCTGGAGGCGGCCCTGGCCCGCCAGGCCGGAATCCACCCGGCTGACCTGCCCGGCCACCTGCTGCGCCTGGACCGTCGCGAGCAGACCGAGCTGCTGGACGCCGCCGCCACGCGCCTGCACCCCGACCGGCGCAACACCAAGCTCCCGGACGTCCTCTGAGCCCGGCCGACTGCACCTTGCCCAGATTCGATCACCTGTATAAGGAGTCTGATTCAGCATGTCCGACAACCCGATCCACCCGTTCACCGATTGCCTGGCCGGACTCGCAGTCTCCGCCGAGGCGCTGCGCACAGTGGCGATCGGCAACCAGGCCGTCGCCCAGGCCATCGCCGAAGGGATCACCGCTCTGCGCGCGGAGCTTTCCGGCGCACCGCTGCCGGTCGGTGACGACGGCCGCGAGCCCGGATTCTTCCGCATCCCGCTCGGTATCGGCGCGACCATCGACGCCGCCGGGCGCGGCGAGCTGCACGTGACCATGGCGACCGTCGCCGCAGGCGGCCCCGAACCCGACCGGGCGGCGATGGCCCAGGCGGCGGCCAAGCAGATCCTGCAGATCATGGCCGACCTGTGGAGGACCGCCGGATGGGACGACCTGAACGTCGGCTGCCTGATCGAGGAGAGCTTCGCCGCCGTGCGCGCCCGCCTGGCCGACGAGGACCGCTGACGTGCCGTACGTGATCGGCGGCGGGTACGGTGTCCGGCTCGGCGACCCGGACGCCGACGAGGCCGAGGAATGCCGCGGGGCCGGCGAGCCGTGGTGCGAGGGCGTGTACGTCGAAGGCGGCGACGGCTACGACGGCTGGTGCCCGAGCTGCGCCGACCGGCAGTTCGCCGACCACGACGCCGACGGTCGCGGCGCGATCGCGAACCTCACGGCCGGACGGAGGTGAGCGCCGCGAGCGGACCCCGGCCGTCGGCCGACCGCGACTTCGGCCTCGCGGCGATGGCCCCCAACCGGCAATCCGCTGGCACCACCGGCTGACCCGAGCACGTCCCGCGCGCCACGCGGCCGGATGAGCGCCACCGCCCCGGCACCGCGCGCAGCAACCCTTCCTGCTTCCCCCTGAACGGAGTCTTCGATGACGCCTGCCTTCGACCCGGCCGAGCTGCCCTACAGCGTGAACGCTGTCTGGCACCTGCGTGGGGCCGCCGCCCCACGCGCGGCCAGCTGCCACGTGATCCCCGGCTACACCGGCCTGGAACACCTGCCCGACATGATCGCCATCCGCTACCTCGCCGGCAAGCACGAGCGCGACGAGGTCGTTCTGGACCACGTGTGCCGTAAGCGCCGCTGGCACATCACCGCCCGCGACGCGCGCGGGGCATCCCTCGGCCAGGTCGCCACCGACGACGAAACTCTGATGCCCGCCCTGGCCCAGGCGTTGCAGGGCGCTGTCACCCCCGCCGGGACCGTCGCGCAGGTCGAGGTTCACGACACCGACACCAAGACCAGCAACGTGATCCCCGCCGAGCCCCGGCCCGGGCCCGCGGCGACGGTGTACCTGCTGACGATCGCCGAGCCGGACTGCTACCCCGACGAGTACGAGGCCGGCGGCAAGGTGATCAGCGCGGACATCGACTTGAACCACGTCTTCGAAGGAGCGAAGACCGCCCGCTCGGCCGATGAGGCGACGGAGTTCGTCGGCAACCTGCTGTGGCAGCTCGAAGGCTTCCCGGCCCAGCTTCGAGCGCGCGCCCACGACAGCGCCGCCCGCGCGGTCGCCGACTACCCCGCCGCGCTGGCCAGACTCGACGCGTTGCTGACCGGCCAGCCGACCGCGCCCGGCGGCGCCGACGCCTCGCAGCCGGGAGCGCGCGCATGACCGCCACGCCCGACACCCCGAGCAACACAGCGCCACCGGCGCAGACCGTGGACCGCGCTGCAGTGCTTGCGGTGCTGGCCGAGATGAACACCGCCGCCCGACTGTGGCGCCTGGAGGCCGCGCTGCACACCGACCCCGGCGGCACGGTGCCGGTGAACCTGCGCGCCGCGCTTGCCGCCACCCGCGCCGAGAACGCCGCCGAGGTCCTGGACGCGCTGCCGGACTGGATCGCCACCCTCACCGCTGCGGTCGGCAACCGCACCTGGACCATCGTCTACCGGCACCCCGGCGCCGACCGCTCCAGCATCGACGCGGTCGTCGGACCCGACCTGCACCACGCCCTGCTGGCCCGGGCCCTGTCCCGGCACCCGGACTGGGCCGCCGTGCCCGACGAGAAGGCCGTCGAACGCCTGCTGGCCGAAGACTGGCCCGGCGCGGTCGCGATCGAGGGCGAGCACACGGTCTTCATCTTCGGCGGCGCCGCATGAGCCGCTCCGATCGTCGCCGCAGGCAGAACCGGGCCGATCGCGCAGGGCGACCGGCCGCCCCGCCCCCGCTGCCACAGGCCGCCGAACCGCTGGTCTATCGCGGGATGACCGTTCCCTACGTCACGGCGTATTCGGCGGAAGTCTCCGAAGCCACCAGCGACCCGGACCTGGTGCTGCGCCCCTATCCCGACGGCAGCAGGCGCCTGGTCTTCCTCAACGAGCGGCCTGGGGAGCGTGATCACGGTGTTCTGTGGGGCCGGATGCGCTCGGCGCGCGGCGAAGGCGTTCCGGCTTTCGCCTCCCTGCACACGGGACGTCAAAAGGAGATCGTCGAAGCCGCGGGCTGCCAGATCTGCGCCGGACCAGGGGAGCTGTGGCTGACCCCGGCCACCGTCTGGAAGGAGTACCTGGCCGTGCGCGGGGCCGGTGCCCCGTTCGAGACCTCCGACCCTCCGGTATGCCGCACCTGCCTGCCCACCGCTACATCTCAATGCCCGAACATGCGGGGCCACGGCTGGGTCGTGCTGGCGGCCAAGACCTGGACCATCACCGGAGTCCGCGGGTACGTCGCCGACCCCGAGCGCGGGCTGTTCGGCGACGACACCAACGTCGCGCTGCCCGGCGCCCGCAACCACGACCCGGCCAAGCTCGCCCTCACCCTGGCCAAGGGCCTGGTGGTCACCCTGAACTCGATCACCGCGCACACCGACCCGGCCCGGGTCCGCGGCCTGGGGCAGCGCCGCGAACTCCCGCCGCCACCCGCCCCGCCCCCGCCACCGGCGCCTTCCGTCGTCACGGCGTACGTGGTGCGCATCCCGAACCCGCGCACCGGCGACTGACACCCCCTTGCACCGGCCCCGCTGCGGACCGCCGCGCCCCTGCGGGCGCGTCAGCCCGGAGCACCGGCCGATGCACCACCGCGAACACCACCGGCGGCGGGGGGCGAACCATCCCGCCGCCCTTCACGAGAACCAGGACCGCAACACCATGACCGACAACCACGGCTGGGCCGACCGGCTCAACCAGGCCGCGCTGGCCTACAACTGCGACGACGCCGGACCCACCATCGAGTACCCGGGGCTGCGCATCTTCGTGTGCCTGCAGCCGGACGGCACGCTGGCCCTCAACGTCTGGACGAAAGACACCGACGAAGACCCGAGCCTGGCCACGCCCGACGATCTGTCCGCGCACCTCCCGGTCGAGCTGTACCGCGACGACGAACTCGTGCACCGCGACGCCCCGACCCCCTTCGGCGGCGTGAACGCCGCGAACTCCGCTGGTCCCGGCCCCCGGCCCGGCAGCACCGGCGACGCGGACGACCGGCGCGCCCCCGCGCGGCACGAGACGGAGGCGTGCGATGGCCGCCTTTGAGCAGCGCGAGGTCACCAGCACCCGCCGGGAGTACGTCCTGCGCGCCCCGGCGCCAGCCGCCGAGCTGCACACGATGCTCGCCGCCGCCGAAGCCGACCACCGGCAGCAACTCGGCTTGCCACCGGGCGCCAAGCTGGCCGACGACGCCTTGACGGTGAGCGTGTCCGACAACGAGGTGATCGTGTCCTTCGACTACCCCGGACCGGCACGCACCGGCGGCACCCCATGAACCCGACAGCAGAAGGCGGCAGCCCCGGCGACGCGCGGCAGCCGAGCGCGCAGTCGCTAACCCAGACGGCCCTCGGGTTCCACCGGGAGGCTGAGCTGGCCTGGCTGCACAGCAACGAGCTGCCGGTGCGGCTGCACCTGCTGCCGGCCGAAGGCGACCCGGTCAGCCTCACCGTCGATCTGCGGCAGCCGCGTGCCCTCGGCGAGGCCGTGATCGCCCAGGCCGCCGCCGGGATCGCCGCCCGCGCCATCGTCGCCACCGTGCACGTCGGCGACCTCTACCGGGACGACAGCGGGAATGACAGCGCCGTCGGCCCGCTCGTGGCGGGCCCGCCGCCCGGCCACGGCCCGGCGCGCGGGGAGGCGCTCATCACCGTGGCGGTGTGGCCCGGAGGCGATCATGTGGTGTGCCGGGTCAGCGACGCGCACACCGACGACCACGGAACCCGTCTGCTGCCGCCGCGCGACCCGTTTCCCGACCGGCCGCCGCCGCGGCGGGACCTGCCGCTGGCCGTGTGGCTGGCCGGGCTGCTGCCGCAGTCCGCGCGCGATGCGTTCCGACCTGACCTGCTCGAACCCTGACGACCGAAAGAGCCCTGCCGTGCCGCTGACCCTTGCTCGCTTCACCCACCACGTTGAACAGCTCCACAACGCCGCCCAGACCGCGCACCGCGAGATCGGCATCGCCCAGCCGGTCTTGATGCTGCTGCCGGACACCGGCCAGCCAGTCCGCATCGTGCTGCCGTTCGGCACCCCGCAGACCAGCGCCGGACGCGCCGAACTGAAACGGCGAGCACGCGAGATCGGCACCCGGGCCGCCGCGCTCACCGGAGAGTCCTGGGTGATCGTGCCGTCCATCCGCGCCGAGCAACTGCCGAACATGCCCCTGGCCGACATCCCCAGGCCCGCCGAGGCAGACCCGGAAGCCAGACGGGAAGCCGTCGCCACCAGCGCTTGGTGGCCCACCGCCCCGGACGGGCCGCTGAGCGTGCAGCGCGTCACCTTCATCGACCGCACCGCCTTCGGCCCGGTGTTCACCGACAGCCCGTACGACCAGATGGTCCACAGCCCCGGCGGAGGCGGTATCGCCGCGTTCCTGGTCGACCTGCTCACCTGACGCCGCACGCGGCACCCGTCGGCCCGCCCCGGTTGTCCGGGCGCGGGTCAGCGGTGCTCGCCGACCATGACGATCGGCCCGGCCAGGTGCGCGTTCAGCTCCGGCACGTCCTCGGCCGGGATCCACAGCTCCAGATGGCCCCGGCCTCCGGCCTGACGGGTTGGATAGCGGCGGGCGAAGGAAGTCGCCACGGCGAACCTGGTCACGAACCCCGAACCCGACGCCGCCACGTTCCAGTCCCTGGCGATCGTCGCGGCGTACTCCTCGTTGAGGACCGGATAGAAGATCGGCTGGTCCGGCAGGCGCGGCGGCCACGCGGTGAACCCGGACGCCTCAAGCAGCGCCAACTCCGCTGGGCCGACCGGCCGCCACAGCCTCGTCGTCCCGTCCGGGTTCTCCACCCGCCCGTGGTGGACCGCCGCCAGCACCGCCTCGACGTACGGATCGGCGTGCCCTAGCAGGTCGAGCGCGTCCAGGCGCACGACGACCGCGGACCCGGCATCGCCGATCTCTTCGCGCAGATACCGCCAAGCACGCAGGTTCGGGTGCTCGACCTCGCGGCACGCCTCCGCGGGGGCGAGCAGCGCGATCGCCGCGTCCAGATCGGTGGCCGGCAGCCGCACCGAGCCGGTCGATGCCGGCCAGGCGTCGGCGGTCACGGTGGCCAGCACGAGGCATGCCAGCAGGCCCTCGCCGACATTCACCCGGTCCACCACGATTCGCCCGTCGGCTTCGTGGGCGATCGCCCAGGCCGCCGGAGGACGCCACGAGGCGCCCAGGGCCTGCTCCAGCTCGGTCTGCCTGGCCTGGATCTGCGCCGGCGTGGTCCACGACTCGCCCACGGGCCTCAGGCCGCCGCCTTCTCAGCTGCGACACGCACACGAGGCTTCGCCTTCGCCGGCGGTCGGCCGGCGCCGGCGGTCGCCTTCACCGCGGCCCGTACCTGCCGCAGCTCGCGCCCGGTCATTGCCGCGGCCTGCTCCGGGCTCACGCCGTCGGCGACGATCGAGGCCAGCAGGCGACCGCTGTCCGCGCGCAGCTGCTCGATCTTCGCGGTCAGCTCCTCGATTTCGACGTCAATTCCTGCGATGTCCGCTGCCGCCTCGGTGATCCGCCGTTTCCGCTCCTGCTCACGGCGTCGCCGTTCGGCGTCTTCGGCGTCCAGCAACGCCGCAGCGTGGTCCCGCGCCTTCTTGCGCGCAGCTGAGCTCGTCACTGAGGCCATGGCCACAACGCTAACTTGAAGATCCACTCGGTGCCATCGGGGCCGTACACCCGGAGACGGCGACCGGCGGGACACCCGGTACGTGCCGGTCAGGGGGCGGCGCGACGGCGGGAGCCGAACAGTGACGCGATCTGTCCGGCGCGCACGGCCGTAGGCAGCGCGGTGTCGGTGATGTCACCGAGCAGCAGTTCGACCGCTTCGCAATGGTGCAGGTTCAGCAGGCACAGGTCGCCGAGCAGCGAGCGCTCCAGCAGGTCGGCCACCTGGCTGGCGGCGACGGGCTGGATCCCGGTGGAGCGCAGCAGTGTCGCGGTCTCGGCGGCCAGTGCGGCGGGAACGGACAGGCAGGCCAGGGAGGTGTCGTCCAGCAGCATGTCCACGATCGTCGCAATGTTGGGATCGGAGACCGGGTCGGGTTGTGGCTCGGTGTCGGTGTCCATGGCGTCCAGCCTGCCGTCAGCGGTCGAGCGCCGGAAGAGCATTCATCCGAACGAGGTTGTCCGCCACGACGCGCGAGACGGGCCGCAGGCGCGGGTCCCCGTCCGGGGGTCGCGCCTGCGGCCCGCTGTCCGTCGGCTACTCGGTCGGCTGTCCGGGTGGCTGGTCGCGTTCAGCGGCGTGGATGACGCCGATCGCCAGCGACCAGGACAACAGATGGCCGAGCGCGTCGTGGAGGTTCGCGAAGTCCCGCTGGGTGTGGACCGGGGCGGTGGTGACCCGGGCGGCCTGGTCGGTGTCGCGGATCCACAGGTACAGGAAGTGATCCCGGCCTCCGGCGGTGATCTGCGTTTGCGAGAGCTGCCGGAAGCCCTCCTCGTCGCCGTGTTCCATGATCTCCTTCGTCTCGGGCGGGTCGAACGGACCAGACGGCGGATCGCCGTCTGGTCCCTGTGACGGTGGGGTCGGGGCTCGTAGCCGGTGGCGGGGCGTCCCCGATTCCGGGCGGCCCGGCGCTGGCAGGACGCCGGGTGCGGATGGATTACGCCGAGGGCGCGGAGGGCACGAACAGGTGCCCGGCGCGGTGCAGCAGGTCCTCCCGGCCGAGCACCGGCACGATCCTCGGCTTCAGCCGGTCGGGGTTCGCGGCCAGCGCCTTCCATTCCTGGCAGTTCCCGCAGTCATCGACGTAGCCGGGAACTGCCGCCAGGTGGGCGTCGATCAGGTGCTCGCGGACGGCCTCGACCGCCGCGTGCGGAAACGGCGCGGTGGCCTGCGTGAGCGCGGCGATCAGCGTCTGGCAGGTCGTACATGCCGTCATCCACTCGGGCCATTTCCACTCGACCAAGGTTCTTCCTCCTCGCTGGGGTGTCGGACGGTAGAGGGCCGCGGACGGGGCCCATCAGAGGGCTGATATGGCGACTTGAGCACCCGCGGCACTGTCACGGCCGCGCCGGTGGCGTGTCGCATTCACACCATCCCGAGCAGCGTTCGCACGGACAGCGGTGGCAGCAGACAGGGCAGCCGTACTCGTCGCACAGCCGGTTGCCGTTGCGGTACCACGGCCGGATGACGTGGTTCCTGAACCCGACCGGCGCATGGATCATCTGGTCCGCGCCAACCCTGCTGCTTTCCTTCGGGTGCCAGTGCTGCCGGGCCCCGGCTGCCTCGGCGGCCGGGGCCGCCCCGGCAGGCAGCGGTCCCGCTGGGGTATCCGCCGCCGAGCCGGGCGCGGTGACCGGCCTTCAGACGTCGGCTCGCTGAGCCGCTGCTTCAGCGGACAGCCGGAACTTGCGCGGGGCCGCACTGGTCTGCTCGGCGATGTGGTCGCCGACCAGCTTGTCCAGGCAATTGGCCACGGCACCGGACGAACGGTTCAGGGCCTTGCCGATCTGGGTCGCGGTGAAGTCCTGCTCGGGGTGCGCGCGCAGGTACGCCTCGACCATCGCCAGCAGCGCCCCCTTGCCCAGGCGTCCGGCCGCCGGTTCGGTCGGCGCGTCCGTCGGCGGCGCCGTGGGAGCTTCGGCCGCCGGGGCCGTCCGGGGTTCGACGGCGGCAGGAGTGGGCGCGTCGGTGTCCTGGCCGGGCGCAGCCGGTGGCTCCTCCTGCCTTGCAGCGGAGCCTGCGGCCGGGCCGTCGGCGTCGTCCGCGTCGTCGGGATCGGCGGCGGGCACGGCTGTGTCCTGCTCGCCGCCGGACGGAGCCGGGTCGGGGGTTTCGCCGGTCGGTGCGGAGTTCGGTTCGCCGGGCGTGGCTCCGTCAACGTCCGGGGTGTCAGCCGCCTGCGATGCCGCGTTGGCGGCGTCACCGGATTCAGAGGCGGTTGCGGCGGTGGCGTGGAACCACTGGTCGGGGCTGCGGCGGGCGCCTTCTCGGATGCCGCCCTCGCGTCGGGCCAGCCCCGCGTTCTCCAGGGCGACCAGGTCGTGCTGGGCCGTGGAGCGGCCGATCTCGGCGGCGGCGGCCAGTTCGGCGGCGCTGATCCCGGCGGTTGCCGACAGCCGGGCCAGCAGCATCTGCTGGCGATCGGTCAGCGGTGGCGCTGCGGTGTCGGCCGATGCCGTGGCCGGGCTGGTGTGCACGGTCTTGGCGGTGGTCTTCTTGGCGGTCTTGGCTGTGGTGGTCTTGCTGGTTTTGGGCATGACGCATCCCTGACATTGGTGGGTTCGGATTCGCGTATGCCCCGGCCGGGGCGCCGCCCGGCGCGGTGGTCCAGGGCGGCGACCACCAGCAAGCTCTACCAGCGGGGTTGAAGTCAAGCGCCGATCGGCGCGCCGCAGCGGGTGCGATTCATCAATTCGGCCGTTGACCTGCGACGCGCGACGGATCCAGCGGCCGGAACCGCGACAGGTATCGCCACGGTCGCGGGCCGGGGACCGGACCGTGCGCGATCCGGTGATTCGCGTCGGTGCCGGTGGCCGTCTGACCCGCCGGATAGTCACGCGGTAGCCGCCGGGGCTTGTCCGGGCTGGAAATCCGCTGGTGCCTCCGGGGACGTTTCAGCCGTCCGTCGCGTCCGGGACCGCCGCACACGCGCCGACCGGCGCCACCATGCTATGCACCGCCCCGGTCACGCCCACCGGCCCTTGGTCTGCCCCGCACCGGCCCACGTGTCCGTGCCGCCAGCGATCGCGGCGAAGGCGTGGGCTGGTGCCGTGGGCCCGGCCGTGCCACCGTGGATTGGTGGCCTCCGCGTCCCCCGTCGCGGGGGCCACCGGCGGGGTTCGCCGTCCGTGCGACCTGACGGTGGAGGCTGGGGCCGGGTTTGGTGTTAGGGCGCGCCGACTCGTTCGCGTGGCAGGCCGCGCCGCTCGGACAGCAGTTCCGCCAGGATCATGTTGGTGGCATCCGAGGTGCTTTCACCCAGCGGGTCGAGTTTCTGCTCGAGGAGGTTGCGGGTGGCGATGATGTCGGCGCGCCGGCCGAGGCGCCCCTGGGTCTTCATGATCTGCCGGTAGACCTCTTCGTTGTCGTCGATCACCCGGGCCCGCTCCCACCAGGCCAGGGCCTGCTCGTCGTCGCCGTCGTCGGCGGCCAGTTGGGCGAGCAGGGTGGCGGTGGCCAGGGCGTCGCGGCGCACCGCGACCCGGGGGGCGATGGTCCAGTCGTCGTCCATGCCCTCGCACAGTTCCCCGTCGTACAGCGACAGCGCCGCCTCGGCCGCGGCCCGGCGCACCTGCCGGTGGTGCGTGCCGGCGGCCAGAGTACGCAGCTGCTCGAAACAGGCCAGGTCGATGCCCACGTAGTTCTGGTCCAGGCGGTAGCGGCCGGAGCGGCGCGGGATGAACTCAGCGGCGTATCCGTGTCTGGGGCCGCAGCCGGCCAGGACGTCGCGCTTGAGGCTGTCGCGCAGGGAGTACAGGTCGTTCTTGCGGATGTGGGGCAGCTTGGCCTCGGTAGCATCGGGCCACAGCACGCCCAGTTCCTGAGTGGACCGGCCCCGCTCGTGGTACATAGCCAGCAGCGCCGCCAGCTTGCGGGAGCCCTTGCGGATGGTGCCTTGCACCGGTCCGGTGAAGGTCGTGATGGTCACCGGCCCCAGCACCCTGATCTGGCAGGCGGTGCCGCGGAACTGACCCAGGATCTCCTGGATCTGCTTCAACTCTGCGCCCGCGTCGCCGGCGCCCAGCCCGCTGCGCCCGGTCGGGACCGGCTCGAGGACGCCGGCGACCGGCGGCGTCGGCCGCCGGTCTGCCATCTGGACCGGCGCGGGCTGCGGCGACAGTGCGGCGGCGTCCTTGTCGGGCTCGAGCGCACGCTGCGCGGGACCGGCGGCGGCCGGCTCGGTCGCGACCGGAGACTCCGCGTCAGCGCGGCCGAGGTCATGGTGCGGATCGGCCGCGGAAAGGTGTGGCGGCGCCGGGTCACCGGCCTGGTCCTGGACCTCATCGGGGCTCACATGCTCGTCGTCGGCCTGCTCCGGTGCGGCGGTCGCGGCCGGCGAAGGAGATTCGGCCGTCTGCGCCGGCGCATCGTCGTCGGTCTCGTCACTCGGGTCGTCGCCGATGCTGCTCGGTGCAGCCAGCGGGCCGAGCGGGTCCGGCGCCACGATCTGCGGCTGGACCTCCTCCGGCGAGGCGACGACGTCCAGCGCCGAGCGCAATCCGCTCGCCGACAGGCTGAAGGCGTAGACCCCGGGCTCGCCCGGGCCGGCGGTGACCTCGCCGTCGGCGTCGATGCGCCAGGTGGCGCCGCCGGGATGTGCGCCCAGCAGCACCGAGTGCAGACGTAGCTGTGCGGGCTGGTCCAGCAGCGCCTTGGTGCGCGCGTCCAGCGCGCCGCGGGCCACGGCCAGCAGCACCATCGGCTCGGGGTCGTCCAACAGGTCGTCGATCTGCATCAGCGCCTCGAAGTCCGGCACGCCGTACTCGGCCAGCGCGGCGGCGCGGGCTGCGGCGTGGTCGGCGAGATAGGCGACGGCGGCGTTGAAGTCCTCGACGATCCGCAGATGCCACACGTCCCGGCGCAGCCGGTCCACGTCGGACTCTGGCACGTCCAGCAGCAGCGCGGCATCCGCGCGCGGGATCAGCAGGATCGACCCGAACTGCTCGGGGCTGCGGCTGCCCAGCACGGCCGCGGCGATCGCGCGAGCCGCGCCCAGCGCCCCGGGCCCGGTCAGCCCCAGGCCGCCGGGCAGATCGGCCAGATCCACACTTCGGCCGTCACCGGTGACGGCTACCGGGATCCACATCGGATCGCAACCCTCGCGCTTCCCGTCCGACACGTCGCCCGGCAGCACGAAGGCGATCGGTGCGGACGGCCGACCGTCCGGCCCGCCCTTGTCAGTCGCCACGCCCGGTGCCGTCTCAGTACCCAGATCGTCAAACGGCGCCAGGGATTCGGCCGGTGCACCGAAGGCGTCCAACTCGCCGACGCAGCTCAGGTTCTCACCGTCATCCGGCTCAACGGGGGTCAACGCGATGGTGCGGGCCGGTCGCAGCGCAGGCGGCAACTGCGGGGTGTCCACGGGCATGATCTCACCCGGGCGCGGCCAGTATGGGGAGGCCCACAGCGAGCCCAGCTTGTGCCGGCGCGCAGCTGCCGCACGCAGCGCGAGCAGGGTGGACGCGGCGATCGCGCCGCCGACGGCCAGCTCGATCCACAGCCCCGACTGGTGCCCACCGTGCGCGGCGTGCCCGGCCGACGGAGTGCCCGAGCGGTGATCGTTGCCGTTCGCATGTGGCGCGGCGGTCGGGGCCGGCCTCGACGTCGACGGCGTGCCCAGTGCCGGGGCCGTCGGCGTCAGGGGAACTGACGAGGGCCCGTGCGAGGGCGGCGTCGGCGCTGGCCCGTCGGGCGTCGGACGGTCCGGGACCGTCGCGACAGGTGCCGGTGTCACCGGCGCCGGGACCGGTGCGGTGGTTGCGGGCGTCGCGGCGGCGCCGGTGACGCGGATGTCCCAGCCGGGCTGGATCAGGTTCGGGTCCGACAGATGCTGTCCGTCGCGCTGCTGGACTCCGACGTTGAGTTTGAACAGCGCCGGCCAGTCCTCGCCGTTGCCGAGATCCTCCTCGGCGATCTTGTACAGGCTGTCTCCGGGCACCACGTGGTGCACCGTCTCCCGGGCCGGGGCGGTCGGGGAGTTGCGCAGCCCGGTGTGGGTGCTGATGACCGCCGGGGCGGTGGCGGCGGTGCGGGCCTTGGGCACGACCGTGGAGATATCGGCGCGCGCGGGGGCCGCGGAGCGGCCCAGCAGGGCGGTCACGCCGACCGCGGTGATCAGGAACCCGGCCAGCAGCTGTGCCGGGCCCAGGCCCGGCACGTGCGGTGCCGGGATGCGGCGCACGGCGTAGGCGAGTTCCAGCAGGAAGGAGAACGCCAGGATCGACCACAGGAACCACAACACAATCGCGATGGCGTTGAGATAGAACTGATCGCCCAGGATCGGGGACGTCAGGTCCGTCTTCAGCTGGCTCAGGGACAGCATGTGGTGGGGCAGCGGCCAGCCGGAGAACCGCACCAGCGCCCAGGGCAGCCCGCCGAGCACCGCGGCTCCCAGCGCGACGGCGAACGCCGCGCGCACGGTGAGGAAGACGGCTTTGAACAGCCAGACGATCGCGCGGATCGGGGCGGGGGTTCGGCGTGTTCTCACGGTGCTGGCTTTCCGGTCGGTGTCGGCGGTGCGGCGGGACGCGGGTGTCGGTGGCACGCGGGTTCACCCGCCCTGTTCGGCGGTCGCCGTCGCCGAGGCGGTCGAGGACAGCGTGGAAAGACCGAAGATGCCCAGAACCTGGGTGTGCTGCACGTGAGTGACGGTGACCGCGACGGTGGCGCCGGTCACGGACACCGTCCCGGCATCGCCGGTGGCGGCCAGGTAGGACTGGGCGGCGGCGACCGCCTTGCCCGGAGTCAGCGTTCCTTGACCGTTGGCGCGGAACGCGCCGATATCCAGGGCCTGCGCCCCGGCGCGGGCCGCTTCCTGCGCTTCTGACTCTGCTTTCGCCTTTGCTGACAGGGCCAGGCCCCCGTCCAGGACGAGTCCGGCCATGACCAGAAGCGCCGCGGTCACGATCACTGTAAAGGCGGTGACCACACCGTCCTCTGGACCTCCGGTCGCGGTGGCCCGGGCTCGAAACCCGGCTGTGAGGGTTTTGATACGCGATGTCATCGGTTGCTCCCGGCTTGGCTGTCGGAATTGCGGAACCGGTCCACCACGGAAACCGACGTCGCAGACTGGGCCGAGGCTCCCGGAAGCCGAAGCCCGGCTACATCGGCGAGTCCGACGGTGCAGTTCACGTGGACGCTCACGGTCGATCCCGGGGCCAGGGAACCCACCGATGCCTGCACGCTGAACGACCGGCACACCACGCCGGCATTAGCCAGGGACTGGGCGGCTGCGGATTCGGCGGCTGAGGCGGCGGCGCTCGCGTTGGGGGCCAGGGTCGCGGCGCGCGCTGCGGCGAAGGCAGCGTCCTGGACTTTCCCGTGCGCGACCGTGACCCGGCCCAGCGCGACCACGAGTAGGAACAGCAGGATGAAGATCGGGGCCAGCAGCGTCATCTCGATCGTGGTGGACCCGGCCTCCGGGGCCGCGCGCAGCCCGGCCAGGCGTGCGCGCAGCACGGATCGCACGCCGGCGGCGCGTCGTGTGATGGTCATGGCCTGCGGTCCCCCTTCGATTGGCTTGGCGGATTCGTGAACTGGCGGGTTTACGGGACGTAGACCTCGACGGGGGCGGCGGCGTGGGCGTGGACCGACGGGTGCCAGCCGGGGATGATCGACTCGACCTGGCCGGAGACGTCGGCGCTCACCTGGCCGGCGCCGCGGGACACGGAAATGGAATCGTTGGTCAGCACGCCCGAGCCGAGCTGGGAAAGGATCTGCTCGCCGCGGCCCTGCCCGACCGCGCCGGAGGTGTTCTGCGCCCGGGCGGCATTGACCGCCTGGGAGGCGGCAGTCTGCGCAACCTGCTCGGCGTGCCAGATGAGCCCGAATTGCAGGACCGCCAGCACCAACAGGAGCAGCAACGGGGTCGCGATCACGAGCTCCGTGGTGACCGCGCCGCGTTCGCCGTCTTCACGCAGACGGCGAACGCGACCGGCCAGGCCGCGATGCCGCGCGGGCCCGTCCGCATCGACGTTCAGCTTCGGCATCGCGCCGCACCCCCTCCATATATAAATTAGTTGATATTGGTGATGTGTGTCGGGGTTCACCCGGTGGAGATGCTCTGGGCCTTGGCGGTGACCTTCGTCACGATGATCGCGACGATGCCTATCGCGGCGGCGGCCATCAGGGCGACGACGATGACGTACTCGGTGGTCATGCCGGACTCGGGGTCCTGGCGCAGTGCGGCCAGACGGGCCTTGAACCCGTCGAACATGGCCTTCAGGGGCGCTATCTCGTGGAACATCAGCGGTGCTGCCTTTCGTGGTGCGGGTGTGCGGTGGTGCCGTGCCGCCGGCGGCGACACGTCCCGCCCGAGGCCGAGGCCCGAGGGGGAGTCGTGGTGGGCTTTCAGCCCTGGACGAGGTGGATCAGGCCGTAGCTGGCGAACCCGAGCCATGGGATCGCCAGGGCGAGCACCAGGTTGGCCTCCGGGCCGCCCCAATGCAGCCGGTCGATCACCGCGTCGAGGATCCGGGCGGCGCGCGTCGGGGTCGCGGTGGCGTTCATCGCCCGGTGCACCAGGTGCACCGCGACGGCGAAGGCGGCGGCAACGGCGACGTATGCGGCCAGCGCTGCCCAGGGGGTCAGGCCGTAGCGCTGGGTGGCGGTGACCGCGCCGTATAGGAACCCGATGCCGCCCAACACCGCCCCGGCTGTGCCCAGGCCAGCGATCAGCCGTTCGTCGTGCTCGGCCCCAGCGAGTTGCGAGGCGGTCGGCGTCGACGATGTGTCCTCGGTCGTAGCGTGCATTCGGGTTGCCTCCCTTGGGGGTGGACGCACGGGCGGGTACCCGGACGCGCGTGGTCTAGAAGGGGATGTGGTTCAGCCTCAGGACGGCCATGAGGACGATCGCGGCCAGGACCAAAAAGCCGGCGCCGATGATGGAGTTGGGCATGAGGATCTCCGGTTTGGTGTAGTGCGTTATCGGTGCGTGGGTTGGTCGTGTTCGGCATCGCGCGGTGAGCATCCGTCGCCATGGCTGACCCGGACATCAGGATTCCTGAGCTTCCATCAGGTTTCCGGTGCCGCAGTTCGCGACTGGCGGGGTATTCACAGCGCCCCCAGGGCGTGGGCGAGGGCCGGGTAGGCGATGAAGACTAAGAACCCTGCGAACATCTGCACCACCGGGAGCGACATCCGTTCGGTGGCCTGCTGTGCGGCGGCGTCGGCGTCGGACAGGGCATGCGCGCGAAGCGCCGCGGCCTTGGCCAGCAGCGACGCCTTGACCTTCGCGCCCTCCACGCCGGCCAGCGACAGCGAGGCGGCCGTCTCCTGAAGGACCGGCACGTCCAGTTCGGCGCCGAGCTGCCCGAGCGTCGTCCACGGGGCGACCCGGGACAGCCGTGCGGCGTCCAGGGCCTTGCGGATCGCGGTGAAGGACCAGCCCTCGCCGATCTTCGCGGCCTGATCCAGGGCGGCCTCGATCCCGGCGCCGCCGCTGAGACCGATGCCAACGAGGTCGACGTAGGAGGTGAACGCGAGCTGGAAGTCAGCTCGTCTCGCTGCTGCGTCGGACTTGACCGTCAGGTCCGGGACGAAGAATCCGGCCGCGGCGCAGGCGATCGCGCCCCAGGCCGGCACCGTCCAGGGCAGCACCACCCCAGCCGCGGCCAGCACGAGCGACAACACCAGCGGCAGCAGCAGACCGGCCAGGGCCGCGACGGCCTTCTCGGCCAGGTGCCGGCGCGCCGAGCGCTCCAGCACCTGCAAGTCCTTGGCGACCTTCTCACCCGGCAGGTTCCAGGACTCCAGCAGCCCGACCAGCGGCCCGCCGAACCGGGCGGCCCAGCCGCCGTCGTCGGCGGCCAGGATCCGCACCGGCGCCGGAGCCCGGTTCAGATCGGCCAGGGCCTGAGCCAGGGTCGGCTTGGGCGGGAACAGGCCGCGGGCCAGCATCGTCAGCCCGACGCCGAAAGCGGCGCCGGCCAGCAGCATCCACGCGGTCATCGACGCCCCCGCAGACTCGCCCCGGTGCCCTGGTCGTCCAGGCGGGTCAGGAACCGGGCGGGGGCCTTGGCCGCGCCCATCTTGTTCAGCCACATCAGCGCGCTGCCGAACAGCGCCGCGACCAGCAGCAGCACCAGCTGCCCGGTCGGAGTGTCATACGGGGAAAGGAACGAGCGGTTCAGCATGATCAGCCCGAACGCCATCCCCATCACCACGCACGTGATCATCCGCACGGAGGTGCGGGTCCGGGCCCGGTCGGCGGCCGTGCGCAGCCGCAGCGCGGCCTGCGCCCGCGTAGCTTCGGCCAGGGACCCCAGGACCTCGGGCAGGTTACGGGCCTGCTGCCGGGACGCCAGCAGCAGCGCGGCGATGATCAGGTCGGCGGTCGGGTCGGCCAGCTCGGCGGCGAACGCCTTCAGCGCTTCCTCCAGACTGGCGCCGGCCCGCAGCCGGCCGGCGAGGGCCTGCACCTGCTCGCGGATCGGAGCCGGGGTGGCCGCCGCGCTAGCCAGGATCGACTGCTCCAACCCGGCCGCGGCCGACAGCGTGTCACGAAGAAGCTCAGCCCACGAGGCCACCGCTTCGATCCGCGCCACCTCCGTCTTGGTCGAGGTGTCCCGGCCCATCAAAGACGGGGCGAACCACGCCACGCCACCGGCGAGCAGGGCGGCGGCCGGCCAGCCGGTGAACACCCCTGTGAGGACCGCCGCACCGACCGTGATCCCCAGACGGTGCACCATCTTGGGCTCCGAGAGCCGCTTGCGCCACGCGTCCAGCGCGCTCGGTGCCGCGGACTGCTCATCGGGGCCGCCGAATAGGCCGTGGACCATCAGGACGAGCCCGACAGCGACGGCGAACCCCGAGACGACGAGGGCGGTCACGGCGTTCACGCCGCCCACCCGCGGGTGAACAGCGCTTCGTCGGCACCGGCGTCGATGAGGTCCTGCACCGTCTCGGTACGCCAGCCGTGGGCGAAGACGGCGGCACCTGTCGGTCCGGGCCGCAGCACCTCGTGCGAGGCGATCTGGGTGCCGTCGAAGCCTTCGACCTCCCGGATGCCGGTGAGCACGCGCCGGCCGCCGATCTTCGCCACGTGGATGACCACGTCGACCGCGCCGGCGATCAGCATGTTCGCCGCCTCCAGGCTCAGGCGCTCCGGGGACTGGGCGGCGTAGGTGGCGAACCTAGTGAACACCCCGGCGGTGCTGTTCGCGTGGACGGTTGTCATTGAGCCGTCATTGCCCTGACTCATCGCCCCCAGCATCGGCAGCACCTCATCGCCCCGGACCTCGCCGACGATCACCCGGTCCGGGGACATCCGCAGCCCCGCCCGCACACACTGCGCCTGCGTAATCGCACCCTCACCCTCAGTATTCGGCTCTCGACTTTGAAGGGCGATCACGTTCGGGTGACCCTCGGTGTCGCTGTGTAGCCGCAATTCCAGGGTGTCCTCAACAGTGATGAGCCGCTCGTTCGGCGGGATCTCCGCGGCCAGGGCCCGCAGGAACGTGGTCTTGCCGGCGTTGGTGGACCCGGCGATCACAATGTTCTTCTTCGCCCGCACGCACGCCGCGATCTGTGCGGAGATCTCAGAGCTCAGCGTGCCGAGCTCCACCAGGCCGGAAAGCCGAACCCGGGTGAACCTGTGCCTGCGGATGGTGATCGCGGGGGTGGGGGTGATCCAGGCGATGGCGTGCATCCGGGAGCCGTCGGCCAGCTCCAGGTTCACCTCCGGGCTGCCGCGGTCGAACCGGCGCTCCTCGACCCCGGTGCGGGCCGCGGCCAGCCGGATCATGTCGATCAGCTCCTCGTTGGAGCCGGCCACCGGACCGACCCGCTTGCCCTTCTCCGAGACGGTGTCCACGAAGACGACGTCGTGGCCGTTCACATAGATGTTCTCAATGCTCTGATCAAGAAGGAGGGGCTGCAGGCCGCCGAGTCCGAACAGCACGTTGATCACGGCCTCGGTGATCCGGGCCTCGGTCTCGCGGTGCAGTACCTCCCCGCCGCCGGCGATCGCGTTGCGGGTCAACTCCGCCAGGGCATCGGCGATCATCTCCCGGGCCCGGGCCTCGCGCTCGGCCACCGGGAGGTCCTTGTCCGCGGCCCAGGACGCCAACTCGGGGCCGACCTTCTGGCGCACCGCGGTCGCCACCTTGCGCTCGCGCTCGGCCGCACCCGCCTGGTCGATATCGTCGGATCCGTACATCACGCGACCTCCTCCAAGTCCAGAACCTGCATCGTTTCTGCGTCCGTCACCGCGGCCTCGGCGGCGGTGTGCTCGCTGCGCTCCGCCAGCAGCGACTTGCCGAGCCGATAGGCGGCGCCGGCCAGGGCGGTACGGCGCAGCTCCCCGCGCCCGGCCCCGGACAGGATCGCCGCAGCCTTCACGTCGTGCGGAAGGTGCGCCGTGACCGGGAACGCCAACGATTCCGACACCTGCTCGGCCGGGTAGCCCTCCCCATGCAGCACCAGATGCAGCCGCGTGTCCGAGGCATGCGCGGCACCGATCAGACCGTCCAGCCGCTTGCCGAGGCTGTGTGCCTCGACCAGGCTCGGCCGGGCCACCAGCACTGCCGCATCGGCCGCGGCCACCAGGGCGAGCGCCGGTGAGCCCGGGTCCAGCCGGCCCACATCGACGATCACCACCAGATCCTCGGCCCGCGCGGCGGCGGCCCACAGTGGCGCCGTGTCCCGCGCCAGCACGCCCAACGCGCCGGTGGCCTGCTCGGCCCCGGGAGGCGCCGCCACCACCCGCAGCCCGCCAGGCAACGCCTGGGCATGCTCGGTCAGCAACTGGACGTCGTGCCGGGTCCGGGCGGCGGCCGACAACGACACCAGGTCAGGCTCGCGCTCCAGGCCGAAGACCGCCGCGACGTCGCCGCCGGACGGATCTGCCTCCACCACCACGACGGTGGCGCCGCCCGGCCACGTCGCCCCGAGGGCCAGCGCGGTCGTGGTCGAGGCACCGGACTTGATCGATCCCACCGTGATCAGCATGCTCAGCTCCCCGCCCCGGAGCTGACGACGATCAGCTGCACCTGCCCGGCCGGGATCGAGGCGATCTGACCGGCCAGGGCGCTGTCGGTCTGCAGCGACACCGACATCGACCCCGAGGAGTCCGAGGCCGCAGTCGTCGAGATCACCGTCGCGGTCGGCAGCGAGGACACCACCACCGGCACCCCGGAGGCCGCGCCGGCCGGGGTCACCGCGGCCACCGCGACCTTCTGCCCGGCCGCAAGCTCGGTCGGGAACGCCCCGGCCTTCACACTCACGGCCACCATCGCCTGCCCGTCCGGCAGCGCCGAGGTCCCCAAGTCGGCGGGCGACAGCAGCGTCCCGGCCGGCAGCGACATCGCCACCGGATGCCCGATCACCGTCGAGGAGGCCGACAGCGGGATCAGCGGGACGTTCGATCCAGCGGAGACCTGGACGCTTCGGACATCTCCGACGGACAAGATCTGACCGCTGTGGACGGGGTGGGAGAGCTGGAGTACTGCGACCTTCCCGCCCAGGTGCGAGAACGCCCCGGCGAACGCGAACGCCCCACCAGCGGCCAGTACCGCCCCCAGCACCAGATAGGGACGGGCCCGCTTACGCCCGGAGGCCGCCACGCGCGTGGACGCCAGCCCGGCCTGCGGCGCCGCGCTCGACGCCTCAGTGCTCTTGCCCGGACGCGGCAGACGCCGCGGCAGGCGGGTGGAAGGCATGGGGGTAGCCACAGGGGACCTCACAAAAGGTGGTTCGTGTCGAGGGACGAAAAGGTCGGGAAGGGCGGCGCAGCTGGTCAGCCGCCGGTGACCAGGGCCTGAGACTGCTGGACGACGACCTGCTCGGAGGCGGTGGTCGTCATGCCGTTGAACGCGCCGGTCTGCCCGGCCCCGGCCCAGGTCACGTTCCAGTTGATGGTCGCGGTCACGGTGTAGGTGCCGCCAACGCCGGAGGAGTGGGTATACGTGTGACCGCAGGTCGGGGACGCTGCCTCCGGATCGCCGCCGACCGGGAACGGCGTCCCGACACCTGCGCAATTGATGCTCGTGCCGTCACCGAAGTTCCACGTCACCGAGGTCGGGGCGGCCGTGGCCGTCACCGACTCACCGGGCACCGACGCAGTGGCCGACACCGGCGTGAACACACCGGCCGGCAGCCAGGCCCACATATTCACCCCCACCAACTGGGGAAGGCCCGGCCGCGGACTCGAGGCGATCACCGGGGTCGTCAGCTTCAGAAGCTGCTGCGCCCGCTGCGCCAATACCGCCGGCGTCGGCAGCAGCAGCGCCGCCGGCGGCGGATTCGTCAGCCACACCCAGTCCTGCGTCGTCGTGGCGACCGGCTTGTTCGGGTCGCCACCGAGCTTGATCCCGTCCGGACACGTCCTGACATACCAGGCCCCCTTCTCCCCGGTGTGCTGGTCCTCACCAGGCATCGGCGTGTAGTCCGGAGCAGGGGCGTAAGTGCAGTCCCCGTTGATGAGCGTCTGCTCCGGAGACGGCGTCGACGACGCTCCCGACCCGCCCGAACCCGACCCACCGCCCGACCCAGAGCCCTGGCTCGGCGACGGCGTGCTGCTCGGCGTACCAGTGTTCTGTGCACCGACCGTGCAGGATCCAGCATCCGGTTGCGTGCAGACGACACCACCGCCCCCAACCGGGTCGGAACCGCCAGCTGCGGCGAACGACCCGCCGAGCGCCACCGACGTAACGGCCGTCGCGGCGACCGCAAGCGCCCGCAGCCCTATTCGGGTCAGCATGTGCCGGCCGCACTAAGCTCGAACCCCGACACCTTCAGAACCCCACCAGTCGTCTCGACCAGGGCCTTAGTCTTGTGCCGCCCGTTCGGCTGACCACCGGGCACCAGCGTGGAATCAGTCGTGTACAGATTGTAGGCGGTGTCGTCCATGCAGTCCTCGACCAGCACCTTCGCCGAGTCCCCGGAGCCGATGACCTCCGTGGCCGTGGGATGAAGCAGCTTCGGCTCGCCCTTGGCCACGTAGCCGTTCTGCTTGTTGAGGTAGATCGCCTGATGGAAGTAGGTCAGGGCGCCACCGGTGAGGTGGTCGGTCAGCGTCAGGTCATGGTCGTTCATCGTCGCTTGGACCTTGACGACATCCGCCCACATCGCCCGGTAGGTCGCGATCGCGGCCTGGGCCTGCGGGCTGTTCTGATCGACCGATGCCGAGGCCGACGGCGAGGCGGTGCCGGTGGTCGGAGCTGACGCGCTCGCCGACGGAGCGCCGCTGGAGCCGAGCGCCGAACCGGTAGAAGGGCTCGACGAACCGGACGAGCCGCTCGCACAACCGGCGGCCGTCACGATCACCCCTGCGATCAGCAGCGCCGTAGTGGCCCGCCTCCGCCGGACGCTGACACGTCGCCGAAACGAGTGGGCACAGGTCGGCTGTCCCTCGACAGATTCCATGATCTTCCCCGTACGATGAGCGGGCGACAGTGACCGTTTTAGGCGGCACCTATCGCTTGGGCCGAGATGGCCAGGATGTTCGCTAGGTCCGATAGTAGGCAGGCGTTTGCGGCATTGGTCCACAGCGCGCCGATAACGATTCGAGATCGTCACGAGCGGAGACTGGATCATCGCACTTGGTGACGTATTCGGAGGAGTCTTGGTGCCTGAGCTTCACGCTGAGCCATTTGCCCTGGCCGCGGGCGCGAGCATCGGATGCATTGCCGGCGTCCTGGGCGCGCACGCGGCGTCACGCGCCTCCGGGCCATCGAGCAGACCGCGCCGCTGGGGCCTTCTCGCGGGCATGATCGGAGCGATCGCGGGGACGGCGGTGGCGGTTAGGTTCGGCACCGGTGTACAGCTGGCGGCATACCTGTTGTTCGTGGCGGTGGCGCTCCCGCTGTCCGCGATCGACATCGCCGTCCGCAAGGTGCCCGACCGGATTCTGGTCCCAGCCGTCCCCGCCGCGATCGCGCTCCTAGCGCTCGCCGCACACCACGCGGGGGCATGCGGTGAGCTGGGGAGGGCGCTGCTGGCCGGCATCGCGACGTTTGGCGCCTACGTCGTACTTGCCCTCGCAACCGGGCAAGTTGGCCTCGGCGACTGCAAGGCGGCGGGGCTCTGCGGGTTGTACCTGGGCTTTCTCGGTGTCCGTCCAGCAGCCTTGGGGGTCGTCGCGGCCTTCGTCCTGGCCTCCGTCGGTTCGGTGATCTCCAGGGTGCGTCGCGGATCCGGACGCGACCGTACTTTGGCATTCGTGCCGTATATCTTCACAGGAACGCTGCTGGTGATCTTGGTTGGCTGACACCGAATTGCGTCAGCAAGGCGACTACTCCAAGTGGCGTGCCGCTTTCCGCAGCCGCCGGCTGATTTCAGACCAGTCAGAGCGGAGTCGCGCTCGGATCTCCTCGGCCAACGGCCCTGCGACGAACTCATTCATCAGGCGCAGTTCGCGGGTCACTGTCATCGCGAGGTTGACCAGGAAGCACTCGGGGTCGATGGCGCCTGTGGCGACATGTTCCTCGATCAGTCTTCGTGCCTCGGGATGCTCGCCGTACAACGTCCACAGCAACGCTGCGTCGTAGCCCGGCAGCAGGTAGCCGGCGAACTCCCAATCGATCAGCGCGATCCCGGCAGGCGTCGTCAGCACGTTGGCCGGCAGCACGTCGCCGTGGCAGAAGACATGGGACGCCTCGTCGTGGCGCGCTACCAGCGCCGTCAGACAGCGCATGTCGTCGGCGTCGAGGATGCCACGCTCCTGGTAGCGGGTGAATCGGTGCATGTAGTTGCCGTCGCGGGCAAAGATGTCCGCGTTGGGCCGCCACGCCGCCAGCCGATCCAAGCTCGCGAGGAGTTCGCCCAGTGTGCGGGGGTCCGGCGCTGACACCGGGTGGCGCTGATCAGCCAGATTGGTGCCAGGCAGTCTTTCGACGATGACGACACCCGCGTGAGGATCGGCGGCGATGAGGTCAGCAACAGCGACCGGCGGCGGCTCGTTGCGGAAGTAGACGAGGGTGTCGATCTCGTTGGCGATCTTTCTCCTCCAGTACGGATCCTCGGCGATCAGCAGCTTGATGATGACGCCGCAACCTCCGAGCCGGCCGGCCGCGACGAGGCTCTTGTCCGTCGAATGGACGATCTCCTGAACCGTGATTTCGGGGACGACCGCTGATGCGGCGTCCTGGACTGTGCGAATGCTGCTGAGAACGGTCACCGTGGCCTTTACATTTCAGAGTTGCAGGTCGGCTGGGTTGTGGTCGGCGGAACTTGTGCTGGTGCCGCTGAGGTCCTTCATGCTTGGACCTTCGAGGTCATGATCTCGATCTTCAATCGGCTCGGATCCTCGAAATACAGGGCGAAGTATCCCGGTGCGTAGTCGTAGTCCGTCGGGCCGCCGTACAGGGGCTTGATGCCACGCGGTTCAAGGAAGTCGGAAACAAGCGCGGCAACATCTTCCCGGGTGCGAAGCCGCAGGGCGAGGTGGCTGAGCCCGGTGCGCCGACGGTGGTAGCCGGCACCGGCGTGCGGCTCCTTCGTCGCGGTCACGCACAGGAACGTGCCGTCGCTGATGTGGGCGTCGAAGTGGTTGCCGTCGAGTTCGAGCGATGCCCCGAGGTGACGCAGCAGCTCCTGCCAGAACGGAAAGGACGTCTCGGGCACGTTGATACCGACGTGGTCAAGGGCAAGAGCGGTCATGTGGCGGTGTTCCTGGTCTCGGGTAGGTACGGGGTGCCGTGGTGCAGGTACAGCGTCTGGCCGCTCGAGCGGGCGTCGGCGGCGGCGCGTAGCCGGCGCGCCAGGCGGGGCACCAGCATCGTGTCCGCCTCGTCGAGCGGGACCAGGCGGTGCTCGGCCAGCTCGCCGTCGGCGAACTGGATGCGGGTCTCGCCCTCGGGCGTGATGGTGCCTCCGTCGAAGACGAAAACGATCAAGGTGGGCCTGGGTGGCTCGGGCGGCACCACGTCCACCGCCAGCAGCCTGCCGACGGTCAGGCCGCACGCTTCGGCCAACTCCTCGGCGAGTTCACGGACGGCGGTGTCGGCCGGGTACTCGCCGGCGTCGCAGACTCCGCCGACGATCTCCCACGGCGTGCTCGTCTGGTAGTCGGGGCGGACGAGCAGCGCGTTCCCGTCGGCATCGAAGATGGCCAGGCCGGCGGCTGCTACGGCCGCGGGTAGCGAGGCGAAGTACTGCTCGGGCGGAAGCCAGCCGCTCTTGCCGGGCGTCACCGGGCCGCCTCGATCCGGTCGCGGCGGACGGTCAGCTGCGGCCACTTCGCCGTCCAGCGGGCGGCGCGGTCGTCGAACACGTGCGGTGGGGCGATGCCGGCCGGGTTGGGGCGCGCGATCAGTGAGAGCACGTCGGCGAATCCGTGGGTGGCGTAGACCGTCAGGACGCCCGCAGCCAAGTGCATGCCGATGGTGGTGCAGGTGGCGGGGAAGGAGTCGACGGCGTCGTTCAGGTCGCGGTAGGGCGGGATGGCGATGCCGAAGCGGTCGGGGTACCACAGGTGGACGCGGGCTTCGTTGCGGGTCTCGACCAGCTCGGTGATGTCGTCGCAGGCTGCGGCGACGTAGCGGATCACAGTGTCCTCGGCGTCGTAGGACAGGTCGGAGTCGTCGAAGTAGACCAGGTCGTAGTCCCTGACACCGTACGCGGGATCGTTCCCGGCGGCGGTGTTCCACACCGTCTGCGCCAGCGCCCCGGCGGCCAGGTACCAGGCCGGCAGCAGATCTAACGTCGCCAGGCGTTCCAGCAGGCTGCGGATGGTCCGGTTGCGCAGCACGAGGGCCGCGAAGGCGCCGGCCTGCGCCTCGGGCGGCCCGGCGAGCGCAGCGGCCAGCGGCTGCGGGCGGTCCGCGGCATCGGCCAGGACCGTGGCGTAATCCAGTCGGATCACGGGGTGCGCCTCCAGATCGCCTCGACCTGCGTCCACTGACCGGGCGCCGGAGCCGTCCGCAGTGTGCTGACCAGCCGCAGCGGAAGCACGGGTGTGAAGGCGTCTCGGAACAGGCCGGTGAGCTCTTCGGGATCGAAGAAGTGAATGGTCAAGCCACGTTTCGGGCCGTCGAGATATCTGATGGTCGTCCCGTTCGCGCCGTCGTTCGGCTCGACGACGTCGAAGGCCGGCCAGACGTCGGTGGCGGTGGCGTTGACGCGGACCGCGATCAGGCCGCCGGGGACCACGCGGGCCTGGGCGGCGCGGATGTGGGCGTGGGCGGTGGCGCGGTCACCGTGCTGGAAGACCTGGATCCCAAGGACCACCGGCCACGCCGCCGCCTCGGGCAGCGCGGCGAGGTCGCCGCAGACGAACCGGTCTCGTCGGCGCGGGAACTCCGCGGCGAGCTGGTCAATCGCCACCTGCGAGATGTCCAGCGCGGTGACATCGAGGCCGGCCTCCAGGAGACGGCGCAGGTTGCGGCCGTTGCCGGCACCGATGTCCAGTGCTGCGGCCTGCCGAAGACCGTGATCATCGACGGCTTGAAGGGCGTCGTCGATGAACGGCAGCGGCGGCTCACCCGCGTACCGGCCCCGTTGGTACTCGGCGTCCCAGGACACCGCAGCGTCCGTGCTCACGCCCGCCCCTTGGCCAGCTCGCGGGTGGCGATGATGGCCTCGGTCCGGACCAGTTCCTCGAACCGTCCATCTGGGTAGGCCGCGGTCAGCGCCTCGCGCACATCGGCCTCGAAAGCGGACCTGTCCGGGCCCAGCTGGGCCGGGCTGCTGTAGCTGTAGGAGAACTGCAACCCGACCACCTCCTCGAGGGTGCGTGTGACGGCGTGGTCCCAGCGGACGACCTCGATCTGGGCGAACGGCGAGCGGGCCAGGATCTCGCGGTGGCCATCGGCTGGGTGGTTGTAGATGCCGGAGCCCGCGCGCCGATCGGGCCCGAGGTAGCGGGTGCGGACCTCGGCGATGACACTCGCCCACGCTGGCGGTTCGACGTCGCCGGGGGCGCCGCCGGAGACCACGACGATGCCTCCGGACGGGGTGATGATCGCGTCGAGGTCGCGAGCCACCTGCTCACGATTCATCCAGTGATAGGCAGCGCCGATGGCACACACGTCGACCGGGCCGAGATCGAGTTCCTCCAGCTGGGTCGAGTCGCCCAGGATCCAGGCAATAGTGCCGATGCCGCGCTCGTCGGCGAGCCGTCTTCCTTCCTGGAGCATGCCGGGCTCGGGGTCGACGGCGGTGACGCTACGGACGAGCGGAGCCAGAGAGAGTGCGAGCGTGCCGGTTCCGGTACCGAGGTCGAGGACGTGCTGGGTGCCGTTCAGTCCGAATCGATCCCGCAGGTGCTCGTACAGCTCCGAGGCGTAGCCGACCCGATAGCGGGAGTAGTAGGGGGCGGTGGAGGCAAACAGCTCGGCGGCCATGTGGTTGCTCACGGTAGCCATTCTTTCTTGCCACTGATGGGTGCGCCGGTAGGTTCGTCGCTGTCGCGGAGTGAGTCTTCGGGTTCCGGTCGCCAGCTGTTCCGCGAGCGGTTCCAACTTCCCGAGGTACCAGCCGCGCCCTGACGATTAGGTCTGCCGCACGATGTTGTCGCAAGCGCGAGAATGTCGCGCAGAATCCCGGCGGTACTGCTGCCGACCACGTTCGGTGTCGCGTTGTCCGACGTGTGCCGACCGAGCAATGCCGTCCGGGTGCCAGCGCGGAGTCCGGCCTCGATATCGCACGGCGAGTCGCCGATCATCCATGACTTGTCCAGGTCCAGTGCCAGGTCGAGCGCGGCTGCCGTCAGCATCCCTGGTGTCGGTTTCCGACAGTCGCAGTTGCCCTGGTATTGGACGACTATGCCGTCGGGGTGGTGGGGGCAGGCGTAGATGCCGTCGAGAACCACGCCGAATTGGGCAAGCAGGTGGCGCAGGTGACTGTTCATGGCCTCAAGCGCGGGCTCGTCGAACAGCCCGCGGGCAATGCCGCTCTGGTTGGTAGCGACGACGAGTGCGAACCCGGCTTGCTGTAGCGCTTGCAGCGGCGGTCCTATGTCTGGTTGGAGGATGAGGTCGGTGGGTCTGGTCGGGTAGTGGCGCGGTTCGGTGAGGGTGCCGTCGCGGTCCAGAAAGATTGCCCCACGCCGCCTGGGCGGCAATGCGGTGCCGTCAGGTCGCATCATTCTGCCTGCTCCCGGAATAGGTGGAAGAGCTCGGCGGCGTACGCCTCGAGTTCGCTCGGGCCCTGCATGCTCCTGCCGGGTAGTTCGGCGTTCAGGGCGGTCATGTCCGCGCAGGTGAAGTATTGGTATGCCGAAGCGACCGGGTTGGGGATCAGCTCGACCATCAGGGCGCCGCCGCGGGTTTTGCGGTGCCAGCGGGCGCACCAGTGTGCGATGTCGGCAAACGACGTCGCGTGGCCGCTGCCGAGGTTGTAGAGGCCAGGCGCTGCGGGCGGGCCACTGGCGAGCGCGACGAGTACAGCTGTGACTGAGTCGACCGGGGTGTAGTCCCGGGCGGCGGTTAGCGAGTCTTCGAAGATCTTCAAGCGGCCGGTTTCGGCTGCTTGGTGGAGAAGCTGGGTCAGGATCGAGGCCATCGGCCCCTTGTCGGCCTCGTCGGGGCCGACGACGTTGGTGTAGCGCAACCCGATCCACTGCAGGCCGGAGCCGTGCCGCAAGCGCATCTGTCGGTCGAGTTCCAGTTTCGAGGCCGCGTAGGAGTTGAGCGGGCCCGAGCACTGTGCCCGGTCCTCATCGGCGGTCTCGGCGATCGGCGCGCGGTGGAACAGGGTTCCGTAGACGGCATGGGAGGACGCGTAGATCAACCGGGCCCCGCCGCGCCGGCAGGCGTCAGCCAGCCGCAGCGGCCCGAGGGTGTTGGTCTCGTCCAGGTGCGGGCCGGAAGGCGCGCGCGTGTCGCTGATCCCTGCCTGGTGGACGACCGTCTGATAGCTGCCTGCGGCGACGTCGTCGAGGACGGCCGGGGCGGTGAAGTCGCTGCGCGCCCAGGTCGCCGCGCCGGCCAGGTGGTGCGGGCCTTCGCGCAGGTCGAGGGCGGTGACGCGATACCCGGCTTGGTGGAACGCGTGGACCGTGTGGCGACCGATGAACCCGGCCGCGCCGGTCACCAGTACCTCGCCGGCTGTGCCCGCCGGGTTCACCGGGCGCCGTCCGTCTGCGCGACGCGTGCGATGAGGGAGGTGGTGGAGCGGCCTTCCAGGTACGGGACGACGACGACCCGGCCGCCCCAGCTCTCCACGAGGTCGGTCTCGGGGATCCGCCTGCCTGCGTAGTCGCCGCCTTTGACCCACACGTGCGGACGAAGCTGGGCCAGGACCCGCTCGGGGGTGTCTTCGTCGAAGACGAGAACGCCGTCCACACAGCCGAGCGCCTGTAGGAGGGCGGCCCGTTCCGTTTCGCCGGTCACCGGCCGCGACGGCCCTTTGAGCCGTGCGACCGAGGCGTCGCTGTTCATGCAGACGATGAGGAGGTCGCCGAGGCGTCGGGCTTGTTCTAGCAGCGACACGTGGCCGGTGTGCAGCAGGTCGAAGCAACCCCCGGCGCCGATGATCCGGCCGCCGGCCGCGCGTACCTGCTCGGCGGCGGCGATGGCGCCGTTGCGCGACGGTTTGGTCGTTTGCGGTCTGGCCGATAGTGCGGCAGGGCTGCCGGCTTCGACGTAGCTGGTCGCCTCGGCGACCGCGGCGGCCAGTGCTTCTGAGGGGAGCCTCCCGGCGCCGAGGGCCAGCGCGGCGGTGACGGCGAGTCGGTCGCCGGCGCCGCAGGTATCGCCGCCGCTGATGATGCGCGGTGCGGGGATGACGAGCGGGTGCCCTTTGCTGTTGGATATCAGAATCGCTCCTTGCTCGCCGCGGGTCACCGCTACGTGCCGAACCGGCCAGAGTTCGAGCAGCTCCAGGGCGCATTGCAGGTCACCCGCCAAGTCCCGATCGCCGACGGCGGTGCTCAAGGCTCGGGCCTCGTCTGCGCTCGGCACCGCCAGCGTGACTCCGGCCACGGGGCAGTCGCCGCGCGGATGTGGATCCCAGACGACGGGGCACCGGGCGGCGGCCTCCTGGAGCGCCTGGCGGATGGTCGGCGAGGCGGTGATTCCGCGGCCGTAGTCGCACACCAGCACCGCGGCGGCGGTGGACAACCGCAGGCGGGCGGCCTCAGATAGGGGGCCGATGGTGATCGGCTCGTGGTCGGTGTCGATGCGGACCAGCGTTCGGCCGGCGGCCCGGACCCTGGTCTTGACCGCGGTCGAACCGCTGGCGGCGACGTCCAGCACGTCGATGCCGGCGGCTTCTAGCAGAGCCCGCACGCGTCGGCCGGAGTCGTCGGAGCCGAGAGCGCACAGCAGCGACACTCGCCACCCTGGCGCGGCGGCGGCCATGATCGCGGCCAGGCCGGCGCCGCCGGGCCGCTGGAGCGTGACGGCCCCGCTGACCACCGGGATAGGGCCTTCAGGCGACAGCCGGTGTACGACGCCGTTCGTGTCCTGATCCAGCAGGACGTCGCCGACGACGACCAGGTGCCGCCGCGTATCGAGCTGCTGGTCGGCCACGGGCTCGGCTGCCGGGAGCTCGTCGACGCTGCCTGCCAGTGTGATCGAGCCGGCCATCACGTCCTCCACTTCGGCGCACACGATGTGGATCGCGACGAGGTGGGCTTCCTGCACCGCGGCCACCGACGGGGCCGCGACGCATACCGCTGAGGTGCTGAGCTCGGCCAGCGGGTTCGGCGCCGGCCCGGTCAGAGCCCAGACGTCCAGTCCGAGGGTGCGGCCGGCTTCAGCGGCGGCCAGGATGTTCGGGCTGCGGCCAGAGGCGGACAGCAGCAGGAGGATGTCGCCGGGACGGCCGTGCGCACGGACCTGCCGGGCGAACACTTGCTCGGGTCCGTAGTCGTTGCCGATGGCGGTGAGTGCGGAGGTGTCGGCGTGCAACGCGATCGCCGACAGCGGGGCCCGTTCCTTGGCGTAGCGGCCCAGCAGTTCGGAAGTCAGGTGCTGGGCTTCTGCTGCACTTCCGCCGTTGCCTGCGGCGAGCAGCCGTGCTCCGACCGGCAGCCGGTGGCCCAGTTCGCGACCCCACCGCTGAAGCTGGTCGGTGTCCAAGGCGGCGAGGGCCGCGGTGAGCGTGCGTATGTGTGTGCTGGCGGGACTGGCCACGGGCGGCTCCAAGTCTGAGGCGGGCGACGGCCCAGCAGCTGTGGCGGCGGGTTCAGCCCGCCGCCACGGCCCCCGTCAGGCCGCCTGGGGCCGGTAGGCGGAGAACATGGGCGCGTACTTGGTCAGCGCCAGGTCGCGTTCCAGGCGCGGGTAGTCCTGGAGCCGGTCGATGGTGCGGTGCCGGTCCAGGAGCTGTTCGACGTGGCGCAGCAGCAGGGCGTCGCCGAGTTCGCTGAGGTGGACGCCGTCGCTCCACAGGCTGGCCGTCGCGGCGGCTTCGCCGCCGCCGGCCAGGTGTCGTGCGGCGGCGGTGAACGGGGCGAAGACGTCGAGGAACTGCGCGCCGTGGCCGGTGGCGGCCTGGGCCGCGGCGTGGTTGTAGCGGGCTAGTTCCTGGTTCATCGATGCCACGGCCGCCGGAGTGTCGATGGGTCCGAACGGGGTCTCGTTGACGACGACGATCTGCCGGGACTGCTTGCTCAGGCGTGCGAGCATCGTGTCGAGGTGGCCGATGTATTCGGCCAGGTCGACGGCTTCGGCGGTGCGGCCCTGGAAGCCGCGCCAGACGTCGTTGATGCCGCAGCCGAGGAACACCAGGTCGTACTCGGCTCCGGTCTTCAGGTCGCGCTCGACGATTCCGGCGATGTCCCGGCTGGTGGCGCCGCCTTCGCCGTGGTTGCGGATGTCGAAGTCGAGGTGGGGGAACGTCGCGCGCAGTCCGAGCGCGAGCCGGTGGACCCAGCCGCGCTGGTGCCATCCCTCGACGGTGACCTTCGCGCCGACCTCGGGGAGGTTGGCCTGGTTGACCAGCTGGGCGTTGAAGCCTTCCAGGTGCTCCATGATGCTGGTTCCGAAGAACCCGACGGCGAGCGTGCGTCGGTGGTCCGGCCGCGGGGTGACGGCGCCGTCGAAGTGGCGGCGTGCGGCGGCGGGGACGCCGGCGGCGACGGTGTCCGGGCCGACGCTGTGGGAGACGACGGCGTTGGCGCCGACGAGGCTGTTGGCGCCGATGGTGACGCCGGCGGTGACGGAGACCTTGTTGGAGATGGTGGCGCCGGGTTCGATGATGATCGGGGCGGCGTCGAATCCGGAGGCCCAGGGGGTCGTCTGTCCGTCGGGGACGTTGGCCGCGGAGCGTTCGCGGTGGTTGTGGTCGTGCAGGTCGACGTAGTTGGACAGGGCGCAGCCCGCGCCGAGCCGGATGCCGGCCATCGCCGACAGGAAGCAGTTCTCCCCGATGGCGACGTAGTCGTCGATGGCGATCGTGGCGCCGCGGTGGACCTGGATGGTAGTTCCGCGGCGGATGGAGACGTGGTCGCCGATCGTCAGGTGGGCGCCGTCGTCGAGTTCGATAAGCAGATCGTCGGGCAGATCGCAGTCCTCGCCGATGGTCAGGGCGGGGCCGTGCTGGGCGCGCAGCCGGTCGGCTGCGCTGGTGTCCTGGGTCCTGCTGGTCATCGCGGAGAGTCCTGTCGTGATGCGTGAGGCGGATCTGGGCTAGGGCCGTTCAGGGTTCGCCGAAGCGTGATCGAGTGATTCCGTACGGTTATACAGGGCGGGCTTTGGCGGCGAGGAACGGGCCGATGGCCAGCACGTCCAGCGGGCTGGCGGCGAAGGTGGCGACGGCGTCGCGGGGCGTGCATACGATCGGTTCGGATTCGTGGTTGAAGCTGGTGTTCAGCAGGGCCGCCAGCCGTCCGGTCGCGTCGGCGAACGCCGCCAGGAGCCGGGCATATGGATTGTCGTCGTCGGAGGCCACGGTTTGCGGGCGGAGCGTGCCGTCGACGTGGACGGCTGCGGGGATCGCCTGCCGGGCGGCGTCGGCGGCCTCCCGGGCGACGATCATGAACGGGTGCGGGGTGTCGGTGCCGAGCAGGGCTGGCGCGGCGCTGGCCAGCATGACCGGTGCCAGGGGTCGCCACGGCTCTCGGTGTTTGATGCGGGCGTTGATGTGGTCGCGGGACCCGACGTGCAGGGCGTCGGCGAGGATGCTGCGCTGGCCGAGGGCGCGGGGGCCGGCTTCCATGCGTCCCTGGAACCAGGCGGCGGTGCGGCCGGCGGCGAGGTGGCCGGCGACGGCTTCGGGCAGGTGGTCACCAAGGTCCTGGAACGGCAGGCCGGAGGCGAGCAGGACGGTGCGGATGCGCCCGGCGTCGAACGCGGGGCCCAGCGCGGCGCTGGTCATGGGCGGGGCAGGCAGGGTGAGGTCGCCGCGGCGGAGCGAGACCTCCAAGGCGGCGCCGATGGCGCAGCCGGCGTCGCCGGCTGCCGGCTGGACGAACAGTTCGGCCACGGCGCTCAAAGCGGCCAGGCGGCCGTTGGCCGAGCAGTTCAGGCCGACGCCGCCGGCCACGCACAGCCGGGCCGAGCCGGTCAGCCTCAGCGCCTCGCCGGCCAGTTCGATCAGGCACTGCTCGAGCAGGTGCTGACTGGAGGCGGCCAGGTCGGCGTGTTCGGGCCGGAAATCGGAGTCGATGATGGCTCGGCCCGTGTCGCGGTGGTAGGTGCGGGGTCGGCGGTGCGGCGGGATGCCGAGGTCGGTGTAGGCCGCGGCGTAGGCGGCTTTAAGCCGCCGGTAGTAGCGCAGGTCGGTGTACTGGTCGTCGACGCTCTCGGCGGGGCCGATTCCGTAGCCCGACAGATCCAGCCGGTAGCCTCCGCGTTCGGGCCGCAGGAAGTCGAGCCGGTAGCGGTGCGGGTCGCCGTAGCCGGCCAGGCCCATGAGTTTTCCCGAGCTGGTCCAGTCTCCGAGTCCGAGGTGTTCGGCGACCGTCTCGTAGAACCAGCCCAGGGACTGGGTGAACGGCCACTGGCGCAGGGTTTTGAGCCCGGCCGGGGTGCCGTGGGCGATGGTGGCGGAGATGCCGTCGCCGGAGCCGTCCACGACGAGCACGGCGGCCTCGTCGAAGCCGGAAGGGTGGAACGCGGACGCGGCGTGGGCCAGGTGGTGCTCGACGATGGTGACCTTGGCTGGCCGGTAGCCGCCGAACAGCGCGGGGTCGATCAACTCGGCGATTAGCTCGCCGTCCGTGCAGACGTCGGCGGGTTCGGGCCAGGCCGGGTTGAAGGCGATGGCGACCTCGTCCACCTCCAGCAGGCTAACGCCGGCCTCGGCCAGGCAGTACGCCGCCGACACTGCGGCCGAGCGGGAGTCCTTGTGGTGTTTGCGCCGGGAGAACCGCTCCTCCTCAGCGAACGCGACGACGCGCCCGTCGATCACGAGACAGGCTGAGGCGTCGTGGTAGTACGGTCCGCCCAGTCCCAGGACGATTCCCAACGGTCTTCTCCTTCACGGGGTCGGCCACCGGCGGCCGGTTCGCGGCGACGGGTCAGGCGCCGGCCAGGTGCTGCAGCGTGGCCTTGATGACGGCGGCGGGGTCGATGGTGTCCATGCAGCCGCCGACTCCGCCGCAGGCGACCTGGTGGGCGCACGGGGAGCACGGCAGCGTCGAGCGCAGCGCGGTGACGTTGTCGACGTGTTTGGGGATGACTTCGGCGCCGTTGCTCGGGCCGAGCAGCAGCACGGTGGGGCGCTGGTGGGCCAGCGCGAGGTGGAACCCGAAGGAGTCGCCGGTGACCACCACGTCGCACACCCCAGGCAGTGCCGCGGCTTCCTGAAGGCTCAACGGGGCGTAGGCGACCATTGCTTCGGGGACGCCGCGCAACTGAAGGTGCCGTACCAGGGCTTCACAGGCTTGCCGGTCGGTGGGTCCGCCGAGGATCGCCAGCTGTGCGCCGTGATCGACGAGTGCGTCGGCCAGTTCGGCCCAGTGCCGGGCCGGCCACAGCTTCGTCGGCAGCGATCCGCCCAGGTTCAGGCAGACCCGTGGTCCGGTGCGTTGCCCGAGCAGTCCTTCGGCGCGTCGCTGCGCGGTCTCGGAAACCTGCAGGACGTAGGGCTCGCCGGCGTACTGGTATCCGGCCACTGCGAAGTACAACTCGGTCCAGGTCTGCTGGTTGCCGATGGTGCGGTAGTCGTTCCAGGTGTTCTGCCGGAAGAACTGCACGGCCGCGTCCCCGATCGGGTACAGCCCGTGGTGCGGGCCGCCGAAGGCGATCCCGGCCTTGTGCGCCGCGGGGATCCGGTCGACCAACGCGGCGGCCGACGGTGTGCGCTCAAAGGCGAATACCGCGTCGAAGTGCCGTGAGGGCAGAGCAGCGGCGGCCTGCCAGTCGTGGATCAGGACTTCGTCGACGTGCGGGTTCATCGCCAGGATCGGGGCGTTGTCGGCGTCGACCAGCCACGTGATGTGCGCTCCGGGCCGCTCGGCGCGGATCCGGGCCGGCAGCGGGGAAGCGATCAGCATGTCGCCCAGCAGCCCCAGCATGACGATCAGGACCCTGTAGTCCACGGGGTCGTGATACGGGCAGCCGTGGCACGGTCGCCAGTGCTTGCACGGCATCCCGCCGGCGAAGTGGCGGCAGTCCGGGTGGATCTCGAAAGTGTCGATGGTGTGTACGGGCCCGAGGAAAGTGCCCCTGGCCGGAGGGTGCTCGACGGTCACCGGCCACCTCCGCCTGCGGCGGCCAGGGCGACCCGCAGCACCGCGTCCTCGGCGTCGGTGGGGCCGAACGCCTCGACCAGCGCCTGCACCCGTTTGCTGGCCGCCGCATCTGCGTCGCGCAGTACCGCGGCGAAGATCCCGGCCAGCTCGTCCATCTCGCCGGTCCCCATGCCCGCCCAGGAGACCTCCTGCAGCCCTAGGCGAAGGCCGGCCGGCGCGGTGATGTGCGGGATTGGGATCGCGTTGACGACGATCCCGGCCTCGAACAGCCGCGCGCTGGCCTGCTCGGCCGGCATCAGCGGGGCGATGTCGATCCACAGTTGGTGGCAGGCGGTGAAGCCGCTGTCTTGGCCGCACACCGTGAATCCGTGCTCGGCCAGTCCGGCGGCCAGGTGCCGGGCGTTGGCGATCGTGGCGTGCGCGTAGGCGGTGCCGCAGGCGTCCATCTCGGCGGCGGCCACGGCCAGCGCGACGACGTCGGCCGGGTGGTGGTGGGAGACGAAGTAGGAGGCGTGCTCGTCCAGCCGCGTGGCGAGGTCGGTGTCGTTGGTGGCCAGTATGCCCTTGTGCGGGCCCGGATAGGTCTTGTGGGTGGAGCCGCCGAGGCTGTCCGCGCCCTCGGCCAGGGGATTCTGGAACGCGCCGCCGGCGATGAGCCCCAACGTGTGGGAGGCGTCGTAGTGGATCACGGTGTGCGGGCCGACGACGTTCCGCAGTCCCGCGAGGTCGACGGGGAACAGGCACATGAACGCGTCCAGATACACCAAGGCCGGCGGCGGTGTGCCCCGCAGTCGGTCGGACAGCGCGTCCAGGTCGATGGTCAAGGTGTTCGGGGCGAACGGCAGATCCTGCATCGCCAGGCCCAGTCGGGTGCCGATGAACCGCGTCGAGCCGTGCCCGCCGTCGCGTTCGGCGAAGTTGAACACGACGTCGCCGTGGCTGGCGAGGGCTGACAGCGCGACGGTCAGCGCCGACACCCCCGACACCGGCTTGAGGTTCACGTACCGCGCGCCCAGCTGCGAGCCCAGCCGGGCCGTCGCGGCCTGCTCGACCGCGAGCAGGTCCTGCTGGCCCGGCCAGGCCCAGTTCTCGCTGGTGGCCTCGGAGGCCGCGAAGGCGTATCGGACGGCGGCTTGCATCAGATGCGGGACGCGCGCCGCCAGCGACAATCCGTTCTCGCTGGGGACGAGGTGCAACCGGTCGCGGTTCGTCGCGTGGTGTGCCGATGCGGCGCCCAGCAGCTCGGCGGTGCCCGGCGGCGAGCCGGTGCCGAACGTGGTCATGCGGTCTCCTCATCGGGTTGGACGACGAACGGCACCGGATGCGCCGGAGCCTTGGCGGGGCGGTGCCGCACAGCTTCCGGCGGGCCGTCCGGGAGCTGCGGCAAGCCCTGGTTCAACACGGACACCAGGACCGACAGCGCCATGACCTCGGCCAAAGCGCGCCCCAAGCACGCGTGAAGGCCGCCGCCGAACGCCCATAAGCGGGCCGGGCTCGCCGCCCCCGGCAGGAACCGCTCCGGAATGAAGTCGTTGGGCTGTGAGAACACGTCGGCGTCGAAGTGCCCGGCCGACGGCGAGTACGCCACGGTCGTCCCGGCCGGGATGTCCACGCCGCACACGGTCAGCGGCGCGAGCACCCGGCGCTGGGACAGCAGGTTCGGCGAGTGCAGACGCAGCGACTCGGCGACCACCGCGCGCAGCATCGGCAGCGCGCCGGGGTCGGTCAAACGCTCCGGTCGGCTGGCCGCGCCACGAGCCTCGATCATGGCCAGACGAGCAGGACCCGGCGCCTGGGCCAGCTCGATCAGCGACCAGGTGATCAGGCTGGCCGTCGTCTCGCGGGCCGCGATCAGCAGCGCAAGCAGATGATCCGACAGAGGTCCCGCCGCCGCGGGCGCGGCCTGGAACCGTTCGGCCAACAGCGGCAGAGCGCTGCCGACGCAATGGCTGTCGGCGGTGCCGGCCAGGCGGATGACCAGGTCGTGCAGGTGCCGCCGCGTCCGCATGCCGGCCCAGTAACGGGCGGCCAAATACCGGCGGTGCCCGGACGGCGCGCTCGTGGCGATGACGAAGCGCCGGAACGCCGCCTGTAGCCGCCGCCCGTCTGTGTCCTCCGCGTCGACACCCAGCAGAACGCGGGCGCTCATGGCGAAGGTGACGTGACGCGATGCCGCGTACAGATCCGGCTGCAGTCGCCCGGTCCATGACGCGGCGGCACGGTCGGCGACCTCCAGCAGGGCATCGACGTAGCCGGGTATCGCCCGGCTCGACAACGCCGGCCGGACCCGACGTCGCGCCTCGGCATGGTGGTCCTCCGTCAGGTTGAACAGCGCCTGGCCGAACAGGTCATGCACCAGCGGGGTGTTGAGCACCTCCAGCCGACCGCGTTCACGGCTGAACAACTCCTGCAGCCCCTCCGGCGCGACCACCAGGACAGCCTCCGCGCCGTCGACCGTCGTCCGGAACACGGGCCCGCACAGTCCTCGCGCCTCGGACATCGCACCGACGGGGTCGGTCCCGAAGCCGCGCAGCGCACACCGCGGTACCCCAGAAGCCGAGCGTCCGTCGACTGTGTCAGGCACCTGCACGCCCCAACACCGCCATCTGCTCGGCCGCGCGCGCGGTGATGACCGCGTGATCAAGTGCCGCGGCCTCCAACGCGGGGCGGCACGAGCAGTCCGCAGGGAGATCGGCCGGGTCGCCGGACTCCCCGAACCGCATCAAGGAGTCCACGACCCCCTCGGCGCACCGGTCGCAGGCGTCGGGGAACACCGACTCGAAATCCGTGCCGCGCAGGTTCACGCAGGCCACCCGCACCGCCAGGCGCTCGTGGACCCGGCGCACCGCGTCCACCACTGTCCACAGATTCGGCGGCTGGTAGAGGCCGGCCTGCCACAGTTCCCAGGCCACGGTGTTCCGGGACACCCTGGTCGGGCACAGCGTCATCCCGGTGACCCCGAGCCCGGTCAGGTAGTCGACGGACTGCACGACGTCGGTGACCGCCTCCGCGTCGGTGAGGAACGGCGGCTTCACCATCAGGTACACCTTCGGCGCCACGCCGAGGCCGGACATCACCGACACGGCGCGCTCGAAGGAAACCTGCGAGATCCGGGTGTTGACCAGCGTCTCGCGCACCAGCGCATCCGCGGACTGCAACCCGATCCCAATCTCCAGCTGCACGCCGCCGAGGGCTGCCAGGAATGGCTCCAGCACCGCGGCGGTGACGAACTGCGGCAGCGATTCCACCACCAGGCGCCTCACCCTGGCCGCCGCAACCAGCCGGCCGATCTCGACCTGAACATCGCGCGGGATCTCCCGCGGCGCGAAGAACGACCCGTCGTTGTACAGCGACAAGACCTCGTAATCCGGCTCACCGTCGCCGTGCGCCAAGGTGCGCCGCACCTGATCCAGGAGGGACTCGCCGCTGGAGCCATCGGCCAGGCCGTAGTTGTTCTCGTTCGTGAACGGGCACATAGTGCAGGTCGGAACCGAGCATCCGCCCGACATCACGATGACCTTCTTTCGCCCGACCAGCCGACCGTCAGGCAGCCGGATCGAGTCGTAGTCGACGAACCGCGGCTCGGCCAGCCGTACCTCTGAACGGGAGGTCCGCAGGCGAAGCGACAGATCCCCGATCGAACGACGCAGGTCCGTAGCCGAAATCGATGTGACTGTGTACTGATTCACTGATGCCCTCGCTTCCAAAGGCCGGGCGGGTCCGGCAAGTGTTCGTTGGCGCTGCTCGGAACGAAGCGCTGCTCATCGAAGGAAGCGGCGGCACGTCGGTGAAGACGACGGCCGCCAGAAGACCCGATGGTATCCAGATCACTGCGGTAAGTAGTCATGGTTTTTCGCTCAGTGAGACAGGATGCTGATTGATGGTCGACGACCTCACGGCCTCCCGGCTGGGCCAGCTGATCGCCTGCCTGGCACGCCCCGACGACGGAAGGCACAGGGCCGCCGTGGCGTCGTCATGGGGCTTGCCGCGAAGCGTTCCGGCTGGCACGGCGGCGTCTGCCGCGCGCACAGCAGTAATGGCTCCCGCCGGCCGTCGGCTTCCAGCAGGTCGAGCAGCCCGGCCCAGGCGTACAGGCCGTGCCGATCGACCAGCCGGGACAATCCGTCGGTCATCACTGCGGCCCGGCGCAGCTTGTCGAGGTCGCCGCGGCCTGTCACGGCCTTGTCCGCGGCCTCGGGATGGATGCCGGCGACGGTGTAGGGATGCTCGGGGTGGCGGCCGAGGGGCCAGCGCTGGTGATCGGGGGTGGCGTCGCCGGGCCGGGTGTAGCCGGTGATCACCTCGGGGTCGGTCCCGTGATGCTGAAGCACGATCGGAGAGTCGGCCAACGCCAGGTAGTCGAAGCTGTCCGGGCCGAAGCGCAGGATCGAGACGGTGGTCGACGGGCTGTAGGGGTTGGCCAGGTCGCAGGTGTGCTCGTGGCCCGTCATGGCGTCGGCGATCGCCACGCACAGCAGCTCCGTCAGGGGAATGTCCGGCTCAGTCAGGCCGGCCGCCAGTCGTCCACCGAGGCGGCGGACCAGCCAGGGCACGCCGTGATGGCAGCCGTAGTCGGCGTTCGGCAGCGGGGTCACGCCGTCCAGGACGACGACGAAGTCCTGCCCGGTGATGATGTAGTCCTCGTTGATGCCGCCGGGCGCGGCGGCGCTGGCGACTGTGATCTCCAACGTTCGCTCCAGCCTTCTCACGGCAGCCGGCCCTGGTTGAGGTCGACGCATTCGGCGTGGCCGTCGCGGACCGCGAGTGCGGCGGCCAGGCGGCGATGGGCGTGATCGGGCAGCAGGTCTTCGGCCTGGCCCAGGGTGTAGAACCCGAACTCCGAGACTTCCGCAGGGCACGGTCGGATCTTCTCGGCCTGTTCGGGGGCGAGGATTCCGCCCTCGTAGCTGCAGATAAGGATCGGCGGCCGATCGGTGGCCGGCATCCAGTCCACGCCGAGTAGCCGGCCCGGGGTGATGTCCAGGCCGAGTTCCTCGGCGACTTCGCGGCGGGCGCCGATGCGCGGGGGCTCATTTTCGTTGACGCCGCCGCCGGGCAGGGCCCAGTTCCTTTCCCCCGGGCGGTAGGGCTGCTGCACCAGCAGCACCCTGCCTTGCGGGTCGGAGATCACGACGATAGTGGCGGTCAGGACGCGGGGCATGGCGGCGATCCAGGCCGCGCGGTCGGGCTCGAACTCCGGCGGTGGTAGCGGTGGCGCGCCGTGGTCCAGGGAGCGGGTGTAGACGTGGGTCAGACGCGCGGCCAGTGCCTCGCGGGCGTCATCGGTCACGGCAGCCAGGGCGATGAGCGCTGTGATCGCCACGTCGGCAAGTTCGTCGGCGACGTCGTCCATTCCGTGGGTGATCCCTTTGCGTGGGTTGGTGCCGGTGGCGCCGATCAACGCTGTGGCGACCTCGCCGATCTCCTCGGTCAACTTCAGGGTGCCCAGCTGGATCAGGTCGAGCCCGTCAGCGGCGGCGTGCTGGCCGAGCCAGCCCCGCTGCTGGTCGATGATGCTCCAGGTGTACTCGTCCATGGCTACGCCGCCTCCTCGTCTGCGAGCGCGTATTGCTTGCGCTGCAGGTGGTAGAGGTCCGCGAATGCGCCTCCGGCGGCGAGGAGTTCTGCGAAGGTTCCGTGTTCGGCCACACGCCCTTCGTCGAGGCTGTAGACGTAGTCGGCGTGCCGGACACTGCCCAGACGGTGTGTGATCATGATGACGGTCTTGTCGGCGAGCAGGTCGTGGATGCCTTGGAAGGTGTCGACTTCGGCCTTGGGGTCGAGCGCGGCCGTCGGTTCGTCGAGGATCACGATCCCGGCGTCGCGGAAGTGCCCGGACCGCGCGAGGGCGATCTTCTGCCACTCGCCCCCGGAGGGTTTGACGCCGCGGTCGTAGTCCTTGCACAGCAGGGTGTCCAGGCCGTCGGAGTAGTCGTAGACGAAGTCGGCGCCTGCGTTGCGCAGAGCGGCGTGCATCGCCTGGGTATCGTCGAAGGCGTCCCAGCGGCCGATGCCGACGTTGGCGCCGGCGGAGAACGGCCAGCAGAAGAACCCCTGGGACAGCAAGGCGATGTGGCCGAACGCCTGACGCCGGTCGAGGGTGTGCAGCGGCGCGCCGTCCCAGGCGACCGTTCCCTCGTCGGGCAGGTACAACCCGGAAAGAATCTTGGCGAGGGTGGTCTTGCCGGAGCCGTTGTGGCCGACCAGGGCGATGGTCTGACCGCGGCGAACGGTGAGGCTGACGTGGTCCAGGGCCGGCCTGTCGGAGTCGGGGTAGCTGAACGACACGTCACGAACCTCGATGAGGTCCGGCGGTCCGTCGACCGGCTCTCCGCCTTCCGGGATGGCCAGGGCTTCGGCCTGTTCGCAGGCTTCGCTCCAGTCGCCCAGGTAGAGGCCGAGTTCGTAGAGCGAGTTGATCGAGCGGACCAGGCTGCCCAGCTGCGCGGTTCCGGTGCGCAGCGCGTACGCGGCGGCCCCCGCTGCGGCCAGCGGGATCGTGCCGCCGGTCACGAGGGCGAACAGCAGCAGGTATGCGCCGCCGGTCGCTACTCCTGTGGCGGCCCCGGCCTCCAGGGAGGTGCGGATGCGGGTGCGGGCCAGGCGGTGCTGTTCGGCGGCCAGGGAGTCGGAGATGCGCCGGTACTGCTCCAGAAGGAACGGGCCGGCGTTGTGGACCCGGATCTCCTCGGCGGTGTCGGCGTTGGTGAGCAGGAACGCCAGCTGGTACATCTGCCGGTTCGGGGTGAGCATCGCCAGCCGGGAGCGGTACATCTGCTGGGAGGCTTTCACCGCGGCGATGCCGCCGGGCAGCACGATCAGCGGCAGCAGCACCAGCAGCGCCGGGTGCAGCACCGCCAGCACCCCGGCCACGGCGATCAGGGACATCAGCCCCGACATGAGGTCCACCAGGCGGGAGATCGCCATCTCGATCCAGCTCGCCCCGTATTGAGCGGTGTCGATCAGGTCCTTGAGTTCACCCTGCTGGTACGAGATCAGCTCGACGCTGTTCGTGCGCTGGTAGAGCCGGTCCTGAGCCAGGCGCCGGACTTTCGGCTCAAGCCGGATCGACAGCCCAACCGACAGCGCGGAGCAGGTCCGGTTCGCCGCGGCCATCGCCCCGGCCAGCAGGATCGAGGGGATCGCGGCATGGACCCGGGCGACGGTGGCGCCGCCGGACAGCAGTGAGCGCAGCACCCCGTTGACCGCGAGAAGGCCGAACGCGGTGAAGGCGCCGGTCGCCAGCTCCGCGCCGAACACGATTAGGGCTGCGCGCCGGTCGGCGGCCCATGCCAGGCGCAGGCAGGTGCGGACCAGGTAGGGAAGGCGCGCGGCCACGGTGCGGAACCCGGAGGTGCCCAGCGCCCGGTCGTGGCGGGACCAGGAGGTGTTGTAGTGGCCAGCGTGCCCGAACAGCGGATCGGGGACCTCGTCCGGGCGCGCGGAGGACGCCGGTTCGACCGGCTCGGCGGTGGCGACGGCTGCTGTCATCGGGCACCTGCCGTCGCGGCGCCGTTCGCCCAGCCGATCGCGGTGTAGCCCGGCGTCCCGCTGGCGTCCACGAGGTTCAAGATGGTCTCGACGTGTTCGACGAACGGCACCGGCAGCGGCGCTCCAGGCTCGACCCAGGCCAGCCCCCGGCACAGCGCGGGCTCACGGTTCTCGACCTGACCGTCGAACGATTCGGCGGTGAAGTACATGGCGGTCGTCGGCCCGTAGGAGTTGATCACGTCCCCGGTCGCTACGTGCCGCAGGCCCTTGACCGTGATCCCCAACTCCTCGTACGCCTCGCGCACGAGGGCGTCGTGAGCGCTCTCGTCGAACTCCCGCGCCCCGCACGGCACGGCCCACATCTCCGGGCTGACCCCGACCTTGTCGCTGCGCAGACCCACCAGCAGCCGCCCGGCCGCATCGCGCAGGATCAGGTACACGCCCATCGGGATGCCCGGCCCCCGGTGCGCGGCGTCCGCGTCCGCGTCGAACTCCGAGGCCTGCCGTTTCAGGGCGAGGAGCAGCGCGTCGGCCCCGGCGCGGAAGGACGCGTTCTCGATGTCGTCGAGGTCCAGCCAGGCCGCGCCGTCGGTCTCGTCGGCGTCGTGCCGCAGCTTCGAGACGATGGTGGTGTACCCGAAGCGGAAGTCGACGTGGATGTGGTCGTGCTCCCCGGGGATGTCCACCAGGTGGTGCACGCCGATGTGGATCGGGGCCGTGTCGACCGGCTTCACGTCCCTGACGCCGGCCTCTTCGCCGAGTTCCCGCAGCGCCGCCCCGTAGAGCGTCCAGTCCTTGTCAGCCTCGATGTGACCGCCGGGCTGCAGTCGGAGGCCGCTGTACTTCTTGTGCGCGATGGCCAGGAACCGGCCGTCGTGCTGGACGATCGCCGAGGCGGTGACGTGCCCGATCGGGTTGTCGCGGGAAGTGAGGTCGGCGTCGGCGTCCAGCAACTCGACGGCGGGCTTCAGGTAGTTGGCCTGGTCGGGGTGGGCGGCGAGGTAGGCGTCGAAGACAGCACGGATGTGGTCGGCGGGCACGGGCACGGAAGACCTCCTGGAGGGGCCGGCGGTCGGGTGGGGTGAGCGGTCGGACTCTACGACCCTCCTCTGACAGATTGAGATGAAATGAGTGCATTCCATAGTGTTCGTGGATGGGGTTCGCCAGCCGCGGTTTTCGGCCTCAGCGTTAGGTCGGTATCAGAGACTTGAGACTGCCGGTGATGACGACCGCTGCCTGACCGGTGGCAGCGGCCAGCCGTGCCCGCAGATCGTCGGGGATTGAGCCTCGGCGGAGTCCGGCCCCGATGACGAGGTCGTGGAGGACCGGGCTGTTGGGCGGCGGCTCGTGCGGTGGATCGGCGTCATCGAGGACGTCGCGGGCGGCGTAGGCGCTGCCGGATTGCTCGGCGTCGCGGGCGGCTTCGCCGCGCAGCAGTTCCGCCTCGCGCGGTCGGGTCGGGGCGAGCAGGCGTGCCGCGGTGAGGCCGAGCCTGATCCGGAACATCGTCATCACCGGTCCGGCCGCTGCGGCGCGCGCTGCCTGGACGTCGCTGATCAACGTGTCCGGATCGCTTGCTGCTGTGCCGATGAATGCCCGCAGGCAGCCGGCGACGGCTTGCTGCCAGGGGTGGGCGGTCGTGCCCGCGTCCATGAGGGCCAGCGCGTCGTCGGGCTGTCCTGCGCGGGCTGCGGCGATAACGAGCAGCTGGCGTGACTCGTGCATCTGCTCAGGGAGGTCGTCGTAGCGGAGGGCGTGGGCGGCGGCCTCGTCCCAGGCGCGCGCGGCGACCAGCGCGCGAGTGCCGTCTTCGCGCATCGTCCGGCGCAGCCACGCTTTCAGCGGGGCGCGGTCGCCGTCGGAGTCAAGGAACCCGCCGAAGGGGATCGTCAGGCCGGCGACCTCAACCGTGCCGCCGAGCAGGGCGGCGGTCTCGATCTGCGCGAGGACGGCATGGGCGCGGCGCGGCTCGCCGGTGCGCTGCTCGAGGCGGGCGAGGTTGACGAGCGGTTGCAGGGCGGCGATCGCGGGCCGGCCGGACAGCGGCCATGCCTGGTGGAACAGGTCGAACTGGGCGATGGCGAGTTCTTCGGCCAACTCGGGCAGGTCGCAGTCCGCGGCGATGAGGGCGGCGAGGTTCCAGGCTGCTGCGGCGGCGTTGATGCGCCGGTCGGCGTCGGGGTAGGCGGCGGCGTTGGCCGCGTGTTCTTCGACCAGGGCGACGCGCGAGGGCAGGTCTCCGCAGTGCTGGCGGCCCTGGTGGATCAGCGGGAAGCGCGCCAGCGCCGCGTCGGAACGAACCGCGGGCACTGAGGCGCGCAAGCGGCCCGCAGCCGGGCTCCGGCGGGGCTGCCCGGTCGGACCGAGGATGGCGTGGCGGGCTGCGTGGGCGAGGATCGACTGGGTCTTCACGGGGAGCCCGAGCCGGTTCCAGTGGAAGATCACATGGTAGCTGAGCGCGTGGCGCAGCCCGCGCTTCAACGTCCCGGTGGCGTTCGCCTCGGCCAAGGCGCGTCCGGTATCGCAGAACGCGCTGGCCCATGTGTCTTGTGCCGCTGCTGGTCCGCCGTCGGCGAACAGCGGACCGTCGGGAGTGGTGTCGGCGAGCAGCAGGGTTCGCAGGGCGCCGGCCATTGCGGCGATCTTGTCAGCGGTGACGTCGGGTGGCAGGGGCCGCTCGGCGGCCACCAGGTCCCAGACGTCGCCGCGCTCGTACCATTCCAGTCGGGCCCCGTCGCGCATGAGCGCCCCGCACAGCAGGACCGACAGCTCCCGATGTCCAAGGCCGGTCGTGTCGGCGGCGGCGGCGAGTTCGAGGACTGCTCGGCTGTCGGCGGCGAACAGCCGGTGCGCGGCGTCGATGCCCTGCGGTCCGCCGAAGGCGGCGGTTTCGGCTTCGTACACGCCGGGCGACCACGTGTCGAGGTGGCCGGCGGCGACGAGCTGGTCGAGCCTGGCGGTCAGCTCCGTGATGCCGTCGCCTCCGGGGCCGGGGAGCAGCCGTAGCCGCCAGCAGGGGTGCTTGCGCATGAACCACCAGCTGCTGATCGCGTTGTCGTGCTCGGCCGCGGACAGGATGGGGAGCAGGTGTTCGGCCGCGGTGCGCTCGGCCTGTTTCCAGTCGGGGAACCGGAGGTAGAGCTGCTGCCAGCCGGCTTTCCTGTGGGCGGCGAGGGCCTGGTGGCCGGCGTGCTGGTAGATCGTGGTTGCTGCCGACAGCTCAGCGGGGTTCACGGCGAACGCTTCGGCGGTGGCGTGCAGGTCGTCTCCGGCCAGGATCCGCCAGACGGCGGGTTCCGGCAGGGACGTGTTCGTGGTCAGCCGATCAGCAGGCATGCGTCCCATCCGCTTCTCGGGGCGGTGTCGGTGGCGGCGGTGTGCAGCGCCAGGGCGGTTCCGGCGGTGCCATTGAGCAGTCCGGGCCCGTGCTCGACCGGCGTGTTGGCGGCGGTCAGCAGTCCGTCGGCCAGACGTGGCAGCGTCGCGTGCAGTGCGGGGGTGGTGGCGTCGGCGGCGGCGCGCCAGGTGGTTTGGAATGTGCCGGCCCAGCCGTGGCACAGTCCGGGGTGGGTCAGCCGTGCGAGCTGCGACTCGTCGCTGACGCACGCCAGCAGCGCGTCCTCGAACAGGCGCTGGAGCTTGTCGTCGCCCACGGCGATGGCGGCGAGCTGGCCGGCGCGGGCGATGCCGGGGGTGCCGTAGCACCAGCTGGGACGGGACGGCCCGGTGGACCGAGAGCGTCCGTGGCGGAGTTCCTCGGCGCTGAGGTGCTCCGGCCACCAGGCTCCGGGAGCGTCCTTACAGCGCCATCGCAAGAGCCAGTCGCAGAGGTCGGTGATCGCCTGGTGGTGTCCGTTGACGGTGGCTCCGCGGCGGGCGGCCTGGGCGAGCAGGGCCAGTGGACCGGCGATGCCGTGGGCGACGCCGAGGTTGGCGTGGCCGGGGTATCCGTCCGGGGCTGATCGGGTCGGGTCGTGGTTCACCCACCAGCCCGGCACGACTTGGTCGGCGAGTGGCAGCGGCCGGGTGAGCGCCACTAGGTAGGTCAAGACGTGTTCCAAGGCGCTGCCGCCGGGGTCGCGTCGCAGCAGCAGCGTGCCGAGGCCGGTCAGGCCGGCGAAGACGTCGTATTCGGCGAAGGTGGCCGGTCGCGCTCCACGGATGCGCGCCAGGCCCGCGTCCGACCGGCGGTGGGCCAGCTGTGCCAGGGGTCTGTCGAGGTCGGCCAGGCCGGCGCGGTAGCGGCTGCTGGTACCGGCCGCGGCGTCCAGGGCGAAGGCCAGTGCCGGGGCGCCGAGGAACAGCCCCGAGGTGTCGTGGACGCTCACGGGCTCGGAGGCCGCGTCTTGGACGAAGGCGTGCGCAGTGCGCCAGTCGTCCAGTCCCGAGCGGGCCCGTTCGATGTGGAGCAGGGCGATGCCGGCGCTGCCGGCAGTGAGGTCCTGACCCGCTGATGATTGCCCGGGGCCGGTCGGCGGCGTGGCGCTGGTTTCGCGGGCGTGGGTCTCGGCGGCTTGGGCGAGGTCGGCGGTGATGGTCATCGGCCTGCTCCGGTGAGGGCTTCCTGTCGTAGGGCGAGGGCTCGGGCCAGGCGGCCGGTGGCGCGTTCGGAGTCGGGGTAGGCGCCGACCACGCGCAGGTGGTGCAGGTGCAGCAGTGGTTCGAGCACGCTGATGGGTTCTCGCTGCGCCGACAGGGCGGTGGCGTAGCCGCCGAGCGCGGCGGCCCGGCGGCTCCAGGCGTCGGCCACGATCTGGCCGGCCTCGGTGCCGTTCAGCGGGCCGAGCCGGTTGGCCAGGGCCAGGGTTTGGTCGCGCAGGTCCGGGTTCAGATGTCCGTTGGTCTGTGGGATCTCGCGCAGCAGCCAGTCCCGGCCGATTGCGGGGTCGCCGGCCAGGGCCGCTGCGAGGTCGAGGTAGCTGGCCGCGGCCAGGGACTGGAGCCGCAGGTCGGCGGTGCGGGCGGCGTTGAGCTGGGCGATCGCGGCCTGCGAGTCGGCGGCGAACACTTCCAGGGCGGCGGTCAGCGCGCTGCCGTGCCCGTAGCGGCCGGTCGGCGGCTGCCAGTCGGCGAACATCAGGGTCGAGACCAGCCGGTCGCGGTGCAGGAGACCGGCCCAGGACGCGGCCTGCGCCGCGGCGTGACCGAATGCCTGGTCGTCGGAAAGATGCAGGAAGATCGCGAGGTGCTGGGCAGCGCGGTGGTCGCTCAGGTCGCGGTGGCGGTGGAACCACCAGGCCGACACCGGCTGGCTGCACGCGTCGATGAGGGACGGCAGGTGGTCGGCCAGGATCTCCTCGAAGCGTTCGGGATGGGCCCCGACGCGCAGCGCGAGGACCGGTGAGACGGCCGGGAGGTGCAGATCGGCGCCGTCGACGACGGGCGGCATTGTGCTGATGCTCCTCGTGGCGGGGGCTGTTGCCGCGCTGGTCATGATCAGCAGCAGTTCGTGGGCGCGGCCGATCCAGGCGGCGGCGTCCGGGGCGGCGCATTCGCGCAGCTCCAGATGGCCTCCGCGATCGAGCCGGGTACGCAGCAGCAGCCGGTGCGCTCGGTGCCGCAGGTCGATGGGCTGGGCGCGCTCGTGGTCGACCATGGACACGTGGTCCGGGACGCGCCAGCGCTCCCGCCAGTCGGACAACGCCGCCTCCCACGCAAGGGCGTCGGCGTCGCGGCCGGGTAGCTGGTCGGCTTTCAGTAGCCACCGGGCCGGAGCCAGGATGGTGCGGCGGTAGCGGACGCACGGCAGGTACGGCAGGGCGCTGGCCGCGCCGAACGCGAAGGCACTGTAGGTCGGGTGGCAGGCGCTGGCGGCCTCCGACAGGAACCGGGCCAGCGGCGGGGTATGGGAGGCGGCCTCCAAGGCGCTGGCTATCTGCCCGGCGACCCGCCGGCCGGTGGAGATTTGGATCAGGTGCAGGTCCGCGCCTTCGGCGGTCACCGCGAGATCGGCCATGTCGATCACGTCGTCGCCGGGGCCGCGGTGCTCGCCGATGCCGATGACCGCCGCGGCCAGCACGGTAGTGCGGGCGACGTTCTCGCTGCGCCGCCAGCGCGGGACGAACGACAGCTGGGCGATGACGGTGTCCGGGGCTGGGGTGGTGAAGGTGGCGCGGATGCGGGCCTGGTCGGGTTCCGGCAGCAGATGAGCATGGCGTCCGACCATGCTGCTGGCCGGGCGCGGGGTCCCAGTGAGCTCGAGGGCGAACCTGCCGGCGCTGATGTCTTCCAGGCTGGCGGCGCGGATGGCGAATGCGACCTCGGTGCGTGGCGGCAGCCGATCCGGGTCGACCGGCGCGGAGGCCAGGTGTTCGATGAGGTCGCTGGTCAGGACGATCTCGCCGCCGGTGACCGTCGCCTGCTGGACGAGAGCGAGCAGCTTGTCGTCGCGTTCGGACATCTGCCGCGGCCCGCGCTCCCGCGGCGAGCCGATGAACCCTGTCGGCAGGCCCAGCCCGCTGTCGGCGGTCAGGTCCAGGACCGGGACCAGCGCGCCGGTGCCGTAGCGGGCGCGGAACGCGGTCTGGTAGTCGCGCCACGGCGGGTATCCGCCCATGAACGGCGAAAGCCGGTACAGCACGTCCACCGCGTCGCGGGCTTCGCGCGCAACCGCTTCGGGCAGCTGGATCTCGCAGTCGGCGGCCGTGTCGATGATCAGCGGGGTGCGGGCCGCCGGACGGATAGCGTCCATCCGCTCGGTCAGCCCCGGCGGGACGGTGTGCAGCAGTCCGCCGGCTAGCGTGTCGCAGACCGCGTGCAGGTCCGCGACGAGGCCGGCGATCTGGGGTATGTCCTCGGCTTCGGCTTCGCGGAGCACCGCGCACACGGCGGTCAGCGCGTCCGGCTCGGTCAGCGGTATGCGCAGGGCGGTGATCAGGAACTGCTGCTCGGCCAGGCCGGACAGGACGGCGCGGATCTGCCTGGGCGTGGCCGTCGGGAACATGGCCGCCAGCTGCTGCTGCAGGTCGCCGAACCTGATCGGGGTCGCGGCGATGGACAGGGCGGCGATCGCGGGGCGGGTGGCGCGCACCGAACTCTCCGCTAGGGCTTCGGCCTTGTCGTTGCCGGTCGGCGGCACGCCGGGCGCGACGAGCCGCGTGCCGCGACGGACGACGGCGTTGTTCGCGACCACCGGCAGCCGCTCCAGCAGCTCCGGGCTGCGGTGCAGGCCGGCCGACACCTCGGCGAGCCACTCGCAGTCCGCCCGAACCGACAGCCGGTGGTCGACACCGAAGCGGACTTTCGCCGGGCCGCCGATCCGTATCGGGCCGACGCCGGCCAGCGGCCCCAGCGGAGTCGGTCGGCGCTGCCAGCGCAGGAGGTAGGAGGCCAGCGCGGTCGCGGCTCGGCAGGCCCCGGCCGGGTCGCGGCCGGGCAGTTCGGTGATCATGTCGAGTTGGCGGCATAGCGCGGGGCTGACTGTGTTGAGCGCGGCACGGATCTCATCGCGCGTCCAGACCTGTGCGGCCCAGGCCGCCGCTGCGGCCGGGTCGGCGAGGTCGAGGTCGTCGGGGAGGTCCAGGTTGCCGGGGTCGGTACTCACCCGCAGCAGCCCTGCTCCGCCCCACTGCCATCCGCCTGTCGACCGCATGATCGTCCCCTCGATCCGTTCGTGCCTGCTGGCCCCTGGCTGCCGGCGGCGACCGCCGACAGCCAGGAGTTCTGGATCAGAACTGGTTGTTGCTCTCCGACGAGCACGCCGAGGCGCCGTTCGAGCAGCTGTTGCCGCACCCGTCGTCGGTGGGGCAGCTGTTGCTGCAGGTCGCCGCCTGGTGCGACAGCACCGCGCGGACGTCCAGCTCGAACTCGTCGAATTCGGCGAGTCCCGGTGCTTCCAGCAGCGCCGTGCCGCCGGCCGATTGGATCGTCATTTCGACCACTCTCCTTACTTATGGTTGGGGTGGTGCAGGGCGTCTTGGCCGTCGTCGCCGGTCGGCTGGGGCCAAGAGATCAGGACCCGGGCGTGGCGCTTGTCCAGGGCGAAGTCGGCCGCGGGCAGCTCCGCCTCGGGGGTTGTCACCGGGTAGATGAGGTACTGCGGTCCCGGGCCGCCGCGGTGGTTCCGCTCCCAGATCGCCAGCTGCCCGGCGACCGTGGCGGCCAGGGCGGCGGGGTCCGGGCCGTAGGCGTGGACGTCCAGCGCGAGGTCGTTGCCGCCCACCTCCCGGGTGGCCACGTAGGCCAGGTTCGCGCCGTCGACGGCCGCCATGCCGGTGTAGCCGCCGCCCAGCGGCCGGGCCGACGCGTCGTTGGCGGCGCGGTCAACCATGATCCGGCAGAATCCGGGGACGGTGGTGGCCAGCCACATCTGCATCGTCGCCCACGGCTCGCCGAGGCGAAGGCCGGCGCCGCTGTCCACCACCAGCGGCTCGGACTCCAGGACGTGCTCCAGACCGGTCAGGTCGTCCGGCGGCTGCTCGTCGAACACCAGCCGGACTGCACCGTCGCGCAGCGCCAGCTCGGTGCTGTCGTGCGCACCCTCGCCCTGCATCGGCACGAACCCGAACAGCCGCGCGGACTCGCTGACCAGGCGGTCGCCGTCGCGCATCAGCGCCACGGTGCGCATCAGACCCTGGACCTTCAACGGGACCACGAGCAGGCCGCCTTCGACCAGCTGCTCCACCCACGCCGGCGGGACATCCCAGGCCCCGACGGTTACCAAGATCCGGTCGTAGGGTGCGAACTCCGGCACGCCGTGCTCGGCATCGGCCAGGACCACGTTGACCCGCCCGTACCCGGCCTGCTCCAGGAAGCGGGAGGCCCGGTCGGTGACGAACTCGTCGATGTCGACGGTCGTCACCCGGCCGATCGGCCCGACCATCTCCGCCAGGTAGGCCGCGTTCATCCCCCCGGAGCCGATCTCCAGCACGTTCATGCCGGGCTCGATCCGCGACTGCTCCAGCATGTGCGCCTGCGCATCCGGCGCCGAGAGCGAGCTCAGCGCCCGGCCGGCGTCGTCGGTCTTCGTGACCAGGCCGTTCCACGGTTCGTAGACAGCCTCCAGGTCGACCTCCGGGGCGAAGTCCTCGCGCGCCACCGTCAGCATGACGGCCTCCACGCGCGGGGACACGATCGTCCCGGCCTGCTTCAGCTCCTCAACGGTGCGGTGCCGCAGCTCGGTAGCGCGGTCGGCGATCGGCGTTTTGTCGGTCACGGATCTTCCTCATTCGGGATGGTCGGTCACGGGGTCAGGCGCGCAACGTATCCAGACGGTTACGCTCCGGGGAAGAAATCAGCGTAGAGCCGGGTGTGGCGTGTCGGCCACGTCTTTATCAGAGGTCTGCATTGCGGGGATTGTGCGGGTCATCCGGCGGGGCTCCGGGACTTCCAGCTCGGCCAGGTCGCGGTGCTGGATCCTGGCGTCGGCACCCGGCCAGAATCGGGTGGTGCGTCCGGTGTCGCGCCAGCAGACCATCGCCGACGCGCGGCCAGGGAACAGCCATAGGATCTCTCCGGTCCGGTTGCCAGCGCTGAGCAGGTCACCCGCCTGGCCATCGATGATCATCGGGGTGCCTCCGGCCGCCACAAGGCGCCGACGTTCTGGAGCTCGGCGAGCAACAGCTCCTGGGCGTCGCGGCCGTAGACGCTGGCCGCCGCCAGCTCATTGAAGACGTCGGCGTGTGCCTGCACCTGTTCGGGTGCGGTCAGGACGAGTTCGCCGGTGAGGTGGTCGACGCGGACCTGGTCGTCGTCCAGGATCGTGAAGCCCTGCGACGGGGGGAAAGGCACCCGGGCGAAGTCCGGCAGCACCCCGAACCGGAAGCTACCGGCCTCGGCCGCCTCGGCGAGGTGCCGGATCTGCCCGGCGGCGACGTCCGGGTCGTCGAGGTGCCAGGCGCGCACCGCGCCCAGGCCGATGATGATGTGGAGGTCGGGGCCGTGTTCCAGCAGGGTTTTGCGTTCCGCGCGGGCGGCCGTGGCCTCGGCGATGGCCTGCGGGCTGGGGCGCTGGTCGGCGGGGACGGCCAGGTAGCGGGCGTTCATGACCGCCGAGGTGTAGTGCGGGGTCTGCAGCGGTGCGGGGACGGCCATCGGGTGGAAGCTGCGGATCTGGGCGCAGTAGGACATCAGCGCGGTGCGCTGCCGCTGCGCCGCGGCGAGCCCGGCGGCGACCACGGCCGCGTTGGAGATGAAGACCCACCCGGCGTCGTCGGCGGCGGTCGGGGGTCTGTCGATGATCGTGCCGCTGGTGGAGGTCACGGCTGCTCTCCCGTCGGTGTCGTAGGCGCGGAGTTCGAGGGCGCCGCGAACAGCGCCTGCATCGTCTGGTCGTACTTGGCGTGCGGGCCCAGACCCACCTGGGCCCGGCGCCGGTCGAGGTCCTCGGGCCGTTCCACCGGCCACAGCCGCTGGTCGCGGTACTGCGTGCCGAACAGCTGCGGCTGGCCGGTGTTGGTGCGGACCCGGTCTTCGAGGTAGGCGCGGTGGGTGTGGCTGGCCTGGCCGTTGAAGGCGGCTGCCGACAGCAGCCGAAGGCACTCAGCCTGCAAGGCGGAGTCGGTGTCGGCATGCTGGGTCAGCAGCCACAGCGCCTGCGCCGCCTCGGCGCCGAGCGCGGTGGTTCCGGGCCAGCCGCGCCTGGCGACGAGAGCCTTCAGGAACGGCAGGTTCTCGGCGTCAACCGTCGCGAAGTCGCCGGCGGCTCGCGCCTGCTGGTCGGCCGCCGCCCGTCGGATGAGTTCGGCGGAGACCTGGCGTCGCCAGGCCCTCATGGCCCGCAGCCGGCCGCGCTGCGCGTTGCGGCGCTGGATCCGTGGCCGGGCCGGCGTCATAGCCCGGGTACGGCGCTTCTCGACGGTCATTTCGGGCACTCCCCGTCGGTGACGGTCCGGGTGTCGGAGGTCTGCGTCGCTCCTGTGGCGTCGAACGGATGGTTGAACGGCGCGCCGGTCACCCCGGTCCCGGACCAGGCGTACACGGTGCGCCAGTTCCCGTCGGCGCAGGTCGCGTTGCCGGAGGCGAACACCGGGACCGTGCCAGGCACGACGCTGGTGACGCCGGTGTCCTTCGATCGCAGCCAGGTCCCGTCGCCTTGGAGGTGTTCGACGGCCACGGTGATCGAGATGGTCTTCGGCTTGATCGCGCAGGTGGCCTGGATCTCACCGGTCACCCGTCCGCCGCCAACCACAGGGTGGGGCTCGACGAAGGACACGGTGCAGTCGTACTCGACCGTACTCGCCGCGACGTGGCCGGAACCGGACGAACCCGACGCCGAACTCTTGCACCCCGCGATCAACGGGGTCGCTGCGGCAGCAAATACCAGCCCCGTCGCGACAGTTCGGCAGCGGTGTGACCGCGCTGGCTTCCCCGCCCCGGTGTCGGCGGGACGTTTCGGGGCGGGGAAGTCCTCGATTGTGAAGATCAGGTGGTCATCCATCGACGTCCCCCCGTGAGGTGTCGGCCACGGGATCTTGCCTGGGCGGTGTGGCAGCAGTCATCACGATGCGGATGCTCGACGGGTCAGTAGCCGGGAACCGTGGCGCGGGCACCGGAGCTTGCTGTGGCTCCTCGTCCAAGTGGCTGTAGTCCAGGGGATCGCTGGTGAAGAACCTCTTGATGACCGAGAGCGTCCCGGGGGGCATCAGGACGGCGGTCGCGCAGGCTCCGAGCAGCACCAGCTGGGTCTTGGGATAGGGGTTGGCGGTAAGGCAGTCGTACACCGCATGGGCCAGGATCAGCGGTATCAGCCGCCGCGTGCGATCGAACAACGCGACGTTCATCAGCACGAAGGGCACCGCACACAAACCCGCCAGCCCTTTGTAGAGGTGGAAGAAGACCCGGAGTGCGATTGCCAGAGCGTAGATCTCCCAGCGTGGCCGGTCGGCGCGGCGCAGAGACGCGACCAGCCATGCAATGCACACGCCCTCTTCGACGGCGGCGTTGAGGAGGTACACCAGCAGCCAGTACCACCCTGGCTCTATGATCCCGGGACCGAGCGGGTCGGTCACCACCTGAGGCGGGTTGAACCAGTCCATGGTCTCGACGATCGCGATCCAACTGACCCCCAGCCCGATCAGCGAAAAGCTCACCACGCAGTGGAACTGAGTTGTGTCCCGCCGACCGCGGCGCCGGCCCAATCCAACCTCGGCCCAGCCGGGGCCGCGCAGAGCGACCGCGAGCACTCCAGCAAGCACGAGGGACGCGCCCAGTTGCAGCATGTACAGCGGAAGATCTCCGGACCTACCCACCGCGTCCTCCTGGCGCAAGCCCCAGATCGCCAACAGCAACGGAACGACCAGCACGACCAGCGCCATAGCGCGGCCACGGCGAGTCAGCCGCAGCCCGCCGGGCAGGTCCGAACGGCGGGCCACCAGGACCGCTGCCAGCGCCACCGCGACGATGACGCCGCCCAGCGGCAGCCGGACGGATCCGTTGTAGAGCAGGGCGACCACGTCATGAGCCCACCGCCGGGGCAGCACCCCATAGACGTACAAGAACCGCGCCACGTCGGCGGCCGAGGGGCCGTATACGGCGGCGTACACCCCGAGCACCGCCAGATAGGCGTAGCGGGCTGGCAGCGGTCGCCACCGGACCTGGGACAGGTCGGCGGCCGGCGGAAGGAGATCGCTCTTGGAGGACATCAGATAGGGGGCCTCGGGAGTAGTTGGGGATTTGGTGCCCGGTCATCGCGGAAAGGACTCTGCGACGGCCGGGCGGACGTGTTGATCACCGCTGGCTGGTACTGGCGGACCGGGGTCGGGGCCGCCGCACCGGAAACGGCGGCGGCTCCGGTGAACGGGGAGATCAGCGCTTCTCATTGCCCGGGGCTGACTGTGCAGGGGGCGTTCAACTCGCTCGCCGTGGAGATATGCGCTCCGGATAGCACGCCAGAGTTTCCTGGCTGCCGGTTCCGGTTCACGGGTCTGTCGGCCGGTGCGGGGCGATGGCGCGACCGTCGGGCAATAGTTCGCCGGTGTCCTCGAACGAGACGATGCCGTTGCACAGTAGGCTCCAGCCCTGCTCAGGGCGCGACACATAGATGGAGGCAGCGTCGCGGTCGGGGGCTGAGGCTTCCGGGCAGCAGGGAATGTGTTTACATGCGCGCGGCGCCTGGCTCGGCTTAGCCGCCATCATCGTCATGGTTGTCTCCGCATCTCGGGCCGGCGAGACCGGCTCGGTGGACAGGAAGAGGGTCCTGGTCGGTTCACTTCGCGGCGGGGTGGCGCAGCATCGGGTGCATCTGCGGCCCGGCGGGCAGCTGGATGGGGTCGCCGCCGTGGTCGGTGTAGCCGTGCCGCAGGTACAGCTGTCGGGTCCCGGGGTCGCTGGCCTCCAGGTACGCCGCCGTCGGCGGGTCGGCGGCGTCCAGGCGGGCGTGGTGGGCGGCCAGCAGTTCGGTGCCGAGGCCGCGGCGCTGGTGGTCGGGGTGGACGGCGAGGATCGCGAGGTGGTCGTGCCGCAGCCCCGTGGGGTGGTGCTTGTCCAACAGCGCGTCGAAGGTGCGGAACCGGTCCACCCAGCGCTCGGTCACCGCTGCCAGCGCCTGGTCGTAGCCGTCCGGGGCCGGCTCGCCGGCCTCGCCGACCGGCAGCCACAAGGCGACCGCGGACCGGTCGGCGGTGGTGTAGACGTGCCCGCGCCTCATCGCGTCGGCGACGTAGAGGCGGAAGTAGCCGGGGAAGACGCGGCGGCGGTCGTCGTCGCCTGCGATGAGCCAGCGCGACGGCGGCAGGTCGTGAAACGCCAGCGCGATCACATGGCTCAGCTCGTCGGTGTCCTGCTCCTCGGCCCGGACGATCTGGTTGTATGTGGTCACCGGGCGGTCCCTTCGGAGGGCACCGTCGCGCTCGCCGGCGGCGCGGCGGAGCTCGGGGTGCGGGCCAGCGCGGCGGCGCTGCCCAGGCCGATCGCGGCGTATGCGTCGGGTGCGATGCGTTTGAGGACCAGCGCCCACAGGACGCCGATCACGGCGGCGGCGGCGAACAGGCCGGGCAGGATCTTCGTGGCCGCCGAGCCGGGCGGGACGTTGAGCAGCACGTCGTAGTGGTCGATGCACAACCCGGCCATGACCACGAGCAGCACGGTCGACACGCCGGGGGCGATCAGGCGCCGCCACAGCGTCTCGGTGTTGGCCGTCCTGGCGAAGTACGCCACGACCGCGGCGGAGGTGGTGGCCAGCAGCAGCAGGATCCCGACGCCGCCGGTGGTGCCGCCCCAGAAGAACAGCTGGTTGACCGGGTCCCAGTGCAGCGCCAGCGTGAGGGTGATCGCCACCGCGCCCAGCAGGCTCTGGATCCCGGAGGCGGCCCGGGGGACGCCGTTGGGGCCGGTCGTGCCCATCACCGCTGGCAGGACCCGCTCGCGGCCCAGGGCCCACATGTAGCGGCCGACCGCGTTGTGGAACGCTAGCGCGGCGGCGAGCAGGCTGGTCAGGAACAGCACGCGGCCGGTGCTGGCCAGCACCCCGGGGGCCATCGCGAACAGCATCGTGGTGCTGCCGGGGCCCTGGGCGGTGGTGACGACCTGGTTGCCGTAGTGCACGTTCAGCGCCCAGGAGGCTCCTGCGTACACCACGGCGATCACCGCCAGGGACACGAACGTGGCCAGCGGGATCGTGCGCTTGACGTCGCGGGCTTCCTCGCTGAAGACCGGGGCCTGCTCGAAGCCGGTGAACCCCAGCACGGCCACGGCCAAGACCGCACCCAGCCCGGTCAGGTGCAGGCTGGTCGGGGACAGCGCGGCGGCGTTGACGCCGCCGGAGGCCGGGTGCGCCAGGCCGCGCACCGTCACCGCGACGATGATGAGCAGTTCGATCGTCGACAGCACGCCGAGCAGCCGCCCGGACAGGTCCACGCGGATCAGCCCCAGGATGGTCACCATCGCCCACGCGCCGAACGCCCACACCTCCCACGGCGCGTTCAGGTGGAAGTTGTCGCTGGCGAACGACGCCAGCGAGGGGCCGATCATGCCGTAGAGCCCGACCTGCAGCAGGTTGTAGGCGACCACGGCGACCAGGGCGCCGCCGACGCCGGCAGGCTTGGCCAGCCCTTGGGATATGAAGGCATAGAAGGCGCCGGCGTTCGGGATCGTGCGGGCCATCGCGACGTATCCGACCGCGAAGACGCCCAGCACCGCCGCGACCACCAGGAACGCCGCCGGGACGCTGGTCAGGCCCGTGACGGCGTAGGCGGTGGGCACCACCCCGGCGGTCACGGTCAGCGGGGCGATCCCGGCCAGAATGAAGAACATGACGCCGCTGACGCCGAGCCGGTCGCGGGCCAGGGCGTCCGAGACCTTGCTGCGGGCCGGTGTTCGTGTTCGCACGGGAACTCCTCGGTGACGGTTTGCGGTTGATGGGGACAGATAGAGGTCAGATGCGCTGGCTGGTGACGACGCTGCCGACGGCAGCCTCGGTGTGAGCCAGCAGGTCCAGCAGCGGAGGGCTCAAGCCGAGCGGGGCCAGGATCTTGTCCATGGCCGCGCCGTCGGCCAGCAGGGCACGCACCTCCCACAGCGAGGGGTGATTGAGGCCGGTGGCGCGTGTCAGGCCGAAAAGCATGAGGTGATGGGCGTCCGCTTTCCCGTTGAAGACCTTGAGTTTCAGGTCGATGGCCGGCCAGCCGGCGATGGTGATGTCGGTCGGTGTCCACCGCCCCGCCCGGCCCAAGATGTTGATGCGCGGCGGCTTAAGGAACACCAGGCCCTCAGCGGCCAGCCGTCTGGCCACACGATCGAGCGCGCCCTGGCCCAGATAGTGCAGCCAGTCCCGTACCGGCAGGGGTCGCTCGGCCTCCAGCTCGGCGAACACGTCCGCGGCCAGCGGGTCCGGCGGCGGCGTCGCGGTGGCGAGTATCACCTCACCGTCCTCGACCCTGATCGCGCCGAGCGCACCCAGCTCCCCGAGCAGGGCGCCTGCCAGCCCGAGGCCGAGGATCCGATCCGGCAGCCGTGGCCCGGAGACGTCGTCGTGGACCATGAAGTAGAAGTCGTCGGCCAGTCGGCCGGTTCGCTGCAGTCCGGCCATCAGACCGTCACCGCCGATCGTGGCCCAGCGGCGAACGAGCAGTAAGGACTCGTCGACGCGACAAACGGCATGACCCGTGCGAACGAGACTGCGCCGGCGCAGGCCGCAGCGGCCATCTGGGCACGGCGAGCGATCAGCGACCGGTCTGAGGGCCGCGGCGCGGTTGAGCACACGGCGGGTCCCGCTTCGGTGTCGACGCGGGAAGCCGTCGCCGGGCCGGAATTCGGGGTGGTGTCCACGGGAGCCTTTCGCGTCAGCAGTCGATTACCGGGAGTGTGCGAATCAACCGTCCCGTCAACGCCGTCGAACTTGAACGCACCGGCACCGCCCCAGCACCGAACTTCCACCGAACTTCGGCCCAAGCAGCCTTCATCACCTGCGCTGCCGCGTGTCAGACTGCGTACGTGGCAGAGCTCAATGGGTCGCCGATCAACGGCGACGACATGAAGACCCTCGCGCTTACCAACTACGCGCACTTCACGTCGATGCGCATCGAGGACGGCGCGCGGGTCCGGGGACTGGACCTGCACATGGCGCGCCTGAGGCGCGACTGCGCGACCGTGTTCGGCGCCGACCTCGACCCCGACCGGGCACGCGCGCTGATCCGACAGGCGCTGATCGACGTGAGGTTGCCGGTCACGGTCCGCGTCACCGTGTTCGACCCGGGCCTGGAGATGGGTCACACCGGCGCCAAAGCCGACCCGGACATCCTGGTCACCACCCGGCCCGCCGCCGATTTCCCGCTGCCGGCCTTGAATGTCGCGACCGCGGTGTTTAGCCGAGAACTTCCCCAGGTCAAGCACTGCGGGCTGATGGCCTCGCTCTATCACCGGCGCGCCGCGCAGCTGGCCGGATTCGACGACGCGCTGTTCATCGACGCCGCCGGCTACATCAGCGAGGGCGTCACCTGGAACATCGGGTTCATCGACGCCGACCAGATCGTCTGGCCTGCCGCAGACGTGCTGCCCGGCGTGACCGCCGCACTCGTCAGCGACTCCTACGGTCCGACGGTGACAGCCCGCGTCAACGTCGCCGAGCTGCACGGCATGGCCGCGGCGTTCGCCACCAACGTCTCGATCGGCGTCCGACCGATCGCCTCCATCGGCGACGTCCGATTCGACACCGCGCACCCGCTGCTCACCGAGCTGTCCGAGCGCTACCTGGCGATCGAACCCGACACCATCTGACCGCGCTGCGCGACCCACCGGTGACAGTACGATGATACGGTCACTGGTCGTCGTCCCGGAGGTCACCACATGGTCGCGGTCAGTCGCTGGACCGGTGTCGAGGTCCGCGCCCTGATGCAGGCCGCGCGCCTCACCTACGCCGACATGGCCGGGCAGATGGGCATCACCGACCGCATGATCGCCAAGTGGATAGCCGGCGGCGCGGACATCACCCCGCGCCCGGTCAACCAACATGCTCTGGATTCGCTGCTGGCCAAAGCCGCCCCGGACGCCCGGCGCCGCTTCATCCAGGCCACCATGGGCCTGGCCTCGATCGTCTACGACGACAGCGACACCGCGCTGATCGGCACAGCCGGCGAGCACACCCTGCGCCGGCACCGCATCGACGGCCGGCTCATGGCGCTCATCGAGCAGGGCGTCTACCTCGCCGGAGCCGACAACCGCCCGGAATGGCTGTCCGCCTACTGGATCGACGTCTATCCGGTGACCAACGCCGACTACTTCCGCTTCACCGCCGCCACCGGCCACCCCGCCCCGCCGCACTGGAGCCGGGGCCGCTATCCCGACCTGCTCGCCGACCACCCGGTCGTGTTCGTCACCTGGCACGACGCCGCCGCCTACGCGACCTGGGCCGACAAGCAGCTGCCCACCGCCCAGCAGTGGGAGAAGGCGGCCCGCGGCGGCAAAGGCGCGGCGTTCCCCTGGGGCGACCAGGAGACCCCGTTCAAGTGCAACGTCCGCGAATCGCGAGTCCGTAGTACCACCCCCGTCGACCGCTACCACAGCGGGGTGAGTTCCTACGGGGTGTATGACCTGTGCGGCAACATCTGGGAGTGGTGCTCCACCGCCAGCGGCGCGGACCGGCGCGAGCTGAAGGGCTCCGCCTTCACCAGCGCGTTCGCCCGCGCACTGCCGTCGGCGTTCAACGACGCCAACGTCGAAATGGCCGACGACGACACCGGCTTCCGGTGTGCCACCGCCACCGACGCCGACCTGATCTCCTGAATACATCGGCAACCCGCCCAGCGGGGCCTTCGCGGCAGTCACGTCGCCTCGTCCTGGAACAGGTCGGCCAAGCACGGCATCGGTGGCAGGACCGGCACGACCTGGCGGCGGTGGTCGGAGTTGATCAGGGCCCGTGCCAGCTCCCGGGCTTCGCGGACCTCATGGTCGCCGTAGGCGTTCGAGATCAGGAAGAGCACGTCCAACGTCGCCTGCAAGCTCGCGGCCCTGATCGTGTGCACCGGGTGGGTGCTCCACTGCGGCTCGATGGGCAGCAGGCCGCTGCGGTAGGCCGCGCCGACGATCCCGGGCCGGTCACGTTCGCCGAGTGCCGAACGCAGGACCCGCACGTGGCGTGCGACCGCGCCGACGGTGATCCCCAGATCGGCGGCAATCTGGGCGTACGACCGGCCGTGCGCCATGCCGATCACGACGTCCTGCGTCACGGCCTCGAACGAAGGCACAGGAGACTTCGGCTGGTACGTGGCGGCGAGCGCCGCCTCGGACAGTGGCCTGGGCATCGGGTCATCCAACTTCTCTACGGGGACTTTGACGGCGGGCTAGTCGGGACGGCACCGTGTCGTGGGCACGTCCGGGGCGGCTCGCATCTCCTCGGGTCGCTGCGTCCGGCCAGCCGTAGGCGTCGACTCGGTCGACCGCCCTGCGGCTGGCCACGGCGCTAACGTCCGAGCCGGTGGGACGGGTCAGTTCCTGCCGGCCATGACGCCGCCGTCGACCGGCCAGACGACGCCGGTGACCCAGGCGGCCTGGTCTGACAGGAGGAACTCGATCACGCAGGCCACGTCGTCCGGCTCGCCGATCCGGCCGATGGGGTGGAACCCGTTGAACTCGGCGAGCGCGGCGTCGACCTCCGCCTCAGGGACGAACGACCGGTAGATCGGCGTCCGGACGATGGCCGGCGCGACGGCGCCGACCCGGATGCCGTCCGCGCGCAGCTCCATCGCCAGGTGCTGGGTCAGCGCGTGGATCCCCGCCTTGGCCATCGAGTACGCCGACGACGGGGTCGCGGCCACGGCCTGCAGCGCCCACATCGAGCCGACGTTGACCACCGCCCCCTGCACCCCGGTGGCGATCATGTTGCGGGTGACGGCCTGCGTGACGAAGAACAGCCCGAAGTTGATGGCGTGGTACGCGTCGAAGTCCTCGGAGGTGTGCAGCAGGAACGCCTTCGGGCTGAACACGCCCGCGGAGTTCACCAGGCCGACGGCGTCGCCGTGCTCCTCGGTGAGGATCCGGCACAGGCCGTCGACGGCCGCGCGGTCGCACAGGTCCGCGCCGACACCGAACACCTTGCCGCCGCCGGCGGACAGGTCCTCGGCGGCCTGGTCGGCGCCGGCCTGCGTGCGGCCGGTGACGACGACGGTGCCGCCGGCGTCCACGACGCGCCGGGCGACGGCTCGGCCGATGCCCGAGGTGCCGCCTATGATGATGATCTTCTTGCCGGCGAAGGACTTGAGGGTGCTGGACATGCAGGTGCTCCCTTGCAGATCGGATGTCCCGGACACGGAGTGGTCCGGAGTCGGAGTGGCGTTGGTTCCTCGTTCCGGTTGCTGCCTGCTGTGCGGGTCCTGCTTCGCCTACCACTCGGCAGGTGCCAGGGCCCGCACAGCAGGGCCGTTCCTCCCGGGCTTCGCCGCAACGGTCACGGCGCGGCGGAGCCCGGGAAGTCACACACCGCCAGGACCTAGTAGTTCCAGGGACGGAACCCGGCGGTCGTCGTTGGGACTACTCCGGTGCCTCCGCGTGGGCCGCCGCAAGCAGGCGGTCTGCGCCACGAGCCGTCAGCTCACGGGCCACCTCTGCGCCCAGTGCCCACGGGTCGAGGCCGGAGGCGACGTATTCGACGGCCTCGGAGCCGTCCGGGCTGAAGACCTTCCCGGTCAAGGTGAGGTTGCAACCGGAGCGAGCGACGGTGGCGTGTCCGGAGATCGCCGAGGAGCAGTTGCCGCCAAGACCGGCGAGCATCGCCCGCTCCGCGCTCGCCGCAGCATCGGTCTCGGGGTCGCGGAGCGCAGCGAGCAGCGCCGCCACCAACGCGTCGTCGCGCAGGGATTGGACGGTGACCACCGCCGCTCCGGCGGCCGGCGCGATCTGCTCCAAGGTGAACGTCTGACTCTGGGCGGTCGGCAGGCCCAGGCGTAGCAGCCCTTCGTACGACACCACCAGCCCGTCCAACCCACCGCTCGGGTCGTTCAGCCGCGCGATGCGGGAGTCCACGTTCCCCTTCACCGGCACCACGACCAGGTCGGGACGCAGACGGCGCAGCTGGGCGCTCCGGCGCGGCGCGCACGTCCCGATCCGGGCACCGGACGGCAGCTCGTCCAACCGGCGCCTGTCAGAGGAGATCAGCGCGTCCAGCACGCTGCCACGGGCCAGCCTCGCGGCCGTGACGATGCCGGACTCAGCCTCGGGCTCAGCGTCCAGATCCTTCTCGCAGTGCACCGCGGCGTGGATGTCTCCGGCGAGCAGCGCGCAGTCGATGTTGTCGGTGTAGATCTTCTTGCCCTCGACCGGTGGCCGGTCGACGGCCGTGTCCGCGCCGACCTTGATCGGAACGATGCGCACGCCGATACCCGGCGCGACCTGCCTGATTTTGGTCGCGACGTCCTCGAGCTGCGCCAGCGACATCGCCGAGCCTCGCCCGCCGAGTAACAATGGCGCCTCGCGCGTGAACCTGGCGGCAGCCACGACGGTGATCTCGGCCCACATGCTTGGGGCCTGACTGGTCGATGTCATGCGTGCGCTCTCCTCGACAGGGCGGCCCGCTGCGCGGGCCGGTCGTTCGCATCGGCGGGTTCGGTCGACGCTGCTGGTACTGGTGACTCGATCGAGCGCCACGGCTGCAGGCAGTTGAGCGCCAGGAGGTGCGCCGCTCGTGCTGGTGTTGAGGTCACAGCGCCCCCAGTCCGGCGAGCACACGCTGGCCCATCTCTGCGTCCAGCGGCTCCACCCGGAGGTCGCGCATCGTCGTGGGCAGGACGTCGAGCATGGTGCTGTCATCGCGCGACGCTGCTGCCACACTCGGCGAGCTCTCTGGCGATACGGTCGGCGCCGGTATGGCGGGCTCTCTGTCGGAGAACAGGAGTACGGCGTAGACCGACTTGCCTCGCACGGTGCCGTCCTCCTCCTCGTCCATCTCGCACCCCCACCGGTCGGACAACGCTTCGACCAGGAACAAACCACGACCGCTCTCATCGGCAGGACCAGCTGTGTCCGGCTTCGGCGTCGACTGCCAGAACGGGTCCCAGCAGCTCACGGCTACACCGCCGGGAAAGCGGATCAGCGTCATCGCCAGCTCCGGCGTGTCCGTCGAGGAGTCGGCCTGGGCCGCCGGCAGCGAAAGCAGTGCCTTGATCCCGTTCGTAGCAAGTTCCGAGGCGAGCAGTTCCAGAGTCTCGGCGACCTCGGCCGCGCACAGCGCCCGTGCTATGCCTCCGACCGCGTGCCGAACGTCGGCGACGAATGCCGGATCGGCCTGGAAGGTCAGCCGAAGACCTAAGTGGCCAGCGAGCAGTTGGTCAGCGGTGCGAGTCGCCATGTCTGTTTCCGATGTTCGTCTTCGTGATCATCAGCTAACGGTGCGTCACTGTGCTCAGTGTGCATCAGAGCGTTCACATGTGCAAGCACCTGAGAAAGATTGCTTGGCTTTTGCGCAGTGGTCGATCACCGCGGCGTGGCACACTGGCACCGACAAGGAGGTGAACGGTGGCGTTCCAGGCGTCAGCAGCTCAGCAGCAGCTCGCTCGTGATCTGAAGCAACTCCGGGGAACGACCTCGATCAAGACAGTCGAGGCTGCCTGCGGCTGGGGCTACGGCAAGATCTCGAAGATTGAGAACTCTCGAATCGGCATCAGTCAACCTGATCTTGATCGACTGTTGGAGTATTACGGAGTCGGCCAGGAGGAGAGGGCTCGCCTCAGTAGCTTGCTGCAGAGCAGTCGCACGGACCGATGGTGGGAGGCGTTCAACCGCTGGCTGAATCCGACCCAGGCGGCACATGTGGCCTGGGAGAACGAAGCAGTCCGCATCCATCACGCGCAACCGTCCTATGTCCCGGGACTCCTTCAGACCGTCGACTATGCGACTGCGCTCATCCGCGATGACGGCTTCCAGCCGGACCCGGACAAAGTGGATGCTCTGGTAGCACTGCGCATGCAGCGCCAAGCTCGATTGGACGAGGCAGAGCCTCCAGAACTCAACGTGCTCCTCGCAGAGGCAGTCTTGTGGAACGCCTACGGAAGCGCCGAGATCCTGACCGCGCAGCTCGAGCACCTGCGTAGGATGATGGAGAGGCCCGCGGTCAACGTGCGCATTGTCCCGTTCAGCCGAATGACCCTCATGTCCTCGATCGAGCTCTTCGAACTCGAGGTCGGGGCGGTCGTGATGACCGAAGGCATGTGGCAGCACGCAGTCCTGGACAGCGACCTGGAGATCAAACAGGCTCGGCGGGCACTCGCGTACCTTGGCGAGCGCGCCCTTACCGAAATTGAAACTATTCAGCAGATCGAACAGAGGATCAAGCAGCAATGACTGCACCGAGGGACGTCTGGTTCAAGGCGTCTGCATCGAACGGAAACAACGGCGGGTGCGTCGAGGTGAAGGTCACCGATGACGCAGTTCTCGTCCGTGACAGTAAGCTCGGCGATGACAGCCCCGTCCTGAACTTCACCCACTTCGAGTGGGAGTGCCTACAGGCCGGCATGTCAAACGGCGAGTTCGACCTGAGCTAGACTGCCACGCGCGGTCCGTCCATCCCGTCGCGAGGGGGTGCGGGCTGTTTTTTGCTTTCCGGGGGGCGTACGGACCGACTGGCCGTGCGCCCCGATGGCGGGCACTGCGCCGTCTATCTTCACAAGTGTTGAGTTCTCAAGCAGCGCAAACCGCGGCATGACTACCGGGTGATCCAATCGCTAGAGGCCGTTCTTCCAGGATGGGCGGGGTGGGCGGTCGCCCTCCACTGGTTCCTATGAGTTTCTACGTGGATTTCAGCCGAGGGCCTGGACTGCACGGGCGATCAGGTTTCTAGCTGAGGCGCCGTAGACAGCTAGCGCCGAGAGCTCGGCGAATGCCTGCTCATACAGGCTGACTTCGCGCGGTTGAGTCACCGTCAGGTATGCGCCCACCAGCTCGACGGATACCTGTGCAGTGTCGTAGATCCAGAACCCTTCAGTTGGCTGGCGTTCACGCCGTGCGGACGACGGAATGATCCCGAGTCGGATGTTGGGAACGGCCAGCAGGGTCAGCAGGTGTGCGAGCTGGCCGGTCATGACATCATCGTCGGCGATCCGGGTGCCAAGTACCTGCTCTTCAAGCAGGAAAGCGAACGTCTTCTCCTGCGTATTGAGCAGCTGCTGCCGCAGCATGCGCACCTCGACAGCAGCGTCGACGTCGTCGGCGAGGCCGCGGCGCCGCTGCGTGTTGCGTAGTACGGCAGTGGTGTATGCGCGGGTCTGGATCATGCCGGAGATGATGGTCGGGCTGTACGAGCGAAACCGTTCCGTGCGTTCGAACAAAGGGCGCACGCTCTCCTGCGCGGCGCGTAGGCCGGCGCGCTCCATACGCCGCCACTCCACGTACGTACCCTCGGCGAGCCGCAGGGACGCAACGATTCCGGGGATCTCGTCTGCAGCCTCGCATGCTTGACACCAGGCCCGGACGTCAGCCTCCGACGGCGGGGTGACCGCCCTGATAATTCGGCTGACCTTCGACTCCTGCCAGCCAAGACGGCGAGCCATCTCTCGCCCGGAAGCGATGCCCGCGTCCCGCATCACCTCAATCAGCCGAGCGGCGAGTTGCTCGCGCGATTGCTGGACAGAGGAGTACGGGGACGCGGGCAACGGGGCCTACGCGGGAACGTAGCTGTCGTGCGGTATGGCGCGAGCCCAAGCGGCCTCGAACGAGTCAGCAGCGATCTTGGCGATCTCCGGTTCGCTGCGCAGCTCGTGGCCAGTGGACGCCCCGTCGCCGGAGAAGTATCCAAACAGGACAGACGAGCTGTCGAGGACCCAGAAGTCGACTGGCACGACCGCGAGATCCGTACAAGCGCGCCGGGGAAGCCAGCGGACCTGCTCGCCCGCAGCGATGTTCACAACCGTGATAGCTCGCTCCCAACGCAGGTAGTCGCTCAGCGGTTCGGAGACGATCCGCAGGCGCCGGAACTCCACGCCCCTGGCCCTGGCCTCCCGAACTGTGCGGACCCAACTGCCCCAGAACGGTCCGTCCGGGTCGATGTCGGGAGCGTTCCCTGCAAGGAACGCCTCGTAAGAGGCACGTTGCCCCTCGCCGAGCGCATAGGCGTCACGTTGTTCGAGGTGGAAAGCGGACCGGGACGTGGTGGTCAGCGCCTGGCGGAAGGGTGTCACCCGAGCGCCGCCTTCAGGGCCGGGATGATCGAGGCAGGGAGGCGGACCATCGTCTCGTGGTCCGGCACGACGGTGGAGTGCCCGGGGGTGGAGCCGGCCGCCGCCGCCAGCGCGTAGTCCTCGCCGGTCGCGCGGTAGCCCTGCACCATCAGGTCGCCGGTCTCGTTGTCGCGCCAGACCGTTGGCGAGTCGTCGACCGGGGTGTTCGGGATCTGTGCCAGGAAAGTGAACGCCATGATGTCCCTCCGAGTGTTAGGAGATCGAGCCATTGCTGCGAGCTTGCAACCGAAGCGGACATAGCGGAAGAGGGTTTCTACAGGTTTCTACGCCAGTCTACTGAGACTTCCGCGGGGCTGGCGCTACCTGGGGCGTTGCGATGCCATCATCAACATGCGTGGTCGGTACCGACCTTCCGCGCCTCGACTCCCCACTGGCCGAGCGCAAGCCGTGGCGGCGCTGCTACCTCTTCGACGACATGCGCACACATACGACTACTATCTCCAGGACGCTGGCGCGCTCTGAGAACCAACCGGCAGGGAAGGAGCTCCTGATTTGACCGCCACCGACACGTCCCCGGCCGCAGACGCCGACGGACGCCTGCTGGCCCGCATCACCGAACAGACGGGACAGCCGGCCGTTCTGGCCGGCCAGCTGTCCGGATCGATCCTCAACATCGTCCACGCTGTCCGCTGCGATGGGCGTGACCTCATCGCCAAGTACGGCGTCGCGGACGGCGCGTCGGACGGCATCCGGCGTGAGGCCACAGTCTTGGCGCTACTCGCCGATACCGAGGTCCCCGTCGCGCACGCCGTTCTGCTGCCCGCAGCCCCGGAGTTCCCGCACGATCTTCTGCTGCTAGACCTGCTGCCGGGCCAGCCCGCAGCCCCGGACAGCGAGGTCCTGACCGACGCCGGACGGAGTCTGCGCCGGCTGCACGAGGTGCACGCCCCTGGGTTCGGCCTGGTCGGCCCCGGCACCCACGGCCTGACGGGCACCGTCGACAGCTGGGCCGCAGTCATCGGCGCCGCCCTGGACGATGCCCGGCAGGCCATCCCGGCAGACGTCCTGCCGACGGCCGTTCACGACGAGGCCGCTGCGCAGCAGCGCCAGCCCCACATCCACGCCCACCTCGCCGGCATCCAGCACGGCGCTCTGCTGCACGGCGACCTGATGCGCCGGCACGTGTGGGACGACCACGGCCGCCTCGCGGGCCTGATCGACTGGGGCGACGCGATGATCGGCGACCCGCTGTTCGACCTGGCCCGCTTCTCGATGTCCGGTGCCGCAGCGTTCGACAAGCTCCGCATCGGCTACGGTGGCCCCGCTCCGGACGGGCACGTCCTGTCCTTCTATCGGATGGTCTGGTCCCTCACCGCGCTCGCGTCCGAATGTCGCGCCGGTGGCGACTGGTTCGACAGCTATATCGAGACCGTGCGCCGCGAGCTGGACCTCATGCCCAGTTCGTAGACCGGTACTTCGCGAGGCCCTCCGAGAGCCGGCATCAATTTCGATGTCAGCCGGTACACCGCGCCGAGTTCGCGATCGCCTGCGCGGATTCGCCAGCGGATGCGAGATCCGCTCGATCGAAGCTCGTACGGCCGGGAACGATACGGCACGCACCATCACTCTGAGACAGATCCAAACTTTGTTTGGACCCACAATCCGCCGGCCACAGCATGCCGTTCAGCCGACGGGCTGACGATCCTGCGGACCGGAAATCCGCGTGGGCCGTCAGCGAGTCAGAGGACGTACACGTCCACGCGGAACGCAGTCGGAACGCTCCCTGGACCACGCCGGGACCAATCGGCGCTGTCGTCGGGTGGGAGCCTCGACACTTTCAAGATCTAAAACACGAAACCCCTGGTCAGATGCCTGCCAGAGGTTTCGCTACGGGTGCGCCGCCAGGGACTTGAACCCCGAACCCGCGGATTAAGAGGAGATTCTCCGAAGTCCGCTGGTAGGAGCACAGGCAGTCGTTGATAGGCGGATCCGGGTGGTCCAGGGTGGTCCAGGGCGAACGGAACCCTTGTGCAGCGGATTTGTGAGCCATTGCCCACGGGAGGTGGGCGCGATGACCTGGACGCGGTCTGCCCGGTCGGCGCGCTTGACGGCTTCGGCACCGGTCCGGTCGCCGATTTTGGTGGTCGGGGCTGTCATGCATCCGCAAGGAGAGGGTCGTCCGATTCTTGTTCGCGGCGATCCGCATCGGGCCGAAGTCGACTCCGCGAACCGTGTTCGACTACGACCGGGTCGCGATCGTACGCCACGCTTCTTGAGGACCGACCCGTACAGGTCAACCACGTGCCGGAACCACCCGGGCACCGGGATCGTCTGTCAATCGTCCAAACCGGTGTGGACACGGTCATGCGGTCGATGTGGGCGAAGGCGACATGCGCCGCCGTCGAGGGGTCGGTGATCGCATCCGGATGCGCCGGAAGTCTGGAACGTGGCGGCCGGCCGCGGCGGCGACCACCAGCTGCTCGAGGTTCGCCTTGCCGATGCCGACCCTGCAGCGCCGGGTGAGTAGGGCGGCATGTTCATGCCGAGCCGCCGCTCCACCCCGGGCGGTACTTGTTAGGTAAGCCTTACCTGAGCTATGTTCTCTCTCGCCGGCCGGACCCGGCATCGGTGGCCCGGACGTCGGGAAACATCGTGGGCCGGCCGAACCATTGTTGTGCCCAAGGCGGAGCCGTCGGCCGAGCCTGACCGGAAGACGGAGAGACCCTCATCGTGCTCAGAATCGGACGTCCTGCCATAGCCCTTGCGGTCGCGACCGCTTCCCTTGCTGGACTGGCCGGTTGTGGCAGTTCGTCCGGGACGTCCGCGGCGGCCGGATCCTCGGCTGGTGGCAGCCAGTCGCTGTCCGGGCAGTCGATCACCGTCTACAGCGGCCAGCACGAGCAGACGGTGAAGGTCCTTGCCGCGGACTTCGAGAAGCGCACCGGCGTCAAGGTGAACCTGCGCTCCGGCGACGAGGCCGAGCTCGCCAATCAGATCCTGCAGGAGGGTTCGGCCTCTCCGGCGGACGTCTTCTACGCCGAGAACCCGCCGGCGTTGAGCGTTCTGGACGAGAAGGGCCTGCTCGCCCCGGTCGCAGCCGACACCCTCAAAGCCGTCCCGGCCTCGGACAGCTCGGCGAACGGCGACTGGGTCGGCGTCTCGGCTCGCGCGGCCGCGTTCGTCGCCACGAGCGGCACCCCCGCGGACACCGCACCGCCAGCCTCGGTGCTGGATCTGGCCAAGCCGGAGTGGAAGGGCCGCCTGGGCATAGCGCCGTCGGAGACCGACTTCGCACCGGTCGTGACGCGCGTGATCCACAGCGCGGGGGCCGATGCGGCCAAGGCCTGGCTGCTGGGCCTGAAGGCCAACGCCAAGGTCTACAACAGCAACGAGGACCTATCCGCCGCGGTCAACTCCGGCGAGGTGCAGGGCGGCGTCATCGACCACTACTACTGGTTCCGGCTGCGTGATGAGAAGGGTGCCGGCGACACCCATAGCGTGCTGCACTATTTCACCAAGGGCGATCCCGGCGCGCTCGTCGACGTCTCCGGGGCCGGGATCCTCAAGAGCAGCAAGCACCAGCAGGCCGCGCAGGCGCTCCTAGCCTACCTCGACAGCACGCCGGCTCAGCAGCTGATCGCGTCATCGCAGAGCTATGAGTATCCGCTGGTCGCCGGGGTCCAGGGCCGTAGCGGACTCGTCGCGCTCGGCACCGTCGGCACGGTGGCCGACGCCACCCAGCTCGGCGACGGCAAGCAGGCCCTGCAGTTGCTGCAGGACACCGGCCTGCTGCAGTGAGGAATCCGCTCCCGGCGCTCGGCCCGGCACCGCTGTCGCGGTGCCGGGCCGTTGGCGTGCTCCCGCTGCTCGCCTTCGCCGTCGTCGCCGTCCTGGCTCTGCCGCTGGTCTTCGTCGGCATGCAGGCCGCACAGGCAGGCTGGGCCGAGGCCGGCCGGCTGTTCTCCCGACCCCTGGTCGGGACGCTGGTTTGGCACACTGTTGAGTTGACCGCGGCGGTCACCTCGGCGTGCGTCGTCATCGGGTTCGGTGCCGCCTATCTCCTCGAGCGCACCGATCTGCCCGGCCGCAGGTGGTGGATGGTGCTGCTGGCTCTGCCGCTGGCGGTGCCGGAGTTCGTCCGTGGCTATTCCTGGGTCTCGTTGTTCCCCGCGGTTCACGGGTACTGGGGTGCGGTGCTGGTGATGACGTGCTCCCTGTATCCCCTTGTGTTCCTGCCCGTTGCCGCGACCTTGAGAGGCCGCCACACCGCCGCCGAGGAAGTGTCGCGCAGCCTGGGGCACGGGCCGTGGTTCACCATGTGGCGCGTTACGCTGCCTTTGTGCCGGCCTGCTCTGACCGGCGGCGCCCTCCTGGTGTCGCTGTACCTGCTGGGTGAATACGGCGCGTTCGCCATGCTGCGGTACACCACCTTCGCGACCGCGATCTACACCGAGTTCCAGCTCGGGTTCGACGCCGCGTCCGCGTCCTTGCTCGCCTTGGTGCTCGTCGGACTCGCGTTGCTGCTGCTGGGCCTGGACGCGGCGACGGGTCGACGAGGCCGGATCGCAGTCACCGGTCGCGCCGGCAACGGTTCCCGCCTGGCCCGGCTGGGACGGTGGCGGATCGCGGCCCTGGCGGGGCTTATCGGCGTCGTCGGCATTTCACTCGGCGTTCCCTGCTACGCCCTCGGATACTGGCTCATCAAGGGAAGCTCGACCACCCTCCCTTCGGCTTCGGTGTTCGGCGCCACGCTCACGACCCTCGGTTACGCCTTCGCCGCGGCCCTGGTGTCGACCGTCGCGGCCGTGCCGGTTGCGCTGTACGCGTGGCGCCGCGATACCCGGCTGGCCCGCGCTGCGGAGCGCGCGGCGTATGTCACGCGCGCGCTGCCCGGCATCGCCGTCGCGCTGTCAGTGGTCTTCTTCGCCATCCGCTACGCCCAGCCGCTGTACCAGCAGCCGCCTCTGCTCGTCGCCGGCTACGTGATCCTGTACTTCCCGCTGGCTCTCACGGCGATCCGGGGCGCACTCGCCCAGGTCCCGCCAGGCGTCGAAGAAGTCGCCCGCTCACTGGGCACCCGCCCGACCGCCGTCCTGCTCAGGGTCACGCTCCCGCTGATCCGGCCGGGACTCGGAGCCGCCCTGGCGATGGTGGCCCTCACCGCGAGCACGGAACTGACCGCCACTTTGCTGCTGCGTCCGACCGGGACCGACACCCTGGCCACCCGGTTCTGGGCCTACACCAGCGGCTTGGCCTACGGCGCCGCGGCGCCCTACGCCGCGCTGATGACCGCGATGTCCGTGCCATCCGTCCTCCTGCTCACCCGCCGCACGCTCGGCGCCGACCATCGGGTGGAGACATCATGAGCGGCCTGTCCATCAGCGGACTTCACGCGGGCCACGGCCGGACCGGGATCCTCGACGGCATCGACCTCGCCGTGCCGAATGGTGCGCTGGCCTGTGTCCTGGGCCCGTCAGGCTGCGGCAAGAGCACCCTGCTGAGAGTCATCGCAGGCTTCCATCCGGCCAAGAGCGGACGGATCATGCTCGGTGACCGTGTCCTGGACGACGGCCGGCTCCGGCTGCCCGCCGAGCGTCGCCGCGTCGGATACGTCCCCCAGGACGGTGCGCTGTTCCCGCACCTGAGCGTCGCCGGGAACATCGGATTCGGACTTTCCCGCGGCGGCAGACGCGACCGCGTCGCGGAACTCGTCGAACTGGTCGGCCTCACCGGGCTCGAAAAGCGCTATCCGCACCAGCTTTCGGGCGGTCAGCAGCAGCGCGTCGCCCTGGCCCGGGCTTTGGCGCCGCAGCCGGAACTTCTGCTGCTGGACGAGCCGTTCGCCGCCCTGGACGCGGCCTTGAGAACCGAGGTCCGAGCCGAGGTCGCCGCGATGCTGCGACGAGCGGGCACCACGGCGATCCTGGTCACCCACGACCATGAAGAGGCCTTGACCTTCGCGGACGTCATCGCCGTCATGCGCGACGGCCGCATCGCCCAGACCGGAACGCCCGACGCGCTGTACCACCGGCCGGCGGACGCGGGCGTAGCGCGCTTCCTGGGCGAAGCCAACCTGCTGGCTGCCGAGATCGAGAACGGCAGCGCCCGCACCGCCTTCGGTGAGCTGCCGCTCACCAACGCAGCTCACGAGGCGAGGAACGCGATGGTCATGGTCCGCCCTCGTCAGGTACGCCTGGCAGCCTCGGCCTACCCGGGTACGGTGAAGGCCCGAGTCGCCCATTGCCACTTCCGAGGCCACGACTATCGCGTCGAGATCGTCACCGCCCAAGGAGATGACCTGCCCGGCCGCCTCATCGCCTACATCGACACCGCCCCGCCGCAGATCGGCGACACCGTCCATGTCGCGATCCATGGCCAGGCGCACCACTGTCCCTGATGATCCTTCAGCGAAGCGCCGGATGTGACGATTCAGGCCGCCTCGGCCGTCCGCTGAGGCTCGCTGCCGTCTTGCCGTACGGCGTCATCCTGCGCTGTCCGTGTCCGCTGCGCCATCCTCGCGCGAAACCTCAGGGAGCCCGTCGTGGTATCCGATGTCGCGGCGCTGTACTGCCGCACACCCCGAAGGCAGGATCCGGACCCGGTCGGGATCGACGTCCAGGAGGCCCTGGGCGTCGCCGAAGCGCGGCGACTGGGGCTGGACCTGCCGCCCCGGTGTGTGTACATAGACCATCGTGGCATTGACTGGCAACGAGGCCGGCCCAGGGCCGGCTGGGATGGTCTTCTGAGTGCGTTGCGTGCCGGCGGCGTGGGTTCTGTCCTGCTATACCGGCCCGAATCCCTGGCCTCGCAGTCCTTCGACCTCGCAGAGCTCTTCGCCCTCGCCGACGAGCGGGGGATCACGCTGCACGGGTTCGGGGCCGATTCGGAACGGCGAGACGCCGCCTTCTGGGCGGCCCTGCGAAATACTGTCGAGACGGTCTGCGCGACCCGGTCGATGGTGTCAGCTGCGGCGCAGTCCGCACACATTGCGGCGGCTGTGAGCGGGCGTCCGCATGGCGGGGGACGGCGACCCTATGGCTATACCACCGGTATGGGCGAACTGGTGGCCGCTGAAGCGGCGATCGTCGCAGAGATCTTCGACAGGTTCGTCGAAGGGGCTTCGCTGCGTTCCATCGCCCAGGACCTCAATGCCCGCGGTGTGCCGACGTCCACCGGGAAGAGCTGGAGCGTCGGAGGAATCGGGCGGATCGTGGACGCGCCCCGGTACGCGGGACTGCGGGTCAGGCACGGCGAGGTCGTGGCGGGCCGAACCGCCGTCTGGCCACCGTGCGTCGATGTCGATGTGTGGGAGCGAGCCCGCGCCCTCCGTCGTGGAGCCGGGCAGGAGCGGCCCCGGCATGTCTACCTCCTGACCGGGCTCGTGGTGTGTGCGGTGTGCGGCGGGCACATGGTGGGGTCGTCGGTGAACGGCTACCGGGTCTACGCCTGCGCCGGGCACCTGCCGTCGAGCCCCGGCCACCGGCGGCGCTACATCAGCGCGGACAATCTCGAAGGCCAGGTCGTCGAGCAAGCGCTCGTCATGCTCGAAGGCTGGGAAGCGGAGGATGCGCGGACTGTGCCGATCGCCTCGCCCTACGAGGTGCCCGATCCCTCGGCCAACTCCACTGCGCCTCGCGCCCTCATCGTCATCCGGTCGGCCGCGGCCATGGACGGCGTCGTGATCGGGCCAGGGGCGCGATTCGCCTGGAACCGGCTCAGCGCCGAGCATAAGGCCGCTGTACTGCGTTTCCTGTTCACGGTGATCCGTATCGGCCCCTCCACCAAACCCCGACCGGTGTTCGACGCGGGCCGCGCCGATATCGTCCCGGCAGTGCTGCGGCGACCATAACCAATGTTCGCCCTCTCAACGCACATACCGGAAACCGCACAGGCCCCGGCGACGTTCGCGCCCATGTCATGCTCGAGGGCTGATCAAGAGCTTCGCTGCCTGCGGCACGGGTTGCCGGCGGCTCCGGGCGCGGCCGTAACCGGCGATGCACGGCCGGACCCGAGCCATCGGATGGCCGCCGGGTTACCAGATACCAACGCATGACCAAAACTTTGCCAAACCGATGCTGTACAACGCGAAACGCGAACCGGCATGCGGCTCAACCGAGGTGATCGCCTCGCTACGCACGGGGTCTTCCATCAAGGAGAGCACATGCGCAAAAGCACAGCCGCCGGCCTGACGGGCATAGCCGCGATCGCGGCGTCCGTGGCCGGCGTCGCCGCCCCGGCCCAGGCCGCCCGGTGATACCGACCGGGATCGTGGCTATGACCAGCAGCCAGGCCAGGCGCAGGGTGAGTTCTCGAGGCGGCGGGTGCGGGCGGAGGTGATGAGCCCGCCGATGATGCGCACCCAGTCTCGCCAGTAGAACAGCAGCAGGGCGCAGGCGGTGGCCACGTGCAGGGCGACGATGAACGCCAGGTACGGCGACGTCTCGGAGGTCGCGGTGGAGTTCTCGGGGCCAGGGCGATGCCCACGCCGCCGGCGCCGCAGGCCAGTTCCAGGACGCGGTCTCCCGGGCGCGGTGCGGCCATGCGGATCATCTCGGCCGTGACGACTTGCGCCCGCCGTTCGACGTAGTCGGCGTGTTCCTCCCACGGCGCGGCGACCGCGGCCCACATGCCGTGGACCTGCTGGCGGATGGCTTCGGGGGCAGGGGTTGCGGTGGTCATGGCGACCTCCCATATTCGTTGCACGTGGCGTGCACTGAATTTGTTCTAGACTACACCCGTGACAGAGGAGGTCAAGCGGCGCTACCACGCCCCGCAACGCGCCGAACAGGCGACGGCGCGGCGGGCATCCCTGGTCGACGCGGCCGCGAAACTGTTCGCCGAGCACGGCTACGCCGCCACGACCATGCCGGCGATCGCAGACCGGGCCGGCGTCTCGCTGCGGACCGCACACGCCGCGTTCGGGACGAAGAGCCGCCTGCTGCGCGCGGTCTGGGATCGCGCCCTCAAGGGCGACCTGGGCGAGGAGCCCATGGCCGACCGGCCGTGGTACCTGGAGGTGCTGGAGCAGCCCGACCCACACCGACAGCTTGAACTCGTCGCCCGCCATTCCCGGATCGTCAAGGAACGCATCGGCCCGATCCTGAAGGTGATCCGCGGCGGCGCGGAAACCGAACCGGATCTCGCAGAGCTGTGGGAGCTGATCCAAAGCGACTTCCGCACCAACCAGAAGGCGATCGTGGAAAGCCTCGCCGCCAAGGGCGCGCTTCGCGACAGCCTGGATGTCGAACGAGGGGCCGACATCCTCTGGACGCTGAACAACCCCGACGTCTGGCTGCTCCTGGTGGACCGGCGCGGATGGTCGCCGGCTCAATGGGAAGCGTGGTTCTTGGACGCAGCCGGCAACCAGCTGATCGGCTGACGACTGGTCCGACTGGTCCGACTGGCGCGACTGGGCCAGCCGCCCCAGTCGGACCCGCCAGGCCCCGAGGGCCGGTTGGTCCCGCCCGCCGGTGGCAAAGCAACGGCATGGGATGCTGCTGCCAGTCGGTGACCTGACCGGAGTAAGGCGGTGCCCTGGAGCATCTGTGTGTCCTGGCACACCATCGACAGCCCGCGCAGCGCCATGTCCAAGCCCGGCGCCTCCGGTGCGGCATAGCGCTCCGCGGGAAGGTCCTGGTCGACGTGCAGAGCCGGAACACCCTGGCCGAGATCGACCCGGCCACCCTGGCGATCACCCGCCGTCTGGACCTGCCCGGTTGCGACCACGACCACGGCCTGGCCCTGGATGCGGCCGAGCGGCTGGCGTTCGTGGCCTGCGACGGCAACGCCCGGCTGCTGACCGTCGACCTGGACGCCTGGAAGGTCACCGCGAACCAGCCGGTCGGCGTCGACCCCGACGTCCTGGCCTACGACCCGGCCGCCGCACGGCTGTATGTAGCCTGCGAGTCCGGCTGGCTCACCGTCGCCAACCGGCACGGCAAGACGTTGAACATCACCGGATCGGCGCACCTCGCTGACGGCGCGCACGTGGTGGCCGTCGACCCGGTCACGCACCGCAGCTACTACCCCGTCCCGGCCGGGCCCGGCGGCAGGCCGGCCCTGCTGATCGAAGAGCCGACGACCTGACGGCGGCGCCGAAGGAGGACACGATGACCACGACCCTGGCCTCGGACCCGGTGTTCGGCAACGCCCACATCCTTGGAACCGCCGCTTTGACAGCCGTGTTCGCGCTCGCCGCGGCCATCTGGCGGCTGGGCCGCGACGCCTGGATCGACGCGGTCGGCGTCGCGGTGGCCGCCGGGGCCTCGGTGTTCCTGTTCCGGGCCAGCGCCAACATGCCCCAGCTCAACGCCGACGGGATCTCCGGATTCTCGGCCGACGACTGGCTCGCCCCCGTGCTCACCTACGTGTTCGTGTCCGTATACGCCGCCGCCCGGCCTCCGGCCGACCCGCGCCGTTTCGCCCAGACCCGGGCGCTGGCCGTCGTGGCCTCGCTGGCCGTGAACGTCATCACCATCTGAACACCACCGCGGCGGCTACCACCACCGAGAAGAGGGGTTCCATGGGACGGGCCGACGTCTACCTGCAGCCGGAGGCGAAAGACCCGGTGCTGTCCGAAGCCACCGTGCTGAAGATCGCTGCGGCGCACACCGACCGTGCGGCCCGCGTCCTGGAGGTCGACGAGTCCGGCGGGGAGGCGCGTGCCGACCTGCTGGACGGCGACGTGGTGGTCATAACCCAGCGCCCGCACCGGTTGCGCCCTCGCACGTCCCTGGCCAAGGAGGCGCGCTTGCTGGAGCACCTGGCCGTACCGCTGGGCGAACGTGTTCCGCAGCTGTTCGGATACGGCCGCCTGGACGCTCCCGAAGGGGAGGTGGAGTACCTGGTGATCAGCCGGATGCCCGGCCACGCGGTCCGGCACCGGACTGTGGCCGGGGAGATCCGGGGCGCGCTGCTGTCCGCCACGGGTCGGATGCTCGCCCGGCTGCACACCGTCCCCACCGACGCACTGCTGAAGGAGGACGGGCTGTTCCCGGTCGACCCGGACGGGGCGGCCTTGCGCACCCGCATGGAAGCCGGATTCGCCGACCTGGTCGAGCTGATCGGGCAGCGGCCCGAGACCTGGCAGTCGCCGATGGCACCGGCCCAGGTCGCCGAGCAGGCGCTGGCGTTGCTGCCGGACACGTTCGTCCCGGTGGCGCTGCATTCCAATCCCGGCCCCACCCACGTGTTCTGCGACGAGACCGGCACGCTGACCGGCGTCATCGACTTCGGCGACTCCTACCTCAGCCATCCGGTGCTGGACTTGCGCAGCTGGCCGGACCCTCGACGGTGCGCGCCCGGGCGTGGACTTCGAGGCCGCCTGGACAGCGGCCATGATCTACACCGACGTCGCTGTGCTGGCCTCCCGACCCGAACTGGCCGACGCCGCGGCCGCCGACCTCACCGGACGCCTGGGGCGAGGCTGAGCACCGCCGGTGAACACAGCACCCGTGTACCGCACCGCGATGCCGCAGCCCCGGCGACCGCGTCTGCTGTGGCCGCTGCGGGCCTACTTCCGGCAGGTCGCCGGGCTCCTGGCCATCGGGTCGCTGGCCGGCGTCGCCATGAACACCGCGGTCGTACTGCCCTCGGTCCTGCTGGGGCACGCCGTCGACACCGTCGCGTCCTACCGGCACGGACAGACCGGCACCGCGGCGGTGACGACCGCCGCGCTGCTGGTGGTGGCCGGGGCACTGGCCACCGAGGTCCCCAGGGTCGGCAAGCGGTTCTGGCTGGGCGTCGCCCGCTCCCGGATCCGCGCCGACCTGCGCGCCGACGCCATGGCCGGGGTACTGTCTGTCCTGGCCCGCGGCCCGGCTGCACACCACGGCCACCGGGGAGATCATGGCCCGGATCATCGGCGACGTGGAGGTGGTCGGCACCGGCGTCGGCGAGGTCATCGTCGAGACCTGGGACACCCTGCTGTTCTCCCTGTCCCTGGCCGTGGCGACGCTCGTCTACTCCCCGACGCTCGCCCTGCTCGCGCTGGCTCCGGTGCCGATCGCCCTGAGCCTGGCCAAAGCCACCGGGAAGGCGGTGGCCCGGCGCACGGTCGCCGCCCGGCAGGCCAACGCGGCGTTGACCACGTTCGTCCAGGAGGCCTGACCGGTCTTCGGGTCCTGCGGGTCGCCGGGCGCGGCCCAGCCTGGGCGCACCGCATGGACGCCCTCGCCCGCGCCCAAGCCGCGGCCGAGCTGTCCGCGACCCGACTGGCCTCCGCGTCGGCGCCGCGCGCAGGCTCGTCCCCGGTGAGCGGCACCGGTTCCGAAACCCGCCGCGCCGCGCGTCCCGTCCGAACTGTCAGCCAGCTGACACAATCGACCCCTCGGCGACCCTTACCTCGTGGCAGCTGTCGGTGAGGGCAGGGGAAGGAAACGGACGCCGTGGCGGGTTCCCTGGCTGACACCTTCGGCCGCAACGACGGAGAGCAGGCCCGGATGAGCTCGTATGACCTGGTGGTGGTCGGCGGCGGCAGCGCCGGGCTGACCGCGGCGCGGCTGGCCGGGCGGCTGGGCGCGCGGGTGCTGCTCGCCGAGCGGGACCGGCTGGGCGGGGACTGCCTGTGGACCGGCTGCGTGCCCAGCAAAGCGCTGCTGCACGCCGCCTCGCAGGTGCTGGCGGCGCGACGCGTCGACACGTACGGATTGCCGGCGGCCACGGGACCTGCGGACCTGGCGGCGGTGATGGCACAGGTCCACCGGGCGATGGCGGCGATCGCGCCGCACGATTCGGCGGAATCCTTGAGCGCCGACGGCGTCGAGGTCGCCTTCGGCCCGGCGCGGTTCACCGGCCCGCGTGGCGTGCAGGTCGGCGACCGGCAGGTCGGCTTCCGGTTCGCGCTGATCGCCACCGGAAGCTCCCCGGCGCTGCCGCCGGTCCCCGGGCTGGCCCTGACGCATCCGCTGACCAGCGACGACGTGTGGGACCTCGAGCGGCTGCCGGAGCGGCTGGTGGTGCTCGGCGGTGGGTCGATCGGCTGCGAGCTGGGCCAGGCGTTCGCCCGCCTGGGCTCACAGGTGACCATCGTGGAGGCGATGGAATGCCTGCTGCCGCGTGCCGAGCCGCGCGCCTCCGTAGCGCTGGCCGAGCATCTGGCCGGCGAGGGCGTCAGGGTGCTGACCGGTGCCGCGGCCGATCGGGTGGAGCCGGGTGCGTTGCACGTGGCCGGGCAGGTGCTGCCGTTCGATCGGCTGTTGGTGACGACCGGGCGCCGGGCGAACACCGCCGGACTTGAGCTGGCCGCCGCCTCGGTGCGGGTCGACGAGCGTGGGAACCCGCTGGTGAACGATCGGCTGGGTACCAGCAACCCGCGGATCTTCGCGGCCGGGGACGCTTCCGGCCGCTCGGCGTTCACCCATCTGGCGGGGGTGCAGGCCGCGTCGGTGGTGACCGGGGCGCTGCTGGGCGTGCGCCGCGGCGTCGACTACGAAGCGGTGCCGGCGGTGACGTTCACCGATCCGGAGGTCGCGCAGGTCGGCCTGACCGAGGCCGAGGCCCGCGAACGCCACGGCGACAAGGTGCGGGTGCGGGACCTGGACAACGACCGGGTGGACCGGGCCGTGGCCGACGGGCGCACCGCCGGCTTTACCCGTCTGGTGCTGGGCCCGCGCGGGCGGATCGTGGGGGCCACCGTGGTCAGCCCGCGAGCCGGGGAGACGATCGCGCACTTGGCCGCCGCCGTTCGCATGGGGTGGACGCCGTCGAAGTATGCCGCGACCGTGCACCCGTACCCGACCTACGCCGACGGCCCGTGGAACGCCGCGCTGGCCGAGGTGGCCGGAAGGCTCGGCTCCACAACCGGCCGGGTCGCGATCAAGGCGCTGTTGGGAGCGCGCAGGACCGCGAAGCGGTGACCCGGCTCAACGCCGCTCCCGAGTGCCCTCAATGCGCACCCCGTTCCAGAACGCGACATGGTTCTTGATCCGCTTCGCCAGGAACCAGGGGTGCGGGTAGTACCAGGCGGCGTCCGGATTGACCTCGCCATCGACGCTCAGCGTGTAGTAGCGGGCCATCCCCTTCCACGGGCACAGCGTCTTGGTGGGGCTGTCGAGGAAGAACTCGCGGTTGACCGACTCCGGCGGGAAGTAGTGATTGCCTTCCACGATCCTGGTTCTGGGTGTCTGGGCCAGGACCTGACCGTTCCATACCGCTCGCATCATGGGTGGTCGACCTCCATCGTCGTCAGCCGGGTTCTCATCATCGGGTCAGCCGTTCGGCGAAGCGGCGCAGCCGGGTCTCGGCTAGATCCGGCGGGGTGCGCCCCGGGCTGGCCCGCAGCGACTGCTTGATCAGGCGCAGGGTCTCGGCATAGCCGCTGCACATCCAGCACACCGCCAGGTGCGCGGCCACCCGCGGGCCGTCCGCACCGGTCAGCTCGCCGTCCAGATACGCGCCGACCATCCGGCGCAGCCGCAGATGCCGGGCCCACTGGCGGCACTCGTCCGCGGCCTGTTGCGCGTTCACGCCAAGGGAACCCGGTTACCGTGGTCTGGGATTCCACAATGGAATTCCGATCTAGCCCGGCGGGTTTCCGACGCGTGGAGCAACCGGTGGCGAGCCTTGACGCAAGTCGGCAGGCGGCATTCGCGAAGTTCGTGCTGCCCGAGGTCGAAGTGCTCTACCGGGTCGCGCTGTCGATGACCGCGCAGCCGGCCGACGCCGAGGACCTGGTGCAGGACACGCTGCTGCGCGCCTACCGCGCGATCGACCGGTTCGACGGGGCGCACCCCCGGGCCTGGCTGCTCACGATCTTGCGCAACGCCGAGGTCAACCGGCACCGGCGCCGCCGCCCGGATCTGCTGGACGACCCGGACGTGCACCTGGAACACGACACCGGTGGCGGACCGTTCGACATGGTGCCGCCCACGCCGGAGGAGCTGGTGGTCGGACGGGAGTTCGACGAGGTGGTGGACGCCGCGTTCGGCGCGCTGCCGGTCAAGCACCGGCAGGTGGTCCGCCTGATCGACATCGACGGGCTGACCTACGCCGAGGCGGCCGTGCTGCTGGGAGTGCCGGAGGGAACCGTGATGAGCAGACTGCACCGGGCCCGCAAGCGGATACGCGACCGCCTCGCCGCCGCCGGGCTCGCCCCGAAGCAGGGCGGTGGTGGACGATGATGGGCCGCCGACTGCGCCAGATGCGGGACATGCGCGAGTGCCTGCACGTCGGCCCACAGCTGCAGTCCTACCTGGACGGCGAGTGCGATCCGGCCACCGTCCGCCGGGTGGCCGCGCATCTGGAGTACTGCCGCAAGTGCGGCCTGGAGCTGGCCGCCTACCGGGAGATCAAGCGGGCGTTGGCGACGCACGAGCAGCCCGCCGACGATGCGGTCGCGCGCCTGCGGGCCTTCGGCGAGCACCTGGCCGGCGCGGGGCCAGAGGCGGAGCTGTAGCCGGCCGGCGGGGAAACCGCAGCTCCGGCCCGCGCCCGGGGAACTCGACACTCCTGCGTGTGCGGGCCGGAACCGGTCACCTGGAGGATACGGAGCGGGCCCGCCGCACCGCGAGTAGCACCCCGAGGGTCATGCCGAAGATCAGGTGCTCGACCAGGAAGGTGCCGTAGCCGACCATCGTGGCCATGTGCGTGATTTGATCGCCGCTGTTCGCGCTGCTGTATGCGATCGCCGAGACCGCGCTGTTCCCGGGCTCGGTGCTGACCGCCGCGGCGGGAGTGCTGTTCGGGCTCTGGCTCGGCACTGCGACCGTGCTGGTCGGCGCGACGGCGGGCGCGGCGCCGTCGTTCGGCCTGGCGCGATCACTCGGGCGCCCGGCGGTGGCCCGGCTGATCGGAGACGGCCGGCTGGCCGGGCTGGATGCGTTCGTGTCCTGGCAAGGTTTCTGAACCGTGCTGATAGTGCGACTGGTGCCGCTGTTCCCGTTCGCGATCGTCAACTACGGGGCCGGGGTGAGCGCAGTGCGGTTCCGGCCGTACCTGGCGGCCACCGCGATCGGCATCGTGCCCGGCACCCTGGCCTACGCCGGGATCGGCGTTTCGCTGCACGATCCCAGCTCTCCGGTGCTGTGGTCGGCGCTGGCGGGGCTGCTGGCCTTGACCGTCGGCGGCGCCTGGGCCGCCCGGGTCGTTCGCTCCCGCGCGACCCCGCCCGAAGACTCGGCAGGCGATGCTGTCCGGCCGTTCCACGACACCCCGTCATGACAGATGGCTGATGCCTGACGGGGTCCTGGACACCGGCAGAACACTGGTTGGCATCCAAGCCATGGACGTTCCGTTCACGTTCACTCGGCTCGGGCGATCAGACGCCGGATCGGGATCGGAACCGAGGGGCGCATGACGGCCGCCGTCCGCACCGCCACGGACAGCACACGCATCCGGGCTGGACCGGTTCCTTGCAGGTACAGCGAGTCCAACAGCAGCTGCGCGTCGGCACCGGTGCGGACCCGGAAGGAAAAACGGCGCTGCTCGTCGCCGATCAGGCGCAGCCGGTGGCGGGCGAATGCAGCGCCGGCGTCGGCCAGCGCGGCGTTGTTGGGACTGCGCGGCAGCGATCCGGTACCCAGCAGCAGCCCGAAGAGCCGTGCGGCGTGGGCGGAGGTAGCGACCTCGGCGGGGACGGTCGCGGCGAGCAGGCCGCCGGGGCGCAGGACCCGGCGGATCTCGGCGAGCACAGCGTCCAGCGGCTGCGCGATCATCAGCGCCATCGAGCAGACCACCGTGTCGAATACGGCGTCGGGATGAGGCAGCGCGGCGGCGTCCGCGCGGATCAGCTTGCTGACGCCGCTGCGCTGGGCCGCGTTGAGCTCGGCGGGCGAGCGGTCGACGCCGACGTAAGCGCAGCCCGGCGCGACCGTGCGGCGCATCGGGGCGCTGCCGCAGGCCAGGTCCAGTACCGTGCCCTGCTTCGGGACGGCGTCGGCCAGCCACCGATACGGCGTGATCCCATGATCGACGGCACGTTGCAGGACGGCTTCGGTGATGCCGGGGTTGCGCTGGTGGAAGGCGCGCAGGAATTCTTGATTGATCACGCTGTTCTGGCCGATCACAGGATTCTGCGCCACCATGGCCTCCTCGCCGGCGCCACGTCGGCGGTCACCAGATCCGGCGCGTACTCCTCCACGGCGGCCAGCACCGTGGACACACTCGGGTTCACCATTGCGTGCCCGGCCACGACGACGGTGGGGACGGTCTCGTCGCCGTTGGCGACCGAGCGCACGAATGCCTTGGCTTCAGGATCGTCCCAGATGTCGACCTCTCGGTAGTGCAGGCCGGTGGCGCGCAGGCCGCGTCGCAGCTTCCAGCAGTAGCTGCATCCGGGGCGCCAGTAGACGATCACCTCGCCGCTGGAATCGGTCATGGGGCTTCCTCCTCAGATGGCGCAGTGCACGGGCGCGGGCAGGTTGCCGTCGGCCAGGCGTGCGGCCAGGAACCGTTCGGTGACCAGGCGCTTGCCTTCGGCCAGCGGTGTGCCGGCCGGGGCCAGGTGCATGTCGGGGCTGGTCGCGGCATCGGCGCCGGCCGGGTGCCAGTGCAGGCCGTCGGCGCTGACGGTCAGCTCCGGGATGCTGCTGTCCTCGCCGATCTCCTGCCCGGTCTCGGAGAACCCGCGGCGCAGCAGGGGCCGTACCGCGAAGTTCGCCGGCGGCAGGCCGAGGCCGGCCAGAAGTTCGGCGACCTGCTCGATCTCGCCGGCGTTCTCCGGGGTCTCGGTCAGCGCCACGCGCGGCGGGAACCCGATGTCGATCAGGAGTCTGATGCCGTCCAGGGTGCGGGTGAACGAACCGCGTCCGCGGTGCGCGTCGTGGGTGGCCGGGCACGCGCCGTCCAGCGAGGTCTGGATCACCAGTTTGCGATCGGCCAGGTCGGCGAGCCGGGACATGCGCCGGGTTCCGGCGAGCATGGCGTTGGTCAGCACGACGGTGGGCAGCGCCGAGCTGGCGGCATCCAGCAGGGCGATGATGTCAGGGTGCAGGAACGGCTCGCCGCCGGTCAGGTACAGCTCGGCGAAGCCCTCGGCGACGGCCTGCTCGACCAGCGCGCCGAAGGCGTCCACCGTCAGCGATCTGGGCCGGGCCCGGGGTGAGGACGCGACCGCGCAGTAGTCGCAGCGCAGGTTGCAGTGGAAGTTGGTGTAGATCCACAGCCGGGACGGGAAGTAGTCCGACCCGAACAGCGGGATCACCGGACGCGCATCGTCGCCGGCGGAGGTCGTTTCGCCCCAGCCGCCGGCCGGGGCGAACGCGGTGGGCAGGGCGCTGCGATACAGGTGGAACCGTCCCCTTGAGCGCTCGGCCGGCGGCAGTGATTCCAGGCAGGTGGTCCACCAGCCGGTCTCGATGGTCTCGGCGAACGGCTCCGGGAGCCCGGCGTGGCGCATCGAGGCGGCCTGCGATCGCCAATCGTAGGCCAGTGGCACGAGTTCGGCCGAGGCCTGGCCGTCGTCGAGATCGAGCAGCGCGTACCAGACCTGCGTGTTCCCGTCATTCGCGGGCTTGCCCAGCACGCCCACGTTGACGGCGAGGGCCTGCCCGATCCGCCGGATCCAGGGCAGGCCGCTGTGCGTGCACAAGATCACTTGTGCGCCGCTGGCCGCCGCGCGCGCCCGGTGCTCGGATTCCGGCAGCGATTCCCACCAGAAGTCGTTGAGTGCCAACGGGGATCCGTGGACCATGTGGACGGCGCAGCCTCCGATCTGAAGGCGGCGCTCGGTGGGCAGAGCACCCATCCAGGCGGCGAACGGTCGGCTGGTGGTGGCCAGCGTGTGGTCGTAGATGAGCTGGGCGTAGGCGTTGTCGCGTTCGTCGCGGTAGCCGCAGCCGCAGTCCGGGTCGGCGCGGGCGATCGCGACGTCGTAGTTCCCGGCGACGCACTCGACGCGGTTTTCGCGCAGGATCGGCCACAGCGCGTCGACCTCGGCGCCGAACCCGCCCAGATCACCCAGACAGAACAAGCGGTCGGCACCCCGGACGCGGGCGTCGCAGACGAACGCCCGCAGTGCGTAGGGGTTGCCGTAGGGGCCTCCGGATACTGCGATCCGCATGGTGTGCTGCTCCAGGTGGTTGGGGATTCAGGGTTCGGTTGTCAGGCGGGGGCCGGCACCGGAGCCGGTACCAACGATTCCAGGGCGCGTCCGGCGGCCTCGGTGCCGCCGCGCGCGCCGTAGGCGGTCATGGCACCGGCACCGACCAGCCAGAAGGCGATGACCAGCAGGTAGGAGGCGGTGGGGCCGATCCGGGTGGCCACATCCGGCAGCGACAGGGTGCCGAGGATCGCGCCGATCCGGCCGACGGCCACGCACATCCCTATCCCGGCGCCGCGCAGGTGGGTCGGGAACAGCTCGCTGAACGTCGGGTAGGCCGAGGTCCAGGCGGCTGTGGCCACGCCGTTGGCGACGACGAACGCCGCCGTCACCCAGGCCCCGGACCCGGTGGCGGTGGCGGCGGCCAGCAGCCCGACCCCGGCGGCTGCGGCCAGGTAGCTGCCGGTGACGGTGACCCGACGCCCGGCCCGGTCCAGCAGCGCCGCTGCCGTGAGCCCGCCGATCAGGCCGCCGACGTTGCCGACGATGTAGAAGAACGGGATCTGCGCCGATCCGATGTGGACTGCTGGTAGCACCACGACCGACAGCAGCGCGAAGATGCCGTAGTAGCCGAACGCCTCGGCCAGATCCAGCGCGGTGCCCAGCGCGAGCCGGCCGGGATAGCGGCGGACCAGCTCACCGAGCGCGGCCCGCGTCGATGGCGTCTGCCGCTCAGGCTCGGCCGCAGCCTCGTTCGGTGTCGGCCGGGTGATCCCGCAGGCGTGTTCGAGATCTGCCACGATCTGTTCGGCCTCGGCGGTCCGGCCGCGTGCGGCCAGCCAGCGCGGGGATTCCGGGATGCGGCGGCGGAAGTACAGCACGATCAGCGCCAGCAGCCCGCCCAGGACGAACAGGTATCGCCAGGATGTCGCGCTGCCCAGGGCGAGGGTGTCCAGCAGGAAGTAGGCCAGCAGGGCGGCGATGACCGCCCCGGCCGGCCAGAAGTTCATCACTGTCACCGACGCCCGGCCCCGGACCCGGGCCGGCATGAACTCGGCGATCGCCGCGTTCACGATCGCGTACTCGGCCCCCACCCCGAGGGCGGCCAGGAACCGCAGGACGTAGACGAAGCCGAGGCTGGGGCTTAGCCCGGTCAGCACGGTGAACCCGGCGTACCAGAGCAACGTGAGCACGAACATGCGGCGCCGCCCGAGTCGGTCGGTCAGCGCCCCGCCGGTCAGGGCGCCGATCAGGATCCCGGACAGCCACACTGCGAGTACTGAGTCGCGGGCGAACACCGAGGCGTGGAAGTGGTCGCCGAGCGGGCCGACGGCGCTGGAGAACAACTGCACCTCCAGGGAGTCGAACAGCCAGCCGGCGCCCAGGGCGAGCAGGATCGTGGTGTGTCGGGGGCTCCAGGGCAGCCGGTCCAGGCTGGCACCGAGGGATTCCGGTGTCGAGGTCTCGGTCATCGCAACACGCTTCCTTTCGCACGGGAGGAACGGGCGGAGGACAGATTGCGCAGGGACGGGGGTCCCGCGGTGTAGCTGCGGCGCAGTGTTTCCGGTGAGGCACCGAGCAGGTAGCGGATCTTGATGATCTGCATGAAGGCGATCATGCGCCAGGTGCCGTGGGCTTGGAACCGGCGCGCCGAGGCGGTCGAGGTGGCGGTCAGGACGGCGAGCCGGCCGGTCTTGTGCAGGCGGCGGGAGAACTCGAAGTCCTCCATCAGCGGGTAGTCGGGGAAGCCGCCGAGCACGTCGAACACGGTCCGGCGGACGAACATCGCCTGGTCGCCGAAGATCTGTCCGAGCCGTCGGGCGCGCTGGTTGGACGACCAGGCCAGGAATCGCAGGCCGATCGTGTCGTGGTCGAAGCGCAGGGTCAGGCCGCCGCCGACGACGTCCGCATCATCCAGCGCACGCCGAATGCCGTCCAGGGCGGCCGGGTCGATGACGGTGTCGGCGTGGACGAACCACAGAACCTCGCCGCCGGCCGCTTGAGCGCCGGTGTTGAGCTGGCGCCCCCGTCCAGGCTCGCAGCCGACCACCTTCGCGAAGCCGGCGGCGAGGTCCGCGGTGCCGTCTGTGCTGCCGCCGTCGACGACGACGATCTCGATGTCGGGGAAGTCGCGGCCGAGGCGGGTCAGGGCCGGCACGATCCCGGCGGCTTCGTTCAGTGTCGGCATGACGATCGAGACGGTGGCGTTGGTCATACCGACACCTGTCGTTGGCAGGAGAGCTTTGGCGACAGCGTCCGGCAACTCTGGATCCGCCAGCAGAGCTGCCGCATCCTCGGGGGTGTCGAGGTCACGAAGCGCCGGCAGCAGCTCGACACGCCCGGCTCGGCGCAGCCGGCTCACGGTCGCGGCCATGACGTGCGGGCCGCTCCACAGCGCCGGGTCGATGGCGAAGGCGGCCGGGTGCGGCCAGTGCACGGCCAGCAGGTAGTAGCCGCCGTCCAGGGCCGGGCCGATCGCGGCGGCCGAGCCGGAATCCAAGACGGTGAACGCCTGAACGATCATGTCGGCGGTCAGGGTCGGAGCGTCGGTGCCGATGACGACCAGCGGCCCGCCGCCGGGTAGAGCGTCATCGGCGGCGGCGGTCATTCGTTCGCCTAGGTTCCCGCCGCGTTGCGGCAGCAGCTCTACCTGCCCGCCGGTCAGGGCCCTGACCTCGGCCTGGGCGCTGGGCGGGTCGAAGGCCACCACGACGCGCCGCTGTGATCCCAGCGCGGTCGTCACGGTGTTCGCCAGCAGCTGCGCCTGCAGCCGTGCGCAGCCGTCCGGGCCGAGCAGCGGATGAAGGCGGGTCTTGACGCGGCCTGGACGCGGTGTCTTGGCCATCACCAGGACCGTCGGCGCGCCGGTCATGATGTGAACCGGTAGATCAGGCCCGCCGGCGTCAGGTCGGCCAGCTTTGGCAGCGCCGCCTCCAGCAGATCGGCGAAGATCCCGGCGCTGGCCGCCATGCGGGCCACCAAGGCGTCGATCGGCTCCGGATGCTCGACCACACCGTTGGCGTAGTCGGTGACGAATCCGACCAGCGCAAGCGGTAGCTCCGCCTCACCGGCGAGCACCACCTCCGGGCCGGCGGTCTGGCTGACCGCGCTGACGCCGACGCCGGCCAGCGCGGCGATCTCCGTGCGGGTGTTGAAGCGCGGGCCGTCGACGTGCCCGTAGCAGCCGCGGTCCCGCAGCGGGGTGCCAGCCGCGCCGGCGGCGCTGATCAGAGCTTCGCCCACGGGTGCGCTGAACGGCCGATCGAAGATCCAGTGTCCGCGGTCCTTCGCGGCCGGCTCGTCGAACCAGGTGCACGTGCTCCCGTCCGGCAGCCGGTTGCCCGGGAAGTACAGGTCGTCGAACACGATCAGCGACCCGGGTTCGACCGCCGGGTCCACCGCGCCGCACACGGTCAGCGAGATCACGCAGTCGACGCCTGTCTCCCGCAACGCGGCGATGTTCGCCTTGTGGTCGACGTGGTTGGACAGTCGGGCGTGCCCGGTGCCGTGCCGGGCCAGATGCACCACCTCGACGCCGGCCACCGTGCCGACGGTGACGTCGGCCTCGCCGTGGCGGGTCTGCATCGTCCGTGAGACCGCGTCCTGAAGACCGGGCCAGGTGTAGCCGCCCGATCCGCTGATCACCCCTACTCGCATGTGGGCCTCTCCATCGTCGTCGCATCCTCACGTCCGCCGGTGCGGACCTGCACGATCGGTAGCAGTCGCCGCAGTTGCGCGTTCTCGCCCGGGTCCAGCACGCTGTGCTGCACGCACGCCGGAACCACCGTCCCGTCCTCCGGGTGGGCCATCGCGTAATGGCACGCCGACAGCCGCTCGACGGTTTCCCGGATCCGCGGATCATCGCTGCTCTGGCCGCGCTGCATGAGATCCCAGGCCGTAGTGACGTCGGCGGCGTCCATGAACCGGTGCATCACGTAGGACGTGATACGCACCCGGCGGCACCGCGCCAGGCGCCTGATACCCACGCGGCGCACGGCACGGACCAGCCAGCCCACCGCGAGGACGACGGTCTGCGGGCGGCGCACCGCGACCCTGGTCAGCTGGGCTGCGAGCTGTGGGACGGGGGTTCCTGCGAAATCAAAGGCTCCCAGGTGCCGGAAGAACCCGTCGCGGACCGCCAGGTCCCGTCGATCCGCACCGTCGAGGACCGGGAACCAGCGATCACCGACCCAGAAGCCGTAGGCGACCCGATTGCAGCGCACATCGCCGTGCTCGAAGATCCGATAATCCAGCTTGGTTCCGACCCCGCGCTCGATCTGCTCCCACACAGCGTCGCTGTCCACATCTCGGTAGTCCTCGTGCCAGCGGCGGGAGTCCCCGACGAAAGCCGCCGGCTGGAAGGAGAACATCCCGAACCCCATGCCGCTGCTGTCGCGGACCACGTCGGCGACCTGGTCCAGGTTGGCCGGCGTGACGGTCATGTTGTGCGCGGCGAAGGTGCGCACCCCGGTCTCGGCGCGCAGCCGGCGCAGCTTGGCGGTGAACTCGGCCCGATACCGGTTCAGAGAGCGCTCGTCACCCGGGCGCGCGATGCCGCGGCGGCCGAACATGAACATATCGAAGTGCGCGGCGAACGACAGCCGGTCGAACCGGCGCTTCCCGTCCGGGCCGAGCGCGAGCCGGCGAAGGTAGGCGTAGTCGACGTCGCCGTGGGTGAAGCTCATCGGCTCCCGGCCGTGCTGGCGCATCGCGGCCAGTGCCGCCGCATGGTCGTCGGGGTCCAGCAGGCTCACCTCGCCGCCGATCAGCTGCGCGTGCGCCCGCGGGCCGCGGACCCGGCGCAGCAGCGCCATCTGCGCCTCCACGTTCGCCACCGTGTGGCCGCCGTCAACGCGGACCTGGTTGGCGTCGCGAGAGTGGTAGCAGGGCGTGCAGGCCAGATTGCACTTGGGGAACACCCCGTGAGTGCCCTCACACCCCACGCCATGCCGCCCCAGCACCTGCCCTGGCGTTTTGACGTGAGGCGGGAGATCGTCCCAGCGCCGCCGCATCGCCGCCGCGAAGTCGCCGTCCACCGGGCGTGTGACACACTCCAGCCGCCGCAGCATCGACACCACGCGCCACGTCATTCATCACTCCGCTCACGAGCCAGCACCGACCAGATCCAGGAAGGGAACCCGCTGCCCGGCGGGAACCTTCCATCCAGTCCGGGATGAACCCGACTCCAGCCCCAACCGTTTTGATCTTGGGGGCGGTCTGCCGCTGGTCTTGTCGAGCGCTGAAGCCGGTGCCGGGGTGTCGGGCATGCCGCCCAAGGAGGTCTCGCCATGCCACGCATCGTCCACCAGGTCGCAGCGTGCGCCGCCGTCGGATTCGCGGCAGCAGCACTGGCCGCCGGCTGCTCAAGCAGCGCCACCACCGCACCCGCACCGGGCGCCACCCCGAACCCCCAGGCGCCGACCAGCGCCGCCGGTGCCGTCGTGGCAGTGCACGATTCCCAACTCGGCAAGATCCTTGTGGACGGGCAGGGACGAACCCTCTACCTGTTCGAGAGCGACACCCCAACCACGTCAACGTGCTACGGCAACTGCACCACTGCCTGGCCGCCCTACACCACGGCCGGCGCGCCGCAGGCAGGCGCGGGCGTGATCGCGAGCAAGCTCGGCACCTTGGCCCGCACCGACGGCGGCACCGAGATCACCTATAACGGCCATCCGCTGTACTACTACCGCGGCGACCAGAACCCTGGAGACACCACCGGGCAGGGAAACACCTCCTACGGCGCCCCCTGGTACGTGCTTGACGCCGGCGGCAACGCGATCACCGGCGGCTGACGTCCGGTAGCCGATCGGCCTGGCGAATCCGGGTCCGCCCTGCGCGGAGTGGAAGGCACCCGAGCGCCGCCGGGTTCCCCAGGGTGGGCGCCGCGAACGTCCGGCGATCGATCATGACGGGATGTGCGATGAACGGCAGTCGAATGCCGCTGACCGGGGCGACGCGCAGAATGCGTGCTGTCCGTCGCAGACCCTGGCACCGAGCGCGTCGGCTGCGTCGTGGCGGTCTTCGGCCATGACGCCGGCATATCTGCCGAGCCCGCCGCACGGCGTGTGGCATCTGGGCCCGATTCCGCTGCGGGCCTACGCCCTCTTCATCCTGGCCGGGATCGTCGTCGCGATCTGGGTGACCCGGCGGCGCTGGAGCGCCCGCGGCGGCAGCGCCGACGACATCGTGGACATCGCGCTCTGGGCCGTGCCGTTCGGGCTGGTCGGCGGTCGGCTCTACCACGTGACCACCGACCCCGAGCTGTACTTCAAGTACGGCGAACAGCCGATCCGCGCCCTGTACATTTGGGACGGCGGCCTGGGTATCTGGGGTGCGGTGGCGCTCGGGGCGGTCGGAGCGTGGATCGGCTGCCGACGCAAGGGCATCGTCCCGGCCGACTTCGCCGACGCCGTGGCCCCGGGCCTGGTGCTGGCGCAGGCGATCGGCCGCTGGGGCAACTACTTCAACCAGGAGCTGTACGGCAGGCCGTCCGGTCTGCCATGGGCGATCCGCATCGACCCGGCGCACCGGCCGCCATCCACCCCGGACGCCGTGTTCCACCAGCCGACGTTCCTGTACGAATCGGTCTGGGACGTTGGGGTCGCGGTGTTGCTGCTGTGGGTCGACCGTCGCTGGCAACCGCGCCGCGGACGCCTGTTCGCGATCTATGTCGTGGCCTACACCCTGGGCCGGGCCTGGGTGGAGGCGCTGCGCGAGGACCACGCCAACCGCATCGCCGGGGTGCGCCTGAACGACTGGACCTCGCTGCTGGTGTTCACCGCCGCGATCGTCTACCTGACCCTGCGCCGCGATCGCACCGTCACCCCCGCCACCGCGGCCGAACCGGAGCACCGCAGGCCCGAATCCCGCGAGAGCGGGCAGGGCGACAAGCCTCCTGAGCCCGACCCGACACAGAACAGAAAATCAGCCCGAGCTCCCACCGACAGCGAAGGTCCACCGTGAGCCGCTGAACGCACCGTGCCCGGTCAGGGGGCCGCCCACATCGGCTGACCCGAAAGAGTGGATTCTCCATCGAGGTGTGTCATCTCGCTGACAACCCTCAACGGCTGCTTCGCAGCGTTCGTCTACAGAGGCGCCGGGATGATGCCCGAGCCCGCGATGAGCGGCCAGCCGGCCATGCCCGGCGGCCGATGACGGGCGGACACTCGGACATGATGATGAACACCCCGATCGTCACCAGCCACCTGCTGGTCGGCGGCAGCCTGCACCTGCTGATGTCGGCAGCCGCCGGATCGCGTTCGCCCTCTTGCTCGCCCTGCTCATCCGGACCCGCACCCTGATCTCCGGATTGCTGGCCGGCCCGCTGGGCTACCCGGTCGCCGCTACGCTCGGAGGGGCACTGCTCTATGTGGTCATGATGTACGCGGTCGCCCCGGCGCTGAACACCGAGATCTCCGACAACACCGCACGCGCCCCGTTCTTCCTCGCGCACCTGCTGTTCGGCGCGGTAACCGGGGCCTTCGTCTACTGGCGCGCCGTGCGCCCGCGCGGCGCGGCCTGGGCGGGCGCGCCGACCGGCTCGATGGCCGGCTGACAACGCTTCCCCCGTTGCCGCGCCTGGTATCTCAGGTCTCTGTCGGCGGCTTGATCCGGCAGGCGCGGCGGCGGGAGCGGCGGCGCACGGTCGTCACGACGGCGGTGCCCACCACCACCGCTGCCGCAACGATAACCCACGGATTGGCCAGGAACGCCCCCACCGCGCCCAGCACTCCGGCGGCCAGCAGTGCGGGCCCGGCACAACACACGATCACCGCTACGGCGGCGCCGATCCCCGCCAGGAGGCCACCAGGACCGGGCCCGACCGGCTTGGACCCCGGAGCCGGATCGCGCGAGGGTGTGGTGCTGTCTGACGGCATTGGTTCAGTCCTGTCGGCTGGTCGGGATGCGGGTGCAGCAATCCAAGGCGGCGGAATTGTCCGCAGCAAGGGCACGGGCCAGCACTAACAGGTCCGCCACCCGCGGATCGCCGGCCGAGTAGCGGAACTTCTTGCCGTCCCGGCGGGCGACCACATAGCCGCAATCGACCAGGCACGACAGGTGCACCGAGGCCCGCGGCTGGGAGATGCCGGCGTGCTCGATGCACTCGGCCACGGTGCGCTCGCCGGCCAGGATGAACTCCAGCAGCCCCAGCCGGGTCGGATCACCCAGCGCCCGGAAGAACCGGGCCACCGTGTCGGTGTGCGAACAGCCCTCCTCGAGCGCGGCCGGCGCGAGGCTCACGGCACTGGTGCTGACGTTCACGGCGGTCCTCCCGGGCAACTGCTATTCGCTTACACGCATAATATGCTAGCCTCATGCTATTCGGCAAGGCACATAGCAAGACTCCGGCGCAGGACGCCGGAATGGGGCACAGGAGGCGGCAATGGCCAGCACGGGCAGCGGATACGACCTGGCGATCATCGGCTCCGGCTCGGCGGCGTTCGCCGCGGCCATCGCCGCCCGCGGCAAGGGCGCGTCGGTCGTCATGATCGAGCGCGGCACGATCGGCGGTACCTGCGTGAACGTGGGCTGCGTGCCGTCCAAGGCGCTGCTGGCCGCCGCCGAGGCCCGCCACGCGTCCCTGACCGCGCACCGTTTCCCCGGCATCATCGCCGACGCGGGCACCGTGGACATGCCCGCGCTGATCGGCGGCAAGGACACGCTGGTCACGCAAATGCGTGCGGAGAAGTATGTGGACCTGGCCGCCGACTACGACTGGGAAATCGTGGCCGGGACCGCGTCGTTCGTCGACGGCTCGGCGCTGACCGTGGCGTTGAACGACGGCGGCCTGCGAACGATCGAGGCCGCGCACTACCTGGTCGCCACCGGTTCCGCACCCTGGATCCCGCCGGTGCCGAGACTGGCCGAGGCCGGGTATCTGACCTCGACGACCGCGATGGAACTCGAGCACCTGCCGGAATCGATGGTGGTGGTCGGCGGCAACGCCGTCGGCCTGGAGCAGGCCCAGCTGTTCGCCCGACTCGGCGTCGCGGTGACCGTGGTCGAAGCCCTGGACCGGCTGGCCCCGTTCGAAGAACCCGAGATCTCCGCGGTCATCGAGCAGGTCTTCACCGGCGAGGGCATCACCGTCCGCACCGCCACCACGCTGACCGGCGTCGACCGCGACGAACGCGGCTATACGCTGACCGCAGCTCGCGCCGGCGAGCTGGTCGAGCTGCGGGCCGAGCAGCTGCTGATCGCCACCGGCCGCCGCCCGGTCACGACCGGGCTCTGCCTGGACAAGGCCGGGGTGAAGACCGGCCGGCGAGGCGAGATCGTCGTGGACGAGCACCTGCGCACCACCAACCCACGGATCTGGGCCGCCGGCGACGTCACCGGTCACCCTCAGTTCGTTTACGTCGCCGCCGCCCACGGCACCCTGGTCGCCGACAACGCCCTGTCCGGCGCCGACCGGACCCTGGACTACACCGCGATGCCGCGCGTCACCTTCACCAGCCCGGCCATAGCCTCGGTCGGGATGACCGACGAACAAGCCGTCCAGGCAGGCATCGGCTGCGACTGTCGCACCCTGCCGCTGGAGTACGTGCCCAGGGCGTTGGTGAACCGCGACACGCGCGGCCTGGTCAAACTCGTCGCCGATGCCGAAACCGGCCGGCTGCTGGGCGCGCACGTGATCGCCGAGGGCGCCGGCGAACTCATCACCGCCGCAGGCTACGCGATCAGCGCCGGGATGACCGTCGACCAGATCGCCCACGCCTGGGCCCCATACCTGACCATGGCCGAGGCGCTCAAGCTCGCCGCCCAGACCTACACCGCCGACGTCAGGAAACTGTCCTGCTGCGCCGGCTGAATAGGGCCGGAGGTGATCGCTCCCGTGGACCGTGAACATGCCAACGTTCTGATGATCGCCGGAAAGCTGTCGGCGCTGTCGGGGTCTGTGCTGCTACCGCGCGGGCAGCTCGCGGATCCCGTACCCGCGTAGCAGTTCGGCGACCTCGTCGCTCGGCAGCTTGGTGCCGTTCGGGTCGAGCACCAGCTCGTCCGTCGAGGCGCCGGCTTCGATCAAGGTTGTCACGGTGGCTACCCGGTCGAGGTCCGGGACCTGGTCAGGGTGGTGGCCGCTACCGACCACCGCCCAGTCGAGCGGGTTGCGTCAAAGCTGGTGTCGCGGGTCTCCAGGTCGGCACCCCAGAAATTGCCTGCACCGAACGGGCGGCACAGTCCAGATTGCGGATTCGCGGACCGGTGACCTGCGGCGTCGTGGTCGAAGTGCGGGATCGGCCTCCGGCCGAACGCCGGCCACCGCGGCATGGGCTGGCCTTCCCGCCGGGGCTTGAGGGAGGCAGACTGGAGTGGAGGCCGCTCCATGATCCCGGGGGCGGCTCGGGACAGCGGTCTCGCTGTACCGACGCCCGGGCGGGTGGCGGGAGGTGAGCGAGGTGACCGAGCAAGCCACGGTCACGGATACGCGCTGGCGTCTTGCCGGTGACTGGTTCGACACTTGCAAGTGCGCGATTCCCTGTCCGTGCACGTTCGCCCAGGCACCCACTTCCGGCTACTGCGAGGGCATCATGGCTTGGCACATCCGTGAGGGTAGCTACGGCGAGGTACGTCTCGATGACCTCAACGCTCTGATGGTTGGGTCCTTCGTCGGTAACCTGTGGGCCGGTGAGCACACGGACCCGTACGCCGCGATCTTCTTCGACGAGCGGGCCGACGAGCAGCAGCGGGCCGCGCTGGGGGCGATCTTCAGCGGGCAGGCCGGCGGCTGGCCGGCACAGTTCGGCGCGATGTTCCACCCCGAGATGCGGGGCATGGAGTTCGTGCCTATCCGGGTCGGCATCGATGCGGAGCTGGAGTGCGAAGGTCCCCGGGCGGGTCAGTGCGGCTGCCGAGGCGCTGAGCGGGCCGACCACGCCCGAGGGGCGCGGGTCCAGGTTCACAACGCTCCGGGTGCGGAGGTCGGGCCCGGCCAGGTCGCCACTTGGGGACGCGCCACCGCGCACCGGGCGGATGTGTTCGGGTTCACCTGGGACCGCGCCGGATGCTCAAGCAAGTACTTCCCGTTCGACTGGAGCGGCCCGGACTGAGCACCCGGCCCGAAGTCGTGAACCGAGGGAGACACTCATGCATGCCAGGGTCGAGTTCGATTTCCACACCGATGCGACGCCTGAGCAGGTCGTCGGCCTGCTGACCGACTTCTCTCCGGAGCGTCCGGACCACTGGCCGGCGCTTTCGCGGAAGTGGTTCGAGGTGTATTCGGTCGGTGAGCACGAGGCGGACGTCCGCGAGGGGCAGGACCGGCCGAGGATTTGGGCCAGGGAGCACTACGAGTGGTCGACGCCCGGCAAGGTCACTTGGACCGTCGTGGAGTGCCCGGCCGTGGCGCCCGGCAGCTACGTGTCGTTGGAGGCGGAACCGGCCGTCGGTGGTGGCAGCGACGTGCACGGCGAGTGGGACCGCACCTCCCGGAACGCCAAGGGCGTGATGGCCGTTGTCGCGATGCGTGCGATGGGTCGCAGGATCTTGCCGCGCTACTTCAAGAAGGTCTACGACGGCCTCGCCGCGCGCTCGTGACTTGCGGCGGGAGCCAGCCCGGTCCTGGGGCACTTGGCCCACCGAATGGCCTAACGGCGGTTCTATCGCTTCGCCGATAGGCCCCGGTCGGCTGGTTGGGAGACAACCGCTGTCTTGGCACCCGCGGATTGAGCCCATTACCGTGGAAAACAGGAATCCCCGGTGATCAAGGGGAGGGAACCTGTCGTGGCTGGCACTCAAAGGGTGCCGCGTCCGCTCTCGCCCCGGGCCGGGTCGATCGAGTGGAGGAGCCATGACCTACACGATCTCCGGAACGTACCTCGCCAGCTGCTCGTGCGCGGTGCTTTGCGGGTGCCCGGTCGATGCGCAACCCAAGGACGCCAGCGGCAACTCCGAATGCCGTGGTGTGGCGGTCTTCCACATCGCTGATGGCACCTTGGACGACACCGACCTGTCCGGCGTCGACTTCGCCTTCTACAACCTGTTCCCGTCCAACCTGTCCTCCGGGGACTGGAAAGTCGGTGTGGTCGTCGATACCGACGCCGACGATGCGCAGGTGGAGGCACTCGGGCGGATCCTGTCCGGGCAGGAGGGCGGCATGTTCGGGGAGCTGGCCGGGCTGATCGGCGAGAACCTCGGCACCGAACGCGGGAAGGTGTCGCTGTCCAACGGCGAGAAGACGGCGCTGAGCGTCGAGGGGCACAGCGAGGTCGCCTTCGAGCCGGCCCTCGGGATGAACGGGCAGCCCACCACCGTCAAGAACGCGATGTTCGGGTTCGCGCCGGAGTTCCAGATCGGCCGTACCACCGGACGTTCGTCCGCCTTCGGCCTGAGCTTCGAGCCGAGCTACGGCGAGTCCGCGGACTTCACGTTCAGCAGCGAGGGCGAGGCGGCGACGTCAGGCCGGGTGTGAGCGAAGCCGGATCCGGGCCGGGAGCGCCGGCCGAACGGGGAAAGACGTCCACCGGCGTCGACAACGTTGTCACTGCGCCGCGCCTGTTCGCGACGGTGTTCTCGCGAAGCTCGCTGAGCAAGTGCGTGCCGATAGCGTTGTTCGTCGGCACGGTGCTGTCGCTGGTGAACCAGGGCTCGGTGCTCTTCGCAGGCACAGTCACTGCGGTGACTTGGATCCGTGTGGCGGTGAACTTCCTCGTGCCGTTCTGCGTCTCCAGTGCAGGTTTCTATGGCAGCCAGCGCGCCATGTGGCGGGCCATGCGGCTGTCACATCGACGTCATACCTGAGGTGTCAGGTTGCAGGCCCGGCAGCAGCCAGCTGTGGAACGGGGCCAGCACCGCTAGCACCAGGAACGCCACGCCGACCACCTCGGACAGCAGCCAGCCGTGGCGCCACAGCTTCTCCAGAAAGATCACCACGGCCAGGCCCGCCATCGCGGCGATGTTCATCACGCCCAACGGGACCAGGACCACCATCAGCGCCGCGCAGCACCCGACGCAGTAGGTGCCGTGGTGAAGGCCGACCCGTAAGTCCCGGACTTGCGGGCGGAAGCTCGCGTAGCGCATCAGCTGGCTGATCGGGCTGCGGCAGTGCCGCAGGCACAGGTTCTTGAGCGGACCCAGCTGATACAGACCCGCCAGGGCGAAGGCGGTCGCGCCGATCCACTTGCCCGCCGTCGGATGATCATCGGCCAGGTGGCCGGTGAGGGCCAGGGCACCGTAAGCGGCCACGCCGAAGGCAGTCCAGGCCAGCAGGTAGCCGCCGATGAACTCACCCATCCGCACCGCCCGGGCGCGACCCGTCGCGTGCCGGGCGATGCCCTTGGCCCAGGTGATCGCCACCGGTGCGACCGACGGCAGCATCATCGCGGCCATCATCACCAGCCACAGCACCAGGAACACCGGCAGCGCCATCCCCATGGTGCCGGGTTCGATACCCATATGCCGGGCCTGAGCAGTGGTGATCACCCAGGCCAGGGCGGCGATCACGACGATGAGCAGCCAGGCGATCGCCAGGTCGCGCGGCGGGAGCAGAGTCCCGGAACGCAACGGCCGGTCCTGGTCTGCGGAGCGCCGGGCGTCATGCACGTTGCTGCTCATAGCGGCTCCCTCAAACGCTGCGCTCTTCCAGGACAGCACAATCCGGGCCCGGCGGCGTGTCGAGGGACGGCCTGGTCGGACCGGTCAGCGGGGAATCGGGCCAACTGGTCTCGCTGTGGCGTGTCAGACGCCGATCACGACCTGTCTGCCGTGGAAGGCCAACCCCGGCGGCGGCGACATCTACGTGATCACTGACAATCTGTCGTCACACAACAGCAAATCAACGGTGGAGTGGCTGGCCGGCCATCCCCGGATCGTCCACGCCTTCATCCCGGTCGGAGCCCGCTGGCTGAACCTGCAGGAGCCCTGGTGGCGGATCTTCCGCCGCCACGCCCTGGCTGGCCAGTGCTTCGCCGACCCCGACGAGATCGACTACGCCACCCGGATCGCTACCGCCCAGCTCAACGCCCATGCCAAACCCTGGATATGGGGACGGCCAGACCCCAAACCGCGCACACTTCGCCGACGCTTCACGTACGCACTTTGGGGAACGCAGCACTAGTTCCGCGGAGCGCGCGCTGAAGGATCTCCTCGCGCAGCCCTCTACCTCTCGGGGCGAAGCCCGGCCAGGGTGACTTGGACGAGGCGGTGGACTGCGGCTTTGGATGTCAGGCTGCTGGCTGCAGTCAGGGCGTGCAGGCAGTAGCTGGCGAGTTCGGCCGGAGCGACGTCGTCGCGCAGGCTGCCGTTCTGCGCGCCAGCGGCCACCAGTTCGGTGATCAGGTCATGGAGGTGCTTCTGCGCGGCGGCGAGGTGGCCGCCGCGGTGCAGGAGCGCGCCGAGGTCGGCATCGTGGCGGCCGAAGGCGTTGCCGGCGTAGGCCGTCAGGACGGCTTCGAGCTGGCGGTCGGGGCCTTCGGTGTGGTCGCGGACCTCGGTGAGCTGTTGCAGGTGCATATTGATCTGCTGTTCGTGCCAGGCGAGAAGGATCGATTCGACGTCGGGGAAGTACTTGTACAGCGTTGCCCGCCCGATGCCGGCCTCGGTGGCGATCTGCGACATCGTCACCGACGTCAGGCCGTGCTCGTGCGCCAGGGCCGCAGCGGTCTGCAGGATCGCTTCGCGCACTGCGGCCCGGTGGGCGTCGATCGTCTCGTTCCACAGCTTCGGCACACCGAGATCATACACCACGACGGTACCGTGACACTCTGAATTGACAGATACACTCTGTCTCGATAAAGCTGAGGACGTGAAGCCCGCGACCCCCGCGGGCGGTCGAGACGGAGACTCCGATGCCCGACATCCCCGCCCACCCCGACACCGGTACCGACCTCGAGGCCGAAGCCGCTGCGGTCAAGCCGCGCTGGAAGACGGCGCTGTGGATCGCCGCCGTTGTCGCGGTGCTGGCCCTGTTCATCGTGTTGCACTTGACCGGCGTCGTGGGCGCCGAGAGCCACAAGTAGGAGGCGGCGATGATCGAGGCGATCGGCCTGTCCAAGCGCTACGGCGACACCATGGCCGTCGACGACCTGTCGTTCACCGTGCCGCCCGGCCAGGTGACCGGGTTCCTCGGGCCGAACGGCGCGGGGAAGTCCACGACCATGCGCCTGATCCTGGGCCTGGACGCGCCGACCTCCGGCACGGTGACGGTCAACGGCAAGCCCTACACCTCACTGCGCCGTCCGCTGTTCGAGGTCGGGGCGCTGCTGGAGGCCAGGGCCATGCACGGCGGCCGCAGCGCCTTCAACCACCTCATGGCCCTGGCGCTGTCCAACGGCATCCCGCGAGCGCGGGTCGGGAAGGTCCTGGACCAGGTGGGCTTGCGCAGCGTGGCCCGCAAGCGCTCCGGCGGGTTCTCCCTGGGCATGGGCCAGCGCCTGGGCATCGCCGCGGCGCTGCTCGGCGACCCGCCGGTGCTGATGCTCGACGAGCCGGTCAACGGACTGGACCCGGAGGGCGTGCTGTGGATCAGGACACTGCTCAAGGCCCTGGCCGCCGAGGGCCGCACCGTGTTCTTGTCCAGCCACCTGATGAGCGAGATGGCCCTGACGGCGGACCGCCTCATCGTCGTCGGCCGCGGCAAGCTGATCGCCCAGACTACGATCGAGGACTTCCTGGCCGGCGGCGACGGCAGCTTCGTCCAGGCCCGCTCGCCGGAAGCCGAAACCCTCGCTTTGGTGCTGCGAGCCCGGGGCGTGACCGTCGTCCGCCAAGGTCCCGACCTGCTGCGGATCACCGGAGTCGATGCCGGGATGGTCGGCGAGATCGCCCGGACCGAAGGCTTGGCACTGCTGGAGCTTTCGACACGGCAGGCGACGCTGGAGCAGCGCTACATGGAGCTCACCGGCGACTTGGTCGACTATCGCACCGCCGAGGACGCCGACGTCCCGGCCCCGAACCGGAACTGAGGTCCGCCCCCATGACAACGATCGCACCCCCGCAGGCCAGGATGCACCAGGACCACAGCCCGTTGACCGGCTTCCTGGATGTCCTGCGCTCGGAATTCCTCAAACTCCGTTCGGTCCGCTCGACGTTCTGGACGCTCACCGTCGCAGTGGTCTCCAACGTCGGGCTGGGCTCACTGACCGCCGCGGTCCTGGCCGGCCGGCTGTCGGCGTCCGAGAAGGCGACCGCCGACGGGGTCCGGCTCGCCCTGGCCGGCATCCACCTGTCACAGATCGCCTTCGGCGTCCTCGGAGTGCTGGTCATCACCAGCGAATACGGCACCGGCATGATCCGCGCCACCCTGTCCGCCGTGCCACAGCGCGGCACCGTTCTGACCGCCAAGGCGATCGTGTTCACCGCGACCGCCCTGATCGTCGGTACCGCTTCCAGCTTCGGTGCGTACCTCGCCTTCCAGGCCGCGCTGCCGGCCGGCGACAGCCTCAAGTCCTCCCTGGGCGATCCCGGCGTCCTGCGGGCGGTGTTCGGCGGCGGCCTGTACCTGGCCATGCTCGGCCTGCTCGGACTCGGCCTGGGCGCGGTCATCCGGGTCAGCGCCGGGGCGATCGCCACACTGTTCGGGCTGCTGTTCGTACCGCCGATCCTGCTGGCGATGCTGCCGCACTCCTGGCAGACCACGGTTGGTCCGTACGTGCCGATGCAGGCCGGCGAGCAGGTCTACGTCGCCGTCAGCCATGAATCCTCCGCGCTGGCACCCTGGACCGGGTTCGGCGTATTCACGCTCTACGCCGCGGTCACGCTGGCTCTCGGACTCCTCCTGATCAACCGCCGTGACGCCTGACACGCAAGAGAGGACTGCAGCCCATGCCCGCATCTGAAGCACGTGTCCGCACCGATCGCGCCGGACGCTATCTTGCCCAGCTGTGCAACCACGGCAGCCAGATGAGCCGTGAAGCCACCCACCCACCCCGCGGCCACGGCGGCGACGCACCGCCCGCGGTCCGACACGCCGACGCGACCGACACCGACGGGCTCATCGACTTCGACGGGGGGCGTTGCACCCTGCGCGCCACCGCCGAAGCGCTGACCCTGACCGCCGAGGCCGACGACCCGCAGAACCTGCAACGCATCCAGGACGGCATCGCGCGCCGCCTGGAGCGCATCGGCCGCCGCGACCGGCTCACCGTCACCTGGCAGCAGCCCCCACCGGACGCGGCCTCGGGTGAGCCCGCCGACGAACCGGCGTCCGCCGCCGCGATCCTCGACGTTCTCATGGCACCGGAGGGCCGGGCCGATCCCTTCCCGCTGTACGCGCGGGCGCACGAGATCGGCCCGGTCTCGGCCATCGCCGACGGCGCTTTCCTGGTGTCCGGATGTGCCGCCGTCAACCAGGTGCTGCGCGATCCGGGCTTCGGATTGCCCGAGCCCTCCGGGGTCTCGTCCGCCGACGGCGAGCTGCTTTCACTCGCCCGATCGATCCTGCGGGCCAACCCGCCTGATCACGGACGGATGCGTGCCCTGATAGGACAGGTGTTCACACCTCGCCGGGTCGCCGCCCTGCAACCGGTGATCGAAGACGCGGTGGACGTCCTGCTCGACCGGCTCGCCTACGCCGGAACCGGCGGCCGCACCGCGGATTTCATGGACCAGTTCGCCTACCAGTTGCCGGTCACGGTGATCTGCGAGCTGCTCGGCGTCCCGGCGTCCGACCACGACAAGTTCCGGCCGCTGGCCGCCGACCTCACCGAGGCCCTGGAACTGTCCGCCGACAGCGACCTCGGGCCTGCCGCCGCCGCGGCGGCGCGCGAGCTGACCGGATACTTCACGGACATGATCGCCGAACGTCGCGTGAGCCCGCGCGACGACCTCATCGGAGCCCTGGTGGCCGCCCGCGACGCCGACGACGGCCGACTGACCGAGAGCGAACTGCTCGCCAACCTGGTCGTGCTGCTCGTCGCGGGCTTCGAAACCACGACAAACCTACTCGGCAACGGTCTGGCGATCCTGCTGGAGCACCCTGAACTCGCCGCGGCGCTGCGCTCGGGCACGGTCGAGATATCGGGGTTCGTCGAGGAGGTGCTGCGCTTCGACTCCCCGGTGCAGGTGACCACCCGCGTAGCCCGGGAGGAGAACCTGCATGTCGCCCGGCTTCCCATCCCGCCTGGCAGCGTGCTGATCCTGCTGATCGGCGCCGCCAACCGCGATCCGGACCGGTACTGCGAACCAGACAGTTTCGATCCCACCCGCACCGACGTCAAACCGCTGAGCTTCGGCGCCGGAGCGCACTTCTGCCTCGGCAACGGCCTGGCCAGGCTGGAAGCCGCCGTCGCCTTCCCCCGACTGCTCGCCCGCTTCCCGGCCCTGACCACGGCTCCCGGCCAGCACCCCGTCCGCCGCGACCGGCTGGTCCTGCGCGGCTATCAGAGTCTCCCCATCCGCATCGCCGATGACTATGGGCGCGGTGTGGGGTCCTGATCCGAGGCGTCCCCCGGAAACGTCGCGGGTGCGGCCGGAAATGCGGCCGAGACGCACCGGCTCGCCACGTACATCAGGTTCGCGATGCCGGATGCCGTGAGTCGCCGCCATTCCCTTGTGCCTCCGCATCAGGGTGGAACGTCGGGTCCGTGCGTGCATGGTGGACGTCCGGTTCCGGGACGCCAGGACCGGGGACGGCGCCGGCTTTTCACGTCGCCATGACCGCCGTCGTCACGACCGGTCCGGAACGGGCGCGCTGGGTGCGAGTGTGCGCTGCTGGAGTAGGCCAATCGATCGCAGACGTCGCCGCACGTCTTGGTCCGGCTGGTCCGAGCCGAATTGCGGACCAGCATCCTCCCTCACGCCAGCGGAACCGTCGGGGCGTTCCGGCGTCACTGGCGCGGATCCGGGACGGTACTCGGAGGGCGCGTCGTTCGGCACATCCCTGTATGCCGGGTGTCGGGAGGCAGGGCGGATCGATGAGGGCGCCGATCACGGGCATGGCGCTGCTGGTCGCAGTCGGGCTCACTGCCTGCGCCAGCGCCGGAAGCGGCCCCCCGGCCACACCACGCCCCGCTCTGCGTCACTCATCCTCGATGGCACGTTGGGATATCCCCGCGGTCCCGGTCCGACCGCGTTGCGCGTCAGCGCCGATCTTGCGCGTTCCGGCAGTCAGGTCTTGGGCCGGCCATGCCGTACCGCCACCGTATCGCCGGGGCCGCCGGGGCCGCCGGGGCCGCCGGGTCGTCTTGGTCGGGAGGAGCGTGTTCGCGACAGATCGTCGGGTGCACCTGTTCCCCTGGTGAATCCGATCCCCTAGCATCGACAGGCGGCGCCATCAGGCGTTACGCAGCGAACGGCATCGGCCGACGGGTGGGGTCACAGTGTCAGCAGCAGAACATCCCGGAGTGTGGACACGGGTCGTCGCGGCTTTGCACGGCGAAGTCAGCGCGGCGACATGGGAGGCCTACCGGGACGCGGGCCAGGCGGTGTTCGACGTGCTGGCCGAGAACGAGGAGCAGCGCAAGGCCGAAGTCGGCGAGCAAAGCGTCGGCGCGGTCAGCGGCCGGGTCGCGACGTGGAACGCGCTGGTGCTGCAGCTGCTCGGCGAAGCGCTGATGGACGCCGACTACGCCGCCGACCCGAAGACGGTCGGGTTCCTGCCGAAGGTCACCGCCGAGCAGGTCGGCCGGGTGCTGACCCAGGTCGAGCCGTGGCTGGCCCTGGCCCGCCAGGGCCAAGCCGACCCGAGCCTGGACCTCACGACGACCGTGCACCTCCCGGCCGTGCTGCCGGCCTGGGTGAAGGTCGAGCCCTGCCCGCCGGCGCACCTGGCGGCGATGATCGCCGCTTCCGCACGGATCGCCGGATACGCCGAGGCGGCGCTGGCCGACGCCGCCGCAGACCCCCGGCAGGCGGAGCACCTGCCGCAGCTGCGCCAGATGTGGGCCGAGGCCGACACCGCCGGCCGCTACGCCGAGGCGCTCCTTCGGCCCGGTGCAAGCCAGGAACTGCATGAGGCCATAGAGGACAAGCTGCGCCGGGCGTTGGAGGTCTGGTATCGGCTCGGCCAGCTCGCCGCTGACCCGCGGCTGCACAACCAGGCCGCGCGACACGACCGGACCGTTTTGGCCGACCCCTCCACGCTGCCCGGCGGGTCGGGGTTCGACCCGTGGTGCCTGACGGCGCCGAACTCCCGCGACAAGTGGCGAGCCGACCCTCGGGCCCGGCGCGCGATCGATCTGCTGTGGGCATACGACCCGGCGCCGGCGGCGACGCTGACGATCCAGGCGGAGATCGACGCCGCGTTCGCCGCCGGGGACATCGTCTATGCCCGCACCCGCGGCGGTCAGCCGCTGGGTCACTACTTCTGCTGCCCGTGGGGAGCGACCTACGAGGTCCGGCGGCAGGTGCGGATCGCGGGCAAACGACTGGCCCCGCACGAGCAGTTCGTCTTCGACGTCAGCGGCGAGGAACTCGCCGAAGGGGGCAAGTTCATCCGCCGCCTGGTCCGAGGCCCGTTCGAGCCGACGAAGAAGATCGACTACTGCGATCCCGAGGGCGGCCACGACGACGATGACTGAGAAGCGGAGGTAGGGCAGAGCCCGTCTCCGGCAGCCGCTGCTGATCACCGGCTGCCGGAGACGGGCCGCATCAGCACACATACACTGAAGATCCACCATCCTGAATCTGCTGGTCAGTGTGGTGGCGTGGCAGGGTTCGTGGGTGCTCGTGCTGGTGGTGGGCGGGTGTCTTCGGTGTAGATCGTCCGTCAGGGTGGTTCGTGGCGGTTCCGGCCCGTGCGGGCCGGTGTGCTTCCTACGCCTTCCTGGCCCTGACCGACGAGCAGGGTCGGCTCATCTGGATCTCCGCCGCGCGGCCCGGCCGCACCCACGACGCCACCGCCGCCAGACACGACCACATCGTCCAGCACCTGAAAGCCGCCGGCCTCGGCGCCCTGGCTGACCTCGGCTTCCTCGGCGTAGACAAACCGTCCGACCCCGACGACCTGGTCATCATCACCGGCTACAAAGCCACCCGCTACCGCAAGCTCACCGCCGGACAGAAGACCGCCAACAAGGTGATCGCCGCAGGTCGAGCCCCGGTCGAACACGGCTTCGCCCACCTGAGAACTGGCGTGTCCTCACCAAGCTGCGCACCAACCCCGCCCGCGCCACCAACCTGCTGCGGGCCCTGCTCGTCCTGACGAACCTCGAAGTCGACCGGTGACAGACGATCAAGACCGCAGACACCCGCCCACAACCAGCACCAGAACCCACGAACCCTGTCACGCCAGCGGCCTGACCAGCTACTTCAAGATGGCACCCGCCCATTCGTCGTCGCGCCGAACGGGGCGAAGATCACAATGTCAGACGGTATCGAGCTCCGCGAAGACGGTGATGTGGAGGCCGCCGGGGGCGTCCAGCCGGGAGTTGAGCGAGTTCCACGGCGTCCGGGTCGGCTCGGCCACCACTTCCGCGCCGGCGGCGGCCAACTTCGCCGTGGCGACGACCGAGTCGCCGACCTGGAACGCGACCCGGATCTGCCCGGCCACGCGCTTGCCGACCTCGACCTCGTCGATGAACGCGGCATGGCCGGGATCGGCCAACTCCAGCGTGGCCCGGCCGGCGTCGAGGATGGTGACCCGGCCGTCGGGCGACGCGAACGCGGCCTGCTCGGGGAGGCCCAGGACATCGCGGTAGAAGATCAGGGCCGCGTCGTAGTCGTCAGCGGTGACCACCAAGCGGAGTTCGCGGACGGCGGGTTCCTCGGACATGTCAGCTCCTTACGAGAGTGCGGGACGGTCTCGTCAACGGAAGGAACGATCGGAAGATTCCGCCGGGCCGCTTCATCAAGGCTTCATGTGTTTCCCGCGAGGCTTTCGTCCAGAGCACCGCCCACGGGGGGCGGTGCCCAATACGGAGGCAGCATGAAACTGCGATACATCGTCGCCAGCGCGGCCACAGCTCTGTCCGTCGCGCTCGCCGGGCTGACCATGGCCGGTCCAGCGCACGCCGCGCCCGGCAGCACGGTCAACTGGACCGACCGCTCGTTCCTGGAGGTCCGCGACAACGGCACCGCGTGGGGCGAGACCGTCTTGTGGTCGTGGAACACCGCGACAAGCTACTTCGACCCGATCTCGCTGGGGAACAACTCGTACGGGATCACGGCGGTCGCCGCCTTGGCCCCGAACACCTGGGTCGCCGTCGACAACGGCGGCTGCGTGCACACCTATGACCAGTCACTGGCCGCGGACTCGGTTCAGGCGAACGACCCCTGTAACGCGGTCAAGGCGGTCGGGCTGGACCAGTACAACTTCCTCGTCACAACGAAGGAGGGCGCGCTCATGCAGTGGTACTACGCGGGCGCCGGGCGGTGGCTGCACGGGGATCCCATCACGGGCACGTCAGGCTGGGGCGACGCCCGTGAGCTGGCGAGCGTCGACAGCGGCCACTTCATCTCGATCAGCGCCTCGGAGCCCTACCAGCTGCGGTACTGGACGCTCGCCCCCACGGCCGCCGAGATGAGCGCCCGCATGATGGTGATCGGCCAAGGCTGGGACACCGGAACCAGCTCACACATCGCAGGGCTCGGAGGATACGGGTCGTTCGTCGAGGTCAAGGGACCGAACCCGGTCAACGGCCGTGTGCCGTACTCGCTGTCGCGCTGGTACTTCGACCTGACGACTGGTGACATCAGCGAAAGCCCGGTCGCCGGGACCTCGGGCTGGCAGAACGCGCGCGCGATCGGCTGATGAGCTGAACTGAAAGGGCCCGGATCGCCGAGGGGGCGGTCCGGGCCCTTCGGCGTCCCGTGAACGGTGCCGCCACCAGCTTCATCCTCGCTTCATGAAAGCCCTGCGACGCTCCGACAATGCGAACTCACCACAGCATGCGAAGTCACCCCGGAAAGCGGCTCGCCGCCGTGGCCCTGGCCTTGCTGGCCGCTGTCACGGGGCTCACCCAGACCGCCTCGGCCGCTCGGCCGTCCAACACCGCCACCAGCCACGCCGCGTCCGCTCCCGCCGCCGCGGCTCCCAACCTCCAGGTATGGGGCAACCAACTCGTCGACGCCGGCACGGGGCGGGCGTTCCAGATGCGCGGCGTCAACAAGATGATGTTCGACTGGGGGTGTGTCACCAAGGACAACGCCGCCGACGGCATCCATTTCGATCCGTGGAACAAGGACACGTCGATGGCGACGACGATCCAGACGCTGCGTGACTGGCACGTCAACACCGTCCGCATCCCGCTGAACGTCAGCTGCTTGCGCGGCTGGCATGATTCTCAGCACCCGGAGTACGAGCTGCCGTGGAACGCGCAGGCGAACCCGCCGGGGCAGCACGTCTACGACCACATCGCCTACCGGAACGCGGTGTACGACTACGTCACCTCTCTGACCGACGCCGGATTCGCCGTCGTCCTGAGCCAGCACCTGTCCGAGAACTTCCCGGACTCGGCCTTCCTCAAGACGACCTGTGCAAAGGAGCAGGTCGGCCTCGACCCGAACTCGGCGGTGTGCCCGAAGGTGCTGCCGAACATGGGATCCTCGGTCGAGTTCTGGACGGACGTCGCCGGCATGTTCGGGCAGAACAAGGCGGTCACGTTCGACCTGTTCAACGAGCCGCGCGCCGCCGAGGCGATGAACGCCGGGACTGGCACCGTCGACGAGCGGGACGCCGCCGCGTGGAAGTGCCTGGTCGAGGGCGGACCGGCCAACTGCGCCGGGCAGCCGTCGGCAGGTCTCCGGCAGCTGCTGAAGGCGGTGCGGGACGCGGGCGCGGACAACGTGGTCATCGCCGAGGGCAACGGCTGGGGCGACCTCCTCAACCACTGGCTGGACTCCTGGGCCCCCGGCAAGTCCGCGCCGCCGCCGAACCTGATGGCCTCGATCCACGTCTACGAACAGGACGACTGCGGTGAGCGGCCGGACCAGAGCACGGAGTGCTACTACAACCCGTGGCCGGACATGGCCGCCGTGGCGGCGAAGGTGCCGCTCCTGATCGGCGAGTTCGGCAACGGGCACTACGTGAAGGTGCAAGACGACCCGGAGAAGTGGGACGCCTACTGCACCTGGCACAAGCTGCTCCCGAACGGGACCCGTGACCCGCTGACCTTCTCCGAGCACCTCATGGACTGGGCCGACGGCGGGAACGACGCCCACGTCACCGCGGGCTACCTGGCGTGGACGTTCAACCAGAGCTTCAACTCCGACGTCTGTCACGACGACCAGCCGAACAAAGTGCACCAGCTGGTGACCGACGACTTCCTCGGCACGCCGACCGCCTTCGGGCAGCTGGTCCACGACCACTTGGCGGCCGTGGCACCGTGATCGACGGCTCCGGAAATGAGCGCGCGCACCCGTCCAAGGATCCTGATAATGGGCGGGTGCGCCTGCTGGTGGTCGAGGATGACGAGGAACTGCGTGCGGTGCTCGTACGGGGATTGCGGGAGGCGGGGCACGCGGTCGACGCGGCCGGCACCCTCGCCGAGGCCGACGAGCTCTGCGCCTACACCGACTACGCCCTGGTGGTGCTGGACCTCGGGCTGCCCGACGGCGACGGCGGATCGCTGGCCCGGACCCTGCGCGCCGCCGGCCGGGCCAGGATTCTGATGCTCACCGCCCGCGACCGGCTGACCGAGAAGGTCGCGGGGTTCGAGGCCGGGGCCGACGACTACCTGACCAAGCCGTTCGACTTCCCCGAGCTGACCATGCGGGTGCGGGCCCTGCTGCGGCGACCGGTGACGGTCGGGGGCGCGCAGCTGGAGGCGGCGGAGGTGCGGATCGACACGGCCGCGCGCAAGGCGTGGCGCTCCGGTGTCCTCACACCGCTGACCACGCGGGAGTTCTCGCTGCTGGCCTACCTGATGGAACGCCTGGGCGAGGCCGTGCCGCGGACCGAGCTGCTGGAACAGCTGTGGGACATGAACTACGACGGACTCTCGAACGTGGTCGACGTCCATGTCGGGAACCTGAGACGCAAGCTCGACTTGAACGCGCCGGGGACGGTGCTCAACCTGGAGACCGTCCGGGGCGTCGGGTATCGGATGCACATTGATACCACCGCCCCGGAGGACTGAAGTCCATGCACCTGAGAGCTCTGCGGATCTGGTTCACCGTCGCGGCGGGCTTCCTGACCGCGCTGCTGGTCGTCCCGACCGCGTTCTACATCCACCACACGACCTCCGTGGAGCGGTACTCGGCGATCGAAGACGACGCCGAGACGTCGGCGGCCCAGCTCGCGCTCACCGGGACGCCCGGCGAAGTCGAGCCGCTGGACGCGTGGTGGTTCTCCGGCGACGGACAGACCAAGTCGAAGCCCACGGACTTCCACCAGCCGCCGGTGATCGACTGGGCGGTGGAGGAGGCGGCGCACGACGACGCGAACAAGGGGTTGTTCTTCGACGACATGCAGCCGATGGGGCGGGGGACCATCGTGCAGGCGACGGCGCTGAGCAAGGACGGCTCCGTGGTCCTGGTGCTGCGGGATCTCCGCGACTACCACGCCGGTCTGAACCGGCTGGCCTGGTGGCTGACCGCGGCGGCGGCCGGCGTCGTGCTGCTCGTCTCGGGCGCCGCATGGGTGATCGCGGGCCTCGCGCAGGTGCCGGCGAAGCGGGCCCTGCGCTTTCAGCAGGACTTCCTAGCCGACGCGGCCCACGAACTCCGCACCCCGCTGGCTGTGCTGCAAGCTTCGGTGAGTCACGCGTTGGCGCGGCCACGCTCCGAGGCGGAGTACGCCGAGACCCTGGGCTCGGCCCGGACCGCGGTGGAGCGCGCCGATCGGGCGGTCTCGCGGCTGCTGGATCTCGCGCGGCTGAACAGTGGGACGGTGCAGCTGATCCGGACGCCGTTGCGGCTGGACCTGCTGGCCGAGGAGGTCGTGGAGACCGCGGCGGCCGGCGGCGTGCCCGTCGAGTTCCAGGGCACTCGATCGGTGGTGGTGGAGGGCGACGAGGCGCTGCTCCGGCAGGTGCTGGACAACCTGGTGCGGAACGCCGCGCCCCGGGCGTCGCGGATCGTGGTCGAGGTCGGAGCCGGAACCGGCGGTTCGAAGCGGGAGGCCTCGGTCACGGTGACCGACGACGGGCCCGGGTTCGAGACGGATCTGCTGCCGCACGTCTTCCGACGGTTCGCCCGAGGGGACGGACGTGGGCATGGGATCGGTCTGGCTCTCGTGGAGTCGATCGCGTCGTTGCACGGTGGGCGGGCCGCTGTGGAGAACCGGGCTGGGGGCGGGGCTCGGGTGACGGTGGCTCTGCCGCTGGGGAGTTAGGCGAGCTAGGGGAGCTGGAGAGACCATGGGGGAGTTGGCGATGGTGATCGAAGTGAGTCGGCCGGAATCAGGTCGCAGGACGGCTTGGGCACGCCGTGTCGCCGGAATCGCGTCCGCCGGGACGGTGCTGACGGTGGCGTCGGCGTGGATCGAGTTCCAGCACCGCCTCTCTCAGGGCGGCGACGCCGGCGGGTGGGCCGTCGGCCTGGGGCTGAGCCTGGTGCTGGCGTCCGGCGCGGCCGTCGTCTGCTTGCTCGTGGCCTGGGTGCTGGCGACCGTCGGCGGCGGGCGGTCCGCGGTCCAGAGGTGGAGCGCCGCGTCTGTGGTCTTCGCGGTGAGCGCACAGCTGTGCGCGGTCGGCGCACTCGTCGGCGCGTTCGTCTTGGGGCGGTGAACTCCGCGATGGAACGCACGAGTCCACGCCACCGAATCACAGCGGCCGGACTGATCAGTGCCCTGATCGTCGTCGTCGAACTCATCGGCATCCGGCTGGACTCCGAACCGGCGGACGGCTGCGGCAGGAGCGGCGACGTGAGCGAATGCTTCAACTACCAAGTCTTCAACCCAGCGTTCTTCTGCCTTATCGGCATCGTCGCCATCCCCCTGGCCCTCCGCGCCTTCCGCATCGCCCACCGCCCGCCCATCGTGGCCGCAGCGGCCCCCCTCGGCGTCCTCAGTGCGATCTTCCTCCGCGCCTTCGAGGTGGCAGTCACCCCGGACTGGGGCCAGCCCGCCACCTACTTCGCACAGGGCGCCGGCTGGCTCGCCGCGGACGCGATCGCCGTCGGCTTGTGCGCAGCGTTCGGAGCGGCGATCTCGGACCCGCGGATAGCCACCCACGTCCGGCGGTGGCTGTCGATCGCCGTGGCCTCGGTCGTGGTGGCCGGAGTCCTGTCCTGGGTGATCGTCGCGGCGCTATCGCCACGCTAGAGCCACGTTGCTGCCGCCTCCTACCTTCGGTCCCGAACTGAAGGGGGTCCGATGGACGTGCGTCGGCTGGTGGTCGGGATCAGTGGGGAGTTTTCATCCTGACGTCGCAGGTGTGTGGCGCTGGTGTGGCCCCGGCGGGTGTGAGTGGGCTGATGGGCGGCGGTGGTCGTCGGTCTTGATCGTCCGTCAGCGGGTGACCTGGAGCCGGGTCAGGACCAGCAGGGCGCGCAGGAGGTCGGTGGCGTGGCGGGCGTTCATGCGGACTTTGGCCAGGATGCGCCAGGCTTTGAGGTCGGCGAAGGCGTGTTCATTGGCGGCGCGTTCACGGCTGATCAGCTTGTTCGCCTCCTTCTGGGCGTCGGTGAGGGGTCGTTTGCGGGCGGCTTTCTTCCCGGTGATGATGACGGGGTCGTCGGGGTCGTCGGGGTCGTCGTCCAGGCCGACGAAGCCCAGGTCGCCGATCGCGCCGAGTCCGGCTTCGCGCAGCTTCGTGGTGATGTGGTTGTGGCGGGCGGCGGTGATGTCCGAGGCGCGGCCGGGTTTGGCCGCCGAGATCCACAGCAGGTTGCCGCGGTCGTCGGTGACCGCGAGGAACAGCAGGCCGTGGGCCTTGTGTTTCCCGGAGTAGTTCTTCCGGTTGGCTTTCCCGGTGCGTCGGCGGGTGCGCACGAGGGTGCCGTCGATGAGGACGGCTTCGCCACCGGATCGGGCGATCTTTCCCAGGGCGCGTTCCAGGCGCGGGGCCTTCGCGGCCAGCAGCTTGATGACCTCCAGCACCCAGCGGCGCACGGTGGACGCCGAGACGCCGTTGCCGCCGGCGAGATCGGCAAGACGCTGGTCGTGCCGCAGGTGAGCCAGGACGATCAGCGCCTGTCGGCCCGCATCGGCCTTGCGCCAGCGGGTGCCCAGCACCTTGCGGCGGGTGCGGATCAGCTCGGCGACGACGGCCAGCACCCGGCTCGACAGCGGGAGCTTCACCTGGTAGACAACGGAATCAGTGCCCTCGGCGGGCTCAGGGTTCGTATTCACACACTGCCCAACCCGCCGGGGGCGCCGCGGTTACGCCCCTTGCGCGACGCTCCGCCGGGCACCCCGTTTTAGGGTGAAATCAGCCTCCGCATAATCCCTGCTATGCGGGACCATGCCGCGAGGCCCGGCGCACTGCCCGACGCCCCGGACGCCGCCGCCCGCCGGACTCCGCCTGCTACTCCCGCGCAGGTCGCCGACCGCGCGGCTGCCTCTGGCGGGTCCCGCGACGGTAAGGAGCACACCTCGAGCGGCTCAGAAGGCGATCGCAAACCGACCGTCGGCGAGTTTCCGCAGCCAGCCGCGATCAGCCAGCCGGTTCAGCTTGGAACGCAGCGGTTCCAGCTTCCCCCGCACCTCCACCTGCAGGCCGAGCACCTCACCGACCTGCCGAACCGTGGCCGGCCCGCCCTGACCTCGCACGATCGCCAGGATCCGCTGGTAGTCCGGCGGCAACACGCTGTCGGAGGCATCCGCGCCGCGGTGCGGCACCAGCAGCACCGTCTCCCCGCCGACCTGCGCCGCCGCGGCCTCCGGCGGCGCGGGCGCGAGCGACAGGTACTCGCCGAAGCCCTGCTCGCTGATCCGCTGCACGACGCGCTCGGCCACCACCAGCTCGTCCCGCTCGAGGCGCACCTCGGCCAGCTGCTTGACCAGCTGCTCCTCCAGCAGGTCCAGCTCGGCACGCCGAGCAGCGATCCGTTCCAGCATCACCGAATCCGTCATAACGCAGAGCGTAGGAACACCACTGCGCCCCGCGACCCCGAAACCGCGAAACGTCAAACGATCGAGACCACAGACAACCGCCCACCACCAGCACGAGAACCCACGAACCCCGCCATACCAGAATCCTGACCAGCCGATTCAGGATGAAAAACTCTCACTGATTACAGGGCGTTCGGGTTTCCTGCAGACCGGCTCCCCACGCCTCAGCGATCCTGGGACGTCTCGCCGTGCGAGTCGTGTCGGCGGTGTTCCTGCTCGTCATGCTCCGCAGCTGCGGCGTGCGCGCTGTCGTCGGCGGCCTCGTGGCCATGCCCCTGGTGTACGGCCTGCAGACCTCCGGCGTGGCCCATCGCCTCGTGCGAGCCGTGGTCGTGCGCCATGTCGTCGGGGCCGCCGCCCATCATCTTCAACATGGCAGTACCGCCGGTGCGGACGAACCGCACCGCCAGCACCGCGGCCAGCACCAGGAAGGCGATGTTCAGCCAGGTGGTGTAGTTCCACGAGACGCCGTCCATCGGCAGCTTGGCCGACGCGGAGTCCGGGACCAGGCCCAGCCCGCCGAAAATCAGCTCGACGGCGTATCCGGCAGCCGCCATCGCCACGAAGAACGTGGCCAGCAAGAACGCCGCCATGCGCTTGCCGTAGTACTTCTTGTAGATGTTCAGGATGGGCAGGATGATCAGGTCCGCGAAGATGAACGCGGTCACGCCGCCGAAGCTGATCCCGCCCTTCCACAGCACCACCGCCAGCGGGACGTTGCCGATCGAGCACACGAAGCTGACCACGGCGACGATCGGCCCTACCAGCGGTCCCCACACCTTGGCCAGGTCCGGGTGCCCGGCCAGGAAGAAGTGCTGCCAGAACGAGTCCGGCACCCAGGCCGCGATCCCGCCGGCGATCAGCAGGCCGCCGACCAGGTCCTTCCAGATCGCCGCCCATTCCATGACGAAAACGTGCGACACCGAGGTGAAGCCGCGCCCGGACAGCAGCCGCTTGGCGAACGAGCCGTCGCCGGACACCGACATGTCCATCGCCGCGTGCCCCTCCATGGAGCCGGCGATCCCGAGCTCGGCATGCTCGCTCGCCTGGCGCAGGAGCCTGTCCCGCAGGAACAGCCGGAACAGTACCGCCAGCACCACCATCATGATCGGGCCGCCGACCAACTCCGCGGCCGTGAACTGCCAACCCATCAGCAGCGCCAGGATCACCCCGAGCTCGATGACCAGGTTGGTCGAGGCGATCTCGAAGGCCATCGCAGCGGTGAAGTCCGCGCCCTTGCGGAACAGCGACCGGGCCAGCGCCACCGCCGCGTAGGAGCAGGAGGACGACGCCGCACCCAGGACCGAGGCGATCGCCAGGGTCTTGGGCCGGTCATCGCCGAGCAGCCGGATGACGGTGGACTTGCGCACCACCGCCTGCACCACCGCCGACAGCGCGAAACCGAGGATCAGCGCCCAGGTGATCTCCCAGGTCATCGACCCGGCGATGGACAAGGCATGTCCGATCGCGTTCATGGAATCCACTCCTCCCGGCATAGCGCACGACTGACTGGACACCGGCAACCATATACCCCCCCAGGGTATTCCGGACGCGAGGCGGTTCGTGATCTTCAGCATGCTAGCGGCAGCCGCCGCGAGCCGCTGTGCCGCGAACGGGCATGCCGACGCCGGCGCGATCGCAGCGTTCTTCGGCCGGTGACAGGCCGGCGGAGGTCATGCCCGCGGGCGTGCAGGCGGCTCAGTGCTCATGTCGCAGCGGCCAGCGTCCGGGCCGCCCAGGCCGGTGTGCGGGTCAGGACGGCCAGGCCCGCAGCGGAGGCCAGGCCGAGGACCGTCAACCCGAGCCACGGCAGCGCCGGGTGGCCGGAGACGCGGGCCGCGTCGGACAGCGCGCCGGCGCCGAGAGTGCCGACGGTGATGCCCAGGCCCGTGATCGTGCTGTAGACGCCGTAATGGGTCGCCACCAGTCGGTCGCGCGCCAGGCACGTGATGGTGTTCATCTCGAACGGGTACGCGATCGCGGTCGCCACTGTGAGCAGTAGCGCGCTGGTCACCGCCGAGGCCACCGCAAGCGCCTGAGCGTACCCGGGGCTGACGGAGCCGGTGAAAGACTCGGCCGCGGCCGGCGGCAGGAACGCCACGGGCATCAGGGTCACACCGGCCAGCAGCGCCTGCGCGGGTGTCAGGACGGTGCGGCACCAGGCGGTGATGCGGACCTGTCCGGCCAGGCCGGCCGCCCCGGAGGCGATGAACATCGCCGTGACCGCGGCCTGTCCGCCGCCGTGGCCGGTGACCAGGAGCGGGAGCATCAGGTAGATCTGGAAGGACAGGATGTAGGAGCCGGTCATCGCCGCGGCGAAGCCCAGGAATGTCCGGTTGCCCAGCGCCGCGCGCCACCCGGCCGCCATCGATGGCGGCCGGGCATTCGATTCAGCGGATTGTGGCGGGAGCCGCCGCAGCTGGGCGACGGTGAGCGCGGCGAACAACCCGGACGCGGCCAAGGCGGCGGTACGGAAGTCGACGCCGGTCAGGGCCAGGCCCAAAGGCGGCCCCAGCAGGATCCCGGCCTGGTAGAACACGTTGAAGGTGGCGAACGCCTCCACTCGGCGCTTTCCGGCCTCGCGCGCGAGGTAGGAGCGTACCGCCGGGTTGAACATGGCTCCGGCCAGACCGGTGAGGACCGATCCGGTGATCAGGCCAGGCAGGTCGCCGGCCAGGCCGAGCAGCGTGAACGCGACGACGCGCAACCCGCATCCGGCGATGATCAGGTTTCTGCTGCCGTAGCGGTCGGCCAGAGCGCCGCCGAGGGCGAACATGCCCTGCTGGGACAGGTTGCGCACGCCCAGGATCAGCCCGACGGCCCAGCCGGCCAGCTTCAGGTCGCCGGACAGGTGCCCGGCCAGGTAGGGCATGAGCAGGTAGAAGGCGATGTTGATGGTGAGCTGGTTGACCATCAGCAGCCGGGCGGTGGGGCTGAAGGAGCGGTAGTCCCGCCACAGGCCGCGCATCAGAGCTCCGCCGCAGCTGTCGCCGAGGCGGTCGCGGTGCGCGGGTCGAGAACGGTGGTACAGCGGGTCCAGCAGATGGCCTCCCGCTCGCCGGGGTGGCTGATCTCCTCGGGTTCGGCGGGCACCGCGGCATGGAGCAGCTGCTGGCTGCGGCAGTAGTCGTCGTCGAAGACGGTGTGGGCATAACGGTGCGGCCCGTCGGGGAAGATCGCGGCGATCCGGGTTCCGGCCGGGCGGGTCCGGGCGACCCATCCGGCGACCAGGGCGACCGCCCCGACGCTCCAGCCGCCGCTGGCGTAGTGCGCGGACGCAAGAGATCTCGCGCTGGCGACGGCTTCGCCGGGGGCGACCCAGTGGACCTCGGTGAAGGCGGCGTAGTCGACGTTGCGCGGGTGGATGGAGCTGCCCAGCCCGCGCATCAGCCGGGGCCGGGCCGGCTGCCCGAAGATCGCCGAGCCGATCGAGTCCACACCGATCACCTGCAGGCCCGGCAGCGCCTCGCGCAGCGCGCGGGCCGCCCCGGCCGAGTGGCCGCCGGTGCCGACGGCGGCCACCAGCACGTCGAGGTGCCCTAGCTGGGCGAGCAGTTCACGGCCCAGCGGGAGGTAGGAGTCGGGGTTGTCCGGGTTGTCGTACTGGTTCGGGCACCAGGCCGTCGGCGTGGCGGCCAGGTGGTGCAGCACCCGGTCACGGCGGGCCTGCTGCCACCCGCCGACCTCGTGCGGTGCGGGCACCACATCGATCGTCGCACCGTAGGCCGACAGCAGGCGGCGCATCGACGGCTCCAGACCGGGGTCGGTGACCAGCGTGACCGGGTGGCCGTGGGCGATCCCGGCCAACGCCAGGCCCAGACCCAGGGTTCCGGAGGTCGATTCCACCACCGGAGCCCCGGGAGCCAGATCGCCTCGGCGCCGCGCGGCCTCGATCAGGTACAGGGCACTGCGGTCCTTGATGCCGCCGGGGTTGGCGCCCTCCAGTTTGGCCCAGAAGCCGCGGCGCGACCCGGGTTCGCAGGGGACGAACACCACGGGTGTGTTTCCCACCGCGGTCGCGATGCCGCCGACCGGAACACCGGGCTCCGCTGTCTGCGTATGTGGACCGGGGACCGGGGACATGGTTTTCGGCATGGGTGTAGCGAGGGTCATGAGATGGTCCTTCATCAGGTGTCCGGCCGCGCGCGGCCGAAGAAGCGGATCGGAGTGCCGGAATCCGTCCTCACAGCACCGCCCGAGGCCACTGCCGCGATCATCGAAACGATCGGCCGGCGCCGGCTCAGGGTGCGCGAAAGGACGGGCCTTCGCGCTCAGATCCGCCAGACCATCAATGACGGTCGGGCTTTGGCCGGTGGATCGGCCGAGGCCGGTCGCGGAGTCGTGCCCGATGCCGCGACGATGGGTTCCGGGCCCGCGACAGCGACGGGCTCTGTCTGCCCGATGGGGAGCCCGGTGCCAGCCGCCGGCCGGACCTGGGCCGGCGCGGCGGCGCTGTGACAGCAGCTGTCGCCGTCGTCCGCCCGCGGGGTTTGCCACTGGGCTGCCTGACCGGCAGCCGTGACGACCGCAGCCGGCCGAAGATCGTCGAGGCCGTTGTGGTCGTGGCTGTGCGAGGCCGCGCAGTGCGCGAACACGAGCCCGGCCAGCAGGGTCACGACCAGCGCGAGCGGCCGCGCCGCCGCCTTCACGTCCGTGTCGCCTGCCACGGTGGTGATGGTGCCAGCGAGGCGCCACGGTGATCGCCATCAACCCGTCCTGCGCCGCCGTGTTCACTCCATCGGCGGAACGACCCTTATCGTGGAGCCTGCAAATGGCGGTCGGCGAGGGGTGCGGGACGTGAGCGGGAAGTCGCAGGCCGATGTGGATGTGCTGGTGTGCCGGGGTTGTTGTTGCGGCACCGACAAGCATCCCGATGCAGGCCACGCCACCCAACTCGATCACCTGCGCGAAGCGGTGGCCGACGCTCCCAGTGCCCGCCTGTTCGTCGCGGACTGTCTGGGGGCGTGCGAGAACTCCAACGTCGTCCTCCTGCGCCGTCGCGGTGCTAGCGCGGGACGGCGGCGTCTTTGGTTCGGCCAGGTCCTCGAGTCGGAGGACACCGCGGCCATGTGTGTCTGGATCCGTCAGGGCGGTCCGTCCGCGGAAGACCCAGCTGTCCGCGCGGCGCCTGCCAGGTTGGACCGGCTGCGGATCGGCGAGCCGCGCGAAGCCGACACCAGCCGGGTTCGCGCCGACAAGTCGGGTCGCGGCTAGAGTGACGTCGACGCGCTTGACGACATCATTCTGTGATCACCTGACGGCACGCGAGGACCGATGACCGACCCGACGCCGCATCCCGCCGCGCCGCCGATACGGCGAGCGTGGCAGAGGGCTGTTTTGGTGTTCGCGGTGCTGGTCGGATTCTTCCTGATGCACGGAGTGTCGGCGGTCGGCAGCGCGGGCTGTCATGGCGGGATGTCTCCTAGCCTGTCGGCTCAGTCGTCCCACGTGATGGGTTCCGGGATGATCGCCCCCGTGATGGCTGCTGGGGTGGTGCAAAGCGATCCGGCATCGACGCCGGCGGTGACGGCTGAGGACAAGGCCGACGAATCCGTGGTGACCGGCGATTCGTGCATCCCGCTGCGACCGGACGGTCTGAGCGGGCTGTTGCTCGCACTCGGCCTGTGCGTTGCAGGGCTGGCATGGCGCCTGTCGGGCGTCGCGCGAGTGATCGCAGGCGTTCGACGCGGATCGGCCCACGGCCCACCCCGATCCGGGACAGATCTACTGTGCGCTATGGGCGTGTGCCGGACGTGACAGGACCGCGCCGCCGGGAAACCGGCGGTGCCGCCGCGTCCTGTTCACCGCGCGATCGCGCGCCATCAGAAAGTCGAAACCAACTTCCATGCGTACCTTCACGCACCGTCGCCTCATCCTGCCCATCGTGTGCGCCGCCGGGTTGTCCCTGGTCGCGGCCTGTGGCAGCTCCAGCTCCAGTTCGCACGGCGGCTCCGGAATGCCGGGGATGACCATGCCCTCGTTCGCCGCCACGTCGCCATCTGGCGCGACTGCTGGCGCCGGCACCTCGACCGCATCGTCGATGCCCGGTATGGACATGGGCTCCGAGCCGATGCCTACCGGCGACGGCCTGACCGCCGGCAGCCAGGGCTTCACCTTCGCACCCACGGCCTCGACGCTGGGCTCCGGCGGCTTCTCCTTCCGGATCCTGGGCGCCGACGGCAAGCCGGTGACCGCCTTCGAGCCGGACCAGACCAAGCTCATGCACTTCTATCTGGTCCGCTCGGACCTGACCGGCTTCCAGCACGTCCATCCGACCATGGCCGCCGACGGGACATGGACCGCGCCGCTGACCGCCGCGGAACCAGGCGCCTACCGGGTCTTCGCCTCATTCATCACCAAGGGCGCAGACAGCAAGCCGGTGGCGCTGGTGCTGTCCAGCCCGGTCACCGCACCCGGCACCGCGAGCTCGAGCCCGCTGCCGGCACCGGCACCGTCCACCACGGTCGACGGCTACACCGTCACCGTCGATGCCAGCCAGATGATGGCGGGCATGGCGATGCCGCTGAAGGTCTCGATCAGCAAGGGCGGCACACCGGTCACCGACCTGCAGCCCTACCTGGACACCTACGCCCACCTGTCCGCCTTCCACGCCGGGGATCTGGCCTTCGCCCACCTGCACCCCGAAGGCGCGGCCGCGACCGGGACCGGCGGGCCGGACCTGACGTTCCAGGCGAGCCTGCCCAAGCCCGGCGACTGGCGACTGTTCGTGCAGTTCCAGACTGGCGGCGTGCTGCACACCGCGGCGATCACGGTGCACGTGGGCTGACCAGCGCGGCGATCTGCGGTGCCACCCGCTCCGCGGTGGCACCGCGGAGCGGGCCCGTGATCGGCATCACTTCCAGTACAGGCCAGGGCCATACCTTCTTACATACGGTAGGGGGGTATGGTTATATCCCCGAAGCACGGTCCCGCCGATCAAGGAGGAGGCAGACATGGACGGACACGGCTACACCGCCCGCAAGGACGACTACCTTAAGCGGCTTCGTCGGATCGAGGGCCAGGTCCGCGGCCTGCAGAAAATGGTCGACGAGGACAAGTACTGCATCGATGTCCTGACGCAGATTTCCGCGGTCAACAGCGCCCTTCAGTCGGTCGCGATCGGGCTGCTGGAGGAGCACATCGCCCACTGCGTCGCCGGAGCGGTCGCCGAAGGCGGCGACACCGCGACGGCGAAGGTCAAGGAAGCCACCGACGCTATCGCGCGGCTGGTCCGCTCCTGACCTTCCGCACCGCCGATACGAACCGCTTGAACCACCTACGGAGGAAACGATGACCGAGCTCACGCTCGTACCGGCCGAGGAAGCCGCCGGCGGCTGCGCCTGCTGCGCGGCGCCGACCGATGACACCACCGCCTCGAAGGAGAACCCTGTGACCGGCTCGACCACCGACCACACCGTCACCGTCTACACCGTGTCCGGCATGACCTGCGGACACTGCGTGAAGTCGGTGACCGAGGAAGTCAGCGCCATAGCCGGGGTCAGCGCGGTCGAGGTGGAGCTGGCCACCGGCCAGGTCACCGTCACCAGCTCCGCGCGGCTGGCCGAAGCGGATGTGAAGGCGGCCGTCGACGAGGCGGGCTACCAGCTCGTCGCCTGATCCAGGGCGCCGGCGGCAGACGCGGGCTCCGAACCGCGCCTGCCGCCGCTGGTCTGCCCACCCGTCGTTGAAGGAGCAGCCCGATGTCCACGCCGTCGGCCTTGACGACCGTCGCCGCAGATCCGCTGGACACCTCGCGGATCGAGCTGGTGATCGGCGGGATGACGCTGTTCTGGGCCTTCGCCTACAACATCGCCGCGCTGCCGCTGGCCGCCGCCGGTCTTCTCAACCCGCTGATCGCCGGGGCCGCGATGGCGCTGTCGTCGGTGTTCGTCGTCTCCAACAGCCTGCGGCTGCGCCGGTTCCAGACCGGTCTCACCGACTGACCGGCAGCGTCTCCGTTCTCCAAGAGCCACACATCCCGATGGGTTAGGAAGGGCACCGAATGTTGAAGTTCGCGAGTCTGGCCGGTTCGTTCGCGGCCGTGGTTCTCCTGGCGGCGTGCGGGACATCAACGGGGAAGGCGGCACCGAAGGCGGAGCCCTACAACCAGGCGGACGCCGACTACCTGGGTCCGATGAACCAGCTCCACGGCCAGCTCACGTCCTACTCCCTGCAGGCCGCCGCTCGCGCCGCCTCCCCGGAGGTCAAAGCTCTGGCCGCGACGCTGTCTGCGCACGGAGGCGGGATGTTCGACCAGAACGTGGTCTGGATGAAGGCTGCCGGAGACCAACCGGGCTTGACCATGAAGGAGGACCACGGCGACTCCAACGGCGCCATCCCCGGGTTCATCGGCAGCCAGGACGATACGAAACTCGGCCAGGCCAAAGGCGCCGCTTACGACCGGACGTTCGTCACCTTGATGATCGCGAACATTCAGGGCGACATCACCATGAGCCGCTCCGAAGTCGCGGCCGGCCGCAACGACGCCGTCAAGGCATTCGCCCAAGCCGAGTTGCAGCAACACACCGCCGACGTCCAGCGCATGCAGACGCTGTTGGCACAACTGCCGACACGTTGATCGTCGTAGTCTGCCGCCGGCAGGCTACGACGATGTTTGCCGTATCCGAGCAGTCCTGTCGACCATGTCACCGCAGGACTGCCCTCCCGGAAACCGCGGTCCCGCTCGGGCCCGAGGCCACGGGTCTGCCGGCCGACGCCGGCCAGCTCGTCCAGCAGGTGAAGACCGGTGGCAGCAGCCTGCTTCGACCGGTATCGGCGGGCTGGCTCAGCCCACCGGGCTGCCGGTGCCCGAGCAGGCCGCGCCCGGTTCGGGAGTCTGCGGGCCGTTGACGTACTTGCTGATGAACTTGGCGATGCGGGAATCGGAGGCCGAGCCGACGTTGAGCTGCTTGCCCCACGCGTTGAGCGTTATCAGCCCCGGCTGCCCTGGGTAGGGGCTCAGCATCAGGTGGTCCTTGCCCTTCACATCCGCGGTGAGGGCGGCGATGTCCGTGGCGGGGATACCGGGCTGGTAGGTGATCCACACCGCGCCGTGCTCCAGGGAGTGCACGGCGTTCTCATTGGTGACCGCAGAGGTGTAGACGCCGCAGGTCTGCGGGGTGGCGTTGTGGTCGCCGCCGACCGGCGGCGTCTGCGGGTAGACCACGGAGCCGGTGACGTGTTTGGGCTGTGCCGCTACGGAAATGGACTGCACACCGGAAATCGTGTCGCTCTTCTGGCTGGCCAGCATGACCGCGGTCAGGCTGCCGATGCCGCCGACGAGCAGCACCGCCAGTGTGCCGCGGAAGATCACCTTGCCGCGGCGTGTCTTGCGCTCCGCCTCGGCCCGCGCAGCGGCCACCCGCTCTCGCGCCGCGGCACCCGCGGCTCTCGTGTTCTTCCCGGTGGCCATGCCTGCTCCCTTGCGGCCGTTGGGCCGGACCCCGGCCCGCCCGAATCGACATCCTAAACGTCTAAGAAGATTAGACGATAGTGTCGGCGCTGACCACTGGCACGCGGAGCCGAGCAGTAGGGTGCTGGTAGTCCCAAGCCGGTTAGGACAATCGAGGGCGGTGTGATGACCAGCGGCGAGACGGTGCGTGGCTTCGGCGAGCTGGAGTCGGCGATCATGGAATTCGTCTGGTCCACCGACGGCCCGGTGCTGGTGCGGGACGTCCGCGATGCGATCAACGCCGAGCGGCCGATCGCTCGCACCTCGGTGCATACGGTGATGGAGATCCTGCACCGCAAGGGTTGGCTGACCCGGGCCCGCGACGGTCGGGCGTACCGCTACACCGCCGTGCGCTCCCGCGAGGACTACGCCGCCTCCCTGATCGACCAGGTCTTCTCCTCCGGCGCGGATCGCACCGCCACGTTGGTCAAGCTGGTCGAGCAGATGGATCCGGCCGAGGCTGATGAGCTGCGCACCGCGCTGGCCGCCGCAAAGACAGCGCGGACGCCGTGAGCGCCGCCGGTCAGCTCATCGGCGTCGGTACCCCGGGCGAGGCGATATGAAGATCGCGCTGATCCTCGCCGGCTACGGGCTCGTCCTGGCCGTCGCCGGCCCCCGCCTGCTGGCCTGCGCTTCGTGGACGGCTCGCGCGCCGCGCCTGGCGATCGCCTGCTGGCAGGCGCTGTGCCTGGCGGTGGTCGCCTCGGCGATGCTGGCCGGCCTGGCCCTGGCCGTACCCACGATGCGGATCAGCGGGGATCTGGCCATGCTGCTTCGCGCGTGCGTGATGGCGCTGCGCGCGCAGTACGCCACCCCAGGCGGCGCCGCGGTCAGCATCGCCGGCGCAGTCCTGGCACTGGCCGTGTTCGCCCGAGTGACCTGGTGCCTGGGCTCGCACCTGACATCGGCGCGGCGGGAGCGGACCCGCCACCGGCGCGCCGTGGCACTGGTCGGTGCGCTGGATCGGGAGACCGGCGTGTCCGTCGTGCCCGATGACCGCCCGGCCGCGTACTGCCTGCCTGGGCGGGGCCATCGCATCGTGCTGACCTCGGCGGCGCTGGCCGCCCTGGGCCCGGCCGAGTTGGCCGCGGTGATCGCCCACGAGCGCGCCCATGTGCGCGGCCGGCACCACCTGGCCCTGGCGTTCACCGCCGCGCTCGCCGCGGCGTTTCCCCGAATCGGGCTGTTCTCCATGGCCGCCTCGCAGACCGCCCGCCTGGTCGAGCTGGCGGCCGACGACGCCGCGTGCGCCACCAGCGACGAGCTCACCTTGGCCGAAGCGCTGCTGTCGATGGCCGGGCCCGGCGCACCGGCGATGGCACTGGCCGCCGGAGGCGACGTCGCCGACCGCATCCGCCGGTTGATCGCCGGACGGCGCCCGCTGCCGCGCTGGGCGGCCCGCCTCGGTCTGGCCGCCGCCGTGGCACTGCTGATGGTGCCGTTCGTGATCGCTGCCGAGCCCGCGGTGGCCGCGACCGGCATGGACTACTGCCCGCTGACCACGCCGACGAACGTGATGCGCTGACCTGCCCGAGGCCCACCGCGTGTGTCCGCGACGTCCTTCACGGCATCAACGCCTTGTGCCCGGCCGGGGCCGTCGCGGCCGGCGATGCCAGGAGCCGACTGGAACTAGACGCCGCCGTGGTGGCCTTTGCCGCCCGTTACCCCGAGGTGAGCTTCCCGATCGACGACGAGACCGGGCGGAGCCTGACTTTGTTGATAGTCACCCGGCAGGGCCTTCGCACCTGCCTGCCGGACGCCGCGGCCTGCGTCGATGCCGCGCTGCCGGAGCAGTTCCGCAACCGGCCCTCTCGACGACCCGCTGACCGACAATCGGGCGTCCCATGAGCGTGGAACCATTTCTGCGCCGGCAACGTCGAACCTGCATATCGCCCGGTTCGGCTCGCCGAGGAGAAATCCATGCCCCGAAGGACCACGCTGACGGTGTCCGTTTGTGTCCTCGCCATTGCGGCCACCGGGTGCGCCTCGCGCGCCACTGGTTCGGCGAGCCCAGCGGCACAGCCGCGCGCGTCGTCCGTTCCTTCGGCGTCCGGGACGGCCTCGACGTCGCCGGCCGGCGACCACGCCTGCCCGTGCCCCATGGCCACGACGCCCGACTCCCATGGGGAGGTCCACGCTGTGGAGATCGACTACGTCGACACCATCCGGTTCGACGGCCGCGACTACATCGCCACGTCGACCGTCGTACCTTCGGCGACGGCCGGTCGTGCGGTAGGCCACGTCTTGTGCAGCATCAACAGCCACCCGCATGTGGATCCCTCCTACCGTTTGCAGGACGGCGACGCCACCTATGTCGCGGCCGGCAGCGACATCGTGGCCGTCAGCGGCTACGACGTCGCCAAGGCCGTCGCGGCTCTTCATGATGACGGAGTTCTGTACCTCTATCAGGTGTCGGCGACTCGGTGACGTTTGCGGAACCGGTCACCGTGGGCCGCATGCGAAGAGGATGGGAAGGAGCGGCGCCGCGAGGATGAGCAGCCCGGCACCGGCCATCGTCACCGGGTGCGGATTCTGCGGTGGGTGCAGCATCCGTTCGGCTCGGCGCACGACAGCCGTCTTGCCCGCCGCCAGTCCGGCGCCCGGAACCCGCCCGGCGGCGATCTTGCACATCGCCGAGGCCAGATCGCGCGGGTCGCGCCCGCGCCGGGCGCGGTCGTCGGCGGCCATCTCCAGCAGCACGGTCGCGTGCTCGTAGGCCGCGCGGGCCAGCGGAAGGCCGGGGAACGCCACGCGGAACGCCCGAAGCATCGCGGCGACGAGGTGGTGCCGTCCTCGGATATGCGCACGCTCATGCGCGAGAACGGCCTGCAGCTCGGCCGCCGTCAGCTCGACGACCGCGCCGCGGGTCACGACGACGCGGTGCGCCCGGCCAGGCAGACAGTAGGCCGCCGGCGTGGCGTGGTCGACCACTACGGCATCGAGATCCGGAGCCGGGCGAGCCACCAGATCGAGGAGGCCGGCGTGGCTGTGCCGACGGAATCGGGCCAGACCAAGGGCCACCGCACCACAGACCAGCGGCCAGCCCGAAACAACCAGCGGCGCGAGCGCCTGGGCCGTGTCACTGCCCGGTCCGCTGTACAGCACCGCATCAGCATCAGTACACGAATGCAGCAGGCGCAGAGCGCCATCGTGCAATGGCTCGCGCGGGGCCGCCAAATGGTGAAGCAGCAGAGCGAACGTCACGGTGAAGGACAGGAGCAGACCAGACCACAGCCCGATCGCGAGCCCGGGAGCCTGATACGTCCAACGGGCTCGCCGCAGCGACCACGGCACCGCCAGACCGACGATGCCCGCATAGGCCGCGAGCACCGTCGCCTCGTTCACCGCTCGGCTTCCGCGTCGTGCTCGCGGAGCAGAGCCTTGATCGCGGTGACGTCGTCGGCAGTGCTCTGCCGCAGGAACTGCGCCAGCGCCGCCGAACGGTCCCGGCTCGTGCCCAGGACGTTGAGCATCAATGTGGCGGTGTGCTGCTCGCGGGTGAGAACGGCCTCATACAGCCAGACCCGGCCCCGCTTGACCCGGTGCAGAATACCTTTGCGGGCCAGGATCTCGGCGACGGTCTTCACCGTCGTGTACGCGACGGGCCGGACGAGGTTGAGATCGTCGACCAGTTCGCGCACCGTGGCAGGGCGCCGCCAGGTCCACAGCCGGTCCAGGATCTCGGCCTCCAGGCTGCCGAGCGGCTTCACCTTCACCGTCACTCCTCAAGGGTCACGCGGCACGCTCGGGTCGAAAAGCATCGTAGCTCCGGCGTCGTGGCGCGGACCATGCCTCCTTGCCCCGGCCGGAAGGGGCGGGATCACCCGCCCCTTCGGCTCAGTGCGGCAGGGCTCCTATTGAGCCCAAGTGACGTAGGTGATCGTGGCGTTGCCGTTGCCGAGATCGCGGACGAAGGTACCCGCACCGCGCGACGCGGAGCCCTCGATGAGCTTGCCCCACGCGGCGGGGGTCTCGTTCGAGGCGCCCTGCGCGCGGTCGGCTTCAGCGGCGGCGGCGCCGACCAGGGTGGGTGTGTTGAACGAGTCCAAGTGCGCGTAGATGGTGTCCAGCTCCGCGTAGTCGTGCGAGTTCGGGTGCTCGTTGGACGGGGGCCCTGCGGGGTTGGTGGTGTAGTCCATGCAGGTGCCCAGGTTCGGGTTGGTCTGGTTCGTGTCCTGGTGGTCCAGACCGAGGGTGTGGCCGACTTCCTGGCACATCACCAGGTGCTTGTAGGGCACCGTGTTGTACTGCGCCTGGTTGAAGTAGGTGTCGTTGATCTTCACGTAGGCGCGGCTGATGTGGTCGCCGGTGGTGATGGAGATCGAGGCGACTCCCAGCCAGCCGGTGTTGCCGTACGTGGAGTTACAGACCTCGACGTGGCCCGTGGTCGGGCTGCAGGTGCTCTTGCTGCCGAACGATCCGCTCTGGACGGACGTGTTGAGCTTGTCGGACTTCGTCCAGTCCGAGGAGGCGGTGCTCAGGTAGCTGGACCAGCCCGAGGTGACATTGTTGTCCAGCTTGAGGGCGAACGGGTTGGAAGTGCGGGCCCAGTGGTAGTCGGACCAGGCGTGGTTGGCCTGCGCCGGGGCGCTCGTCAGGGCGGTGGCTATCAGAGCCGTCGCGCCGACTCCCGCCGCCATCAGACGGAATCGCATGGACTTCCTCCTTGCATCGTGGGGGTGGGGTTCACGGCGAGAGCGACCGGTTGCGGGCAGGAGCGTGGGACCCCGCAATGGCGATCTCGCCGGGTGGTGCCGCTGGATAAGGCCGCCGGCAAGGTATGCGGCGGCTGCCTTCGCAGGGCCCGGATGATCTCCGGGACCTGCTCGGGCGGTCGGAGCGTCGATCGAGTTCAGCTCAGGGTCACGTCGTCGTACTTGGTGTAGGTCGGGTCACCCACGTAGTCGTCGTCCCTGCTGGTCAGCGTGAGGGTGTAGGAGCGTCCTGCGGTGATCGCGGCGGTCTTGTGCACCCAGCCGGAGTCGGCCACGCAGGTCTTGGCCAGGACCGTGGTGGTGGTGCCGGTGGTGTTGTCCTTCAACGTGGCCGTGGCCCAGTCGTAGGTGACGGTGTCCGGGCAGACCACGTCGTACCAGAGCCCGAGGGTCGTGGTGCCCGTCGGGGCGGTGAAGGTCTGGGCGATGGTGGAGGCGCCGTTGGTGATGGCCGTCGAGCCGAGCATCGCCGCGTACGTGCCCGAGTGCGGGCCGGAAACGGTCACCGTCTCCGAGGCGCCGGTGGCCGTCCAGCCGGACAGGTTCCCGTTCTCGAAGCCGCCGTTGACGATGCCGCCGGTGACGACCGGGCTCACCGTCCAGGTGAACGAGGCCGATCCGTTCGCGGTGCCGGAGATCGCCGTCACCGTCACGTTCGAAGTGCCGGTGGCGGTCGGGGTTCCGGCGATCAGGCCACTGCCGCTGATCGACAGACCCGCCGGAAGGCCGGTGGCCGAGAAGGTGAGCGGCTTGCCGGCCGAGTCCGTCGCCGAGATCTGCAGGGAAACGGCCGTGTTGACCGTGGTGGTCTGGTTGCCGGGGTTGGTCACGGCGACCGTTTCGACCGGGGTGCCGAGGTTCGGATGGACGACGAACAGACCACCCTGGATGTCGAACACCGCGACATTGCCGCTCGGGTAGTACGGGTAATTGTTCCAGGTGCCGGCATAGCCGTTGCTGTTGTTCGACGGATAGGTGTCGAAGTACGCGGCCTCAGTCATGCTCGCCGGGGTGGCGACGTTGGTCAGGTCGATGATGCGCAGCCCGGCCTTGTAGTCGGACTGGAAGCTGTAGTTGCCCTTGACGTACTGGTTGTGGTCGCTGGCCGCGGTCGGTCCGGTGAAGTGGCCCAGCAGCACCGGGCTGGTCAGTGAGGTCATGTCCCAGACGTAGGTGTAGGTGTTGTGGGCGTTGTTGACCTCGTCGGTCTCGTCGTCCTCCAGGAAGTAGCGCTGGTCTGTGGTGAACCAGCCCTGGTGGACGTAGCCGTAGCCGGAGTAGCTCACTCGGGACAGCTGCACGGGACTGGTCTTCGTGGTGACGTCCCACGTGGTGACCGTGTCCTCGTTGCTGGCGACCAGGATCTCCTTGTTGGTGTAGCGGGAGTCCGGACCGTGGTAGACGACGGCTTGGGCGTCGTGGGTGTAGCCGTCACCGCTGACACAGCCGACGAAGCTCGGCGCGAGCCTGTTCGCCAGGTTGTAGACCCGCGGCCCGCCGGAGCAGGTGTCGGAGCCGTTGACGAACAGGTAGCCGGTGTCGTAGTTGACGGTGACGGTGTGCGCGGCTCCGAAGTCGGTGTTCCGGGAGTTGGCGCTGAACGTCTGCGGGCTGGTGACCCCACGCAGCCTGGTCAGGTCGAAGACCTGCAGACCGTGCTGCCCGTTGCTGTCGGAGACCACGTAGACGGTGTTGTTGTAGACGTTGAGCTCACGCCAGCTGGACGTGCCGGTGGCCGAGGGCAGGTTGCCGAGGTAGACCGGGTTCACCGAGTCGGTGATGTCGACGAACGCTGTGCCGTTGCTGCGCGCGGCGATCGCGTACTCCTTGCCGGTCGTGCTGTCCGTCCACCCCCAGCCGCCGCTGCCGGATCCGCCGCCGATGGAGGACAGCGGCAGATGGGATTGCAGGTCGACGTTCTTGCAGGCAAAGCCTGCCGCAGTGCCGCCGACGCAGGCCGTCGCGGCCTGCGCGACCTTCGGCTTCGGGGCGGTCGGCGACGCGGCCGCAGTGGCCGCCGTGCCGAGTACCAGCAGCGCCGCGGCGAGCGGCGACAACAGGATGTGGGTGGAGCTGACGAACCGTTTGCCGAACACGCGGAATCTCCTTGTCGTGGGGTGGCGCACGAGAGTGGAGCGGCGTTCTGTCAGGGCGGATTCGCCGCCGACGCACGGGGCCGACTCATGGTCGACCGCATGCCAGCAGTGCAGATGAGATGTCGCCTGAGCAGGGCACGATACGTTCACTAGCGGATATCTGAGCTCTGATATCAGGGTTAGTGCTAAGGAAGCTAGCAAAGGGCCGACACCGGGTCAACGAAGGCGATTGCCTCACCAACCGCGGCGGTCGGGCGACCGGTTGCCGCGTGGCGGTGAGAATGACGGCGACTCGGAAGCCGCCTCGAGCCCCATGACAGATCTGGCTGGTCCGGCAGCAGAATGCTCGATGCCGGCTTTCATCGTGGATGCCGCACCGGGGCGCGGCCTCCGTGTAGTCGTGGTCGCTTGGCTCGGGTGTGGCGGGCACGTGCCCAGCACGTCGTGCTGTTCGTGCCGGTGCCGCCGAGCTCGCGGCTCACAACGCCCATCTGGCGGGGCTGGGCCGGTTCGGGTAGGCCGGTGCCGACGGTGTGGCGGGGTCGACCAAGCGACCCCGACGAGCGGGTCCGGGAGGTCGTGCGGCTGGTCTTCGACAAGTTCGACGAGATCGGCGCGGTCCACGGGGTGTTGCGCTGGTTCGTCGACCACCGGGTGCAGATCCCGATGCGGATCCACGGCGGTCTGCGCAAGGGCGATCTGGAGTGGCGGCGGCCCAACCGGGGCACGTTGCGCAACATCCTGCAGCACCCGGTCTATGCCGGGATCTACGTCTACGGTCGCAGCCGGTTCGACCCGCGCCGCAAGCTGGCCGACCGCCCCGGAAGCGGGCATGTGCAGCTGCCCGAGCAGGAGTGGACGGTGATGATCCCCGACGCGCTTCCGGCCTACATCACCGTCGAGCGCTGGCGGGCCAACCGCGCCAGGATGGCCGCCAACGCGCCCACCGGCTACACCCCCGGCGCCGTGCGTAACGGCAGTGCCCTGCGGCCGGGCTGATCCACTGCGCCCGCTGCGGGTATCGCATGGCGCTGACATATCACAGCGAGCGCGGCTGGCGGGCCGCGGCCTACACATGCACCATCGGGTCTGCCTCCTACGGGCAGCCGCACCGGTGCCAGACCCTGACCGCCCGCTACGTCGACGATGAGGTCACCGACTGGCTGCTGGCGATGCTGGCCCAGGCGGGGCTGGAGGTGGCGCTGGCCGCCGGCGACCGCCTGGAGGCCGAACGCGCCGACGAGCAGTACGCGGTCGACCGGGCCCGGCGCTGCTACCAGTTGGCCGAGCCGGAGAACCGGCTGGTCGTCCGCCAGCTGGAACACGACTGGGAACAAGCCCTTGCCGACCAGCGGGCCCTGACCGAGGACCACGACCGTTTCATCCGCGCCCGTCCCAAGCACCTCACCCCGGACGACCGCGCCAAGATCGCTGCTCTGGCCGGGGACTTGCCAGGCCTGTGGCACGCCGCCAGCACCACCGACGCCGACCGCAAGGAGATCGTGCGCGCCGTCATCGACAAGGTCGAGGTCGCGACCGTCGGCCACCGAACAGATCGACATCACCGTCCACTGGGCCGGAGGACAGACCACCACCGGCCGCGCAGTCTGCCGGGCCCAGACCCTCACCCAGCTGAGCTACTACCCCCAGCTGCTGGACCACGTCTGCGAGCTCGCCGCCCAGGGTCTGTCACCGTCGCAGATAGCCCGTCGTCTGAACGACGAACGGCGCTTCGCTCCCTGCGACCCCGGCCATCGTTTCGGCCGCTCGGGAGTCTGCGACATGCTGCGATCGCGCGGCCTGCTCCAGCCCTCGCCGACCACCCGGGCGATGAACGCCGCCGCCGGACCCCTGGCTGACGACGAGTGGTACCTCTCCGCCCTCGCCGTCGCCGCCGGCGTGGGCCGGGGCACCATCATGACCAGCTTGCAGCGAGGCGAGCTGACCGCACGGCGAGAAGCCCGGCATCCCCACCGCTGGATCATCAAAGCCGATCAGGACCAGCTCCAGGAACTGCGCGAACGCTCCCAAGCCCCCCGGCGCCGGGCCCCGTCCGCGCTCCGGCCGAGGTAACCGGCCAGCGTTCACACTGGTGCAGTGCGGGTGATCGTAACCGTGATCGCTCATCGAGTGAGTTCCATCCGTCCCGGCCGGGGTGCCCGCAGGCTACTTCCCGGCGCTCACGAGGTCCCGCTCGCGCGCCGCGGCGGGCTTGGGCCAGGTGCTGTGGTGCTGGTCGATGATGTAGCGGTGGTCGTGGAGCCAGCCGGCGCCGGCGGCCTCGGCGCCGGTCAGGTGCGGGTGGTCGGCGGGCAGGTCGTCGTGCCGGTGGGCCAGCTTGTCCGGGTCGCGGACCGGCCATGCGGCGGTCGCGGCGACCGTCGCGGCCAGCGCGATCCCGCCCAGCACGATCGCGGTGACCGGCAGCCCGGCCCCGGCCGCGAGCCAGCCGGCCAGCGGGTAGGTCAGCAGCCAGCACGAGTGCGACAGCGAGAACTGTGCGGCGAACGCCGCCGGGAGGTCGGCGTCCGTGGCCGAGCGGCGCACCACCCGGCCGCCGGGCGTGAGCACCGCCGAGGACGCGGCCCCGATCAGGGCCCAGGCTGCGAGGATCGCGACCCACGACCAGGTGCTGGACGGCGGGCTGCTGATCGTCATCTTCGCCACCTCCGGAGCCCTGGAGGCCGTCGCGACTCACCGCACCGAGCAGGCGGTGAAGAGCCTGCTGGATCTGGCCCCGGAGACCGCCACCAGACTCGCCGCACGCGGCGAGGAGGTCGTGGAGACCGGGACCCTGGCGGTCGGCGACGTGATCCTGGTCCGTCCTGGCGAGCGGATCGGCGCCGACGGCGAGGTCCTGGACGGCGCCTCGGAGGTGGATCAGGCCACGATCACCGGGGAGTCGCTGCCGGTGCCCAAGCTGGTCGGCGGCGAGGTGTTCGCCGGTACTGTCAACGGCACCGGCGCGCTGCGGGTGCGGGTGCGGGTGGACCGGGCCGCCGCCGACACCGTCGTGGCCCGGATCGTCGCGATGGTCGAGGAAGCCTCGGCGACCAAGGCGAAGACGCAGCTGTTCATCGAGAAGGTCGAGCAGCGGTACTCGATCGGCATGGTGACCGCCACCGTGCTGCTGTTCGTGATCCCGCTGCTGGCCGGGGCGGCGTTGCAGCCGACGCTGCTGCGCGCGATGACCTTCATGATCGTCGCCTCGCCGTGCGCGGTGGTGCTGGCCACGATGCCGCCGCTGCTGTCGGCGATGGCCAATGCCGGACGGCACGGGGTCCTGGTCAAGTCCGCCGTGGTGATGGAACAGCTCGGCACCGCGAGGAAGGCGGCGTTCGACAAGACCGGGACGCTGACCGAGGGCACTCCACGCCTGGCCGAGATCGCCGTCGTGCCCGGTTCCGGTCTGGACGAGCACCGGCTCCTCACGATTGCGGCCTCTGCGGAGAACCCGTCGGAACACCCCCTGGCCCGCGCGGTGGTCGCCGCCGCGCACGAGGCGCGGATCAGTGTCGAACACGCCGAGGACTTCGACTCCGCCCCCGGCCGGGGCGTCACCGCCAGAATCTCCGGCCGCCTGGTCGAGGTCGGAAGCCCTGCCCACCTGCTCACCGACGCCGCCCACCCGGCTGCGCCGATCGTGGCCGGGCTGGAGGAGGGCGGGGCGACCGCGGTCATCGTGCGCGTCGACGGCAATGTAGTCGGGGTGCTGGCCATCGCCGACAACCTGCGCCCGGCCGCCGCGACCGCCGTCACAGCGATCGCCATGGTCACCGGGACGGCACCGCTGCTGCTCACCGGCGACAACGCCCGCGCTGCCGGACGGCTCGCCGCCGAGGTCGGCATCACCGACGTCCGCGCCGGACTACTGCCTTCGGACAAGGCCGACGTCGTCAAGGCGCTGGAAGCCGCAGGTGAGCGGGTGCTGCTCGTCGGCGACGGCGTCAACGACGCTCCCGCGCTGGCCGCCGCCCACACCGGCATCGCCATGGGCCGAACCGGATCCGACCTGGCGCTGGAGACCGCCGACGCCGTCGTGGTCTGCGATGACCTGGCCACCATCCCGGCCGTCATCACGCTGTCACGCCGAGCAAGCCGAGTCGTGGTCGCCAACCTGGCGATCGCAGCCACCTTCATCGCCCTCCTGGTCGCCTGGGACCTGATCGGACACCTGCTGCTGCCCCTGGGCGTCCTCGGGCACGAAGGCTCGACGGTCATCGTCGGACTCAACGGCCTGCGGTTGCTGCGTGCCGCGGCCTGGCGCCGCGCCCTGAGCACGGAGCCAAGCCGGTGAGCGGCAAGAAGAAGCAGACCGCAGCCGCACCGGCGGCGAGCCAGGTCACGGTGTGCCGGGGCTGCTGCTGCGGACGCACCGAGAAGAACCCGAACATCGACCACGCCGCCCAATTGGAGCGGCTCAAAGAGCGGCTGGGCCCGGCCCGGGTCCGGGTCTCGGACTGCCTGGACGTGTGCGAACAGGCCAACGTGATCGTGGTCTCACCGTCGTCGGCCGGACGCGCGGCCGGCGGACGCCCGGTCTGGCTCGGCCTGGTCGGCGACACCGAGGCGATCGACGACATCGCGGACTGGATCGACGCGGGCGGACCCGGGACCGCCGACGCACCGGCCGTCCTCGACCTCGACGAGTTCAAGCCGTCCCGGCGCGTTCGCGACGAGGCCGGGTTCGGCGACAGCTGACGCCCATGAGGCGAAGCAAAGCCTGTTGCCCGTCGAGGGCGGGCACCCGCACATCTAGGCGAAGTGGGCGATGCTGAGTCCGCCGGCGGCCAGGCAGTACACCGCGAACGGGGTCAGGGTGCGGGTGGTGAAGTAGCGGGTCAGGAAGCGGACCGTCAGGTAGGCGCAGATCCCGGCGGTCAGGAATCCCACGAGGACCTGGCCGTGGATGTGGGCTCCGGCGCTGCCGGCCAGGCTGGGCAGCTTCAGTACGCCGGCGGCGAAGATGATCGGGGTGGCCAGCAGGAAGGAGAACTTCGCGGCGTCCTCGTGGTCCAGGCCGCGCAGCAGCCCGCCGACCATGGTGATCCCGGACCGGGAGATCCCGGCGAGCAGCGCCAGGGTCTGGAACAGGCCGATGAGCCCGGCTTCGGCGGGGCGGAGGGTGTCCAGGCTCCGCCCGGTCTGCGCCGCCGGGCGCCGGTGTGTTCCCGGTGCCGGGTCGGTGGACTGCGTCTTGCTGATGGCGGCCCGGCGTCGCAGGAGCTCCCCGCCGCCGAGGATCACCCCGTTGACGGTGAGGAAGATGGCTGCTGCCAGGGGTTTGGCGAACAGGGTCCGCAGCGGGTGTTCCAGGGCCAGGCCGGTGATCCCGACCGGGATGGTGGCCACGACCAGCAGGACGCCCAGGCGTTCGGTGGAGGTCTGGACGGTGCGGGTGCGGGCCACCTGCCACAGGGCTTTGATGATCGCGACCCAGTTCCGCCAGTAGAAGCCGAGCAGCGCGATTGCGGTGGCCACGTGCAGGGCGACGATGAACGCCAGGTACGGGGACTGCTCGGAGGTGGCGGTGGAGGACTCGGTGACCAGGTGCTTCCAGTCCCCGCCGAGCCAGGCCGGGACCAGGACCGAGTGGCCGAGGCTGGAGACCGGGAACAGCTCGGTGACGCCCTGCAGGGCGCCGATCACCACGGATTGCAGGTAGGTCAGGTCGGACACGGCCGCGGCCCCAGACACGTCAGGCCCCTTGTGCCGGGGCGGACTGAGCCTCTGTTTCTACAGAGATGTAGAAGTAATATCGGAGGGCCGCCGACACTTCGAGGTCCGACCTATGAACACGAGGCGAACAGCGGCCTGTCTTTCGCGGCGATAGCGGCGCGCCCGGCCGGGTCCGGCCGTGGTCCGTCCCTGGTGACGCCGGGGTTCCGCGGCTTACCGGCCGCGGCCGTCGCGGCGCGGTCCGCCGGATTGATCGGACGCTGATGCCCGAGCCGGCTGCCCCGCGCGCTTGCGGGCGTGGCGGTTGATGGCGGCCAGCGTCAGCGGGGTGGCGAGCGCGGTCGCGACGGCGCCCTGCCCGGGTCCCAGATCGTCGGTGACCGGCTGGAGGGCGACGACCACCACAATGGCGATGATCATGGCGTAGCAGGCGGCGGCCGTGAGGCGCAGCGGCAGCGGCTCCCGGTGGTCGTCGTGGCGGGTTCTCATTGCGCGGGGGCCTCCGAGTCGGTGTCGGTGTCGGGTCCGGGGTCGCCGCCCGCGGCGTCGCTGCCGCGGCGCCGGTGGCGGACGACGAGGGCGACGATGAGGACGGCGACGGCGGCGAGCAGATACAGGGCGTAGCGGTTGGCCTGGTTGTAGATGGCGGTGATGTGGGTGCCGGCCAGATAGCCGACGGTGCTCCAGGCGCCGACCCACAGCGCCGCGCCCAGGGCGTTGAAGGCCAGGAACCGGGACCACGGCATCCGGGTCACCCCGGCGATGATCCCGTTGGCCTGGCGCAGGCCCTCGATGAACCGGGCCACGGTGACGATCTTCCCGCCGTGCCGGGTGAAGAATCCCTCGGCGCGGGCCAGCCGGGCCTCGGTCAAGAGGACGTACTTCCCGAAGCGCAGCACCAGGGTCCGTCCGCCGAAGCGTCCGATCGCATAGCCCACGTTGTCTCCGAGCACGGCGGCGGCGAAGGCGATCAGGGCGACCGCGACGATGTTCATCCGGCCCGCCCCGGCATAGACGGATGCTGCGATCAGGACGGTCTCGCCGGGAGCCGGGACCCCGAAGTCCTCGGCGAACAGCAGGCCGCCGACGGCCAGGTAGCCCCAGTGGTCCAGCAAAGGTGCCAGGGAGTTGAGGAACCCCGGCAGCGGGACCGGCGCACTCACAACCTTCCTCCTTCATCACGGCCCGGACGTGTGCCCGGGCCGGGCCGGGCGGATTCATCGGGTTCGCCTTCGGTGCGGGCGCGGGTGCCGTTGCCGAGGCGTGCGTGGCACACTGGCCGGTGCCCGATGCTCTACAGCCCCGTAGAACTTCTACACTACTGTAGAAACATTCTGCCCGGGAAGGATTCACCCCATGCCGAACGACCGCCCCAGCGAACCGGTGTCCCGGCGCGCGGCCGGGGAGCTGGAGAACTCCGTGCTCGCTGTGCTGCTGGCGGCCGGCGGCCCGCTGAGCCCCGGCGAGGTGCGCGACGGCCTGAGCGGGGCGGGAGGCGATCTGGCCTACACCACCGTCGTGACGATCCTGACCCGGCTGCACGCCAAGGGCGTGCTGACCCGCTGCCGTCACGGCCGGGCGTTCCGCTACGCCCCGGTGGCCGACGAGGCCGGCCTGGCCGCGCGCAGCCTGTCCGCGCTGCTGGACCGGCAGGCCGACCGGGAGGCGGTGCTGACCCGGTTCGTGGCCGACCTGTCCGACCACGACGAGGAACTCCTGCGCCGCCTGCTGGCCGGCGGGGGCACATCCCGGATCAAACCAGGCGGCGCCTGATGCGGTTGATCGTCTATCTTCCGCTGCTGATTCCCCTGCTGGCCGCCCTCGGCGCGCGGCCGGTGGCTGTGCGGCTGCATCCGCGCGACGCGGTGTGGCTGCTGACCGGAACGGCGGTGGTGCTGGCCGGTGCCACCGCGGTCGCCCTGGGCCTGCTGGCCGCCACGGCCGTGATCCGCATCCCGCTGGTGGCATCACTGGGCCACTGGTCGCAAGGCGTCCTGGGTCGTGATGATCCGGCCGGGACCGCGACCGCGGTGGCCGCCGGCCTGGTACTGGGCGTACTCACCCTGCTGGCCGGGCGGTTCGCGGCCGGCCGGGGCCGGGCGCTGGTCGACGCCTTCCGGCACGCCCGGTCCCTGCCCGGCACCGGGGACGTCGTGGTCAGCGGCGATGACGGGGCCGACGCCTACGCGCTGCCGGGCCGCCCGGGACGGATCGTCGTCACCGCGGGCATGCTCGACGCCCTGGACGCCGACGGCCGCGCGGCCCTGCTGGCGCACGAGCGGGCTCATCTGGACGGCCGGCACTACGTATTCACCAGCGCCTCCCGCCTGGCCGCCGCCGCCAATCCACTGCTACGCCCGCTGGCCGTGCAAGTCGAGTTCGCCGTGGAGCGCTGGGCTGACGAACAGGCCGCCGCAGCGCTCGGCGACCGGACGCTGGTGGCCCGCACCATCGCGACCGCCGCCGTCACGGCCAAGCGGCACCGCGCGCACCGCCGGATCGCCGCCGCGCTGGGGATCGGCGGCAGCAGGGCGAACCTGCGGGCGATGGCCGGCGCGGGCCCAGATCGGAAGAGCGAC
>JABFXP010000483.1 GCA_013361685.1 Catenulispora sp.
GGCCCCGGCCGCCGCGCCCGACGGCGCGCCCCTGCTGCTCACCACCCCCGGCGCGCTCGGGGCGCCGCCGGTGGACGGCCTGCACCTGACCTTCGGGGCCGACCCGGCGCGGGAGATGTACGCCTCGTGGGCCACCGCGAGCTCCGTGCGGCGGCCGCGGGTGCGCTTCGGCACCCTGGACGGCGGCCACGGGGACACCGTCGCCGCCGAGACCCGGACCTACACCGACGGCGTCTCCGGCCGGGAGGTGTACGTCCACCACGCCCGGATCAGTGGTCTGCGACCGGACACCACGTACGTCTACAGCGCCGTGCACGACGGCGTCCTGCCGGACTCCGCCGCCTTCCGCACCGCGCCGGCCGGCCGCAAGCCGTTCACCTTCACCAGCTTCGGCGACCAGGCCACGCCGACCACGACCTGGAGCCCGGCGGCCGCCGGCGGGTACAGCTCGGTCCCGGCCACCGTGGCCTCGCCGGCCGCGGCCGACGTGGTGGGCGGCATCGAGCAGGTGGCGCCGCTGTTCCACCTGCTCAACGGCGACCTGTGCTACGCCAACATCAACCCCGACCGGCTGCGGACCTGGGACTCCTTCTTCCAGAACAACACCCGCTCGGCGCGGTTCCGGCCGTGGATGCCGGCCGCCGGCAACCACGAGAACGAGAAGGGCAACGGGCCGCTGGGCTTCGAGGCCTACCAGACCCGCTTCGCCCTGCCGCCCAACGGCGAGGACGCGGAGTTCGCCGGGCTCTGGTACGCCTTCACCGTCGGCGCGGTCCGCTTCGTGGTGCTGCAGAACGACGACGTCGCGTTGCAGGACGGCGGCGACAACTACGTCAGCGGATACAGCGCCGGCCGCCAGCGGGCCTGGCTGGAGCGCACCCTGCGGGCCGCGCGGGGCAGCCGGGACATCGACTGGATCGTGGTCTGCATGCACCAGGTGATGATCTCCAGCTCCGATGCGAACGGCGCCGATCTGGGCATCCGGGAGCAGTGGGGGCCGCTGTTCGACCAGTACGAGGTGGACTTGGTGGTCTGCGGCCACGAGCACGACTACGAGCGGTCGCACCCGGTGCGGGGCGTGGTCTCCGGCAGCCAGACGCTGACCCCGAATCCGGTCGCCACCGACACCGGCACCGTCGACACCTCCAAGGGCACCGTGCACATGGTCCTGGGCGGCGGCGGCACCTCCAGCCCCAGCAACCAGAAGTTCTTCGCGGGCAGCAAGGCCAAGGTGCTGATGGGGGTCGGCGCGGCCGGCTCCAACGGGAAGAAGACGCCGACCTACGTCTTCGAGGACGCGCCGTGGATCGGGGTCCGCGACGAGAAGAACCCCTACGGCTTCGCCGCGTTCGACGTCGACCCGGGCACCCACGCCGGGGGCGAGACCCGCATCCACGTCACGTACTACGTGGTCGGGCAGCCGGACGGCAAGATCGCGCCGCTGGAGACGTTCACGCTGACCCGGACGCGGTCCGACCGCCGCGCCTGACCGGCCTTCGCGCGCGCTGACGGCTGCTTCGCCGCGCCGTGCTACTTGCCCGTGTCCTTCTCGATCTGCACCCGCTCGATGACCTGCGGCTTTCCGACGTCACCGGACTTGCTGCGCCCGTCCTCGTCGCCGATGCCCTTCTTCACCGAGTCCAGGATCGCCAGCCCCTGGCCGACCAGGCCGGCGGCGATCTCGGACAGGCCGTCGGCGCCGTTCAGCACGTTGATGTTGGCGCCGTTCAGGCCGGCCGCGGCCTTCTCGACGATCAGCGGCAGCTGGTCGATGATCATCCGGTCCAGGGCCACGCGGTCGTAGCTGGCGGCGGCCTCGGCCTGGATGCGCATCCGCTCGGCCTCGGCGGCGGCGGTGATGCGGACCCGCTCGGCCTCGGCCTCGGCCGGCTTGACCACCTCGGCGACCAGCTGCTGCTGGCGCAGCTCGGCCTCGCGCTGGGCCAGCTCGGTCTGGGCCATGATCACCTCCTGCTGGGCCTTGGCCGCCGACAGCGGCCCGGCCTGCGCGGCCGCCGCCTGCGCCTGGTCCACCTCGGCCTTGTACCTGGCCTGCACGATCGCGGTCTGCCGGGCGTACTCGGCCTTGTTCCGCTCGGCCTCCTGCTGGGCCTCGACGGAGGCCTGGGTGGCCTGGGCCTGGGCGATCTGGGCCTGGCGCTGGATGGCGGCCTTCTGCGGGGCGGCCATGGCGTCGATGTAGCCGGTCTTCATGTCGTCGATCGACATGATCTGCAGCGAGTCCACGATCAGGCCGATCCGGGCCATCTCGGCCTTGGAGGTGTCCAGCACCTCCTCGGCCAGCTTCTGCCGCTCGGTGACGATCTCCTCCACCGTCATCGAGCCGATGATCGAGCGCAGGTGGCCGGCGAAGATGCGGGCGGTCAGCGTGGACATCTGGTCCTGGTCGGACAGGAAGCGCTGGCCGGCGTTGACGATGCTCTCGTTGTCGTTGCCGACCTTGAACGCGATGACCGCGGTCACGGTCAGGGCGATGCCCTGGCGGGTCACGCAGGTCTCGGAGACCTCGGCCTCCTGCATCGACAGGGTCAGGAAGCGGGTCTTGCGGAACACCGGCAGGATGAACTTGCCGTGGCCGATGACGACCCGGAACGGGACGCCGCTGGGGGCCCGCCGGCCGCCGGAGATCAGCATCGCCTGGTCCGGTTCGGGCACCTTGTAGCCGAACATGGTGGTCAGCCTTCTTCCCGTCTGGGTGGACGTTGTCCGGGATGGCCGTGCGCCCTCGGGGTTCACAGCCGGTCCAGTTCGTCGAGCGGGTCACTCGGCTCGGGGAAGGCCACCACGTCGACGGCGCGCTCCCCGCGGGACTCCACGACCAGGACTCGGGTGCCCTTGGTCAGCGGCTCCTCGGACCAGGCGATGAACGCCTCGCTGCCGCCTCGCACCTGCACCACCACCTCGCCGGGCCCCCGCTGGCCGCGCGTACCGACGTGGAGGACGCCCACGCATCCGATGACCGCGTCGTCTGGCACTTTCCGCACGTTACACCCGTGCCCGGGCCCGGGGCACGCAACCCCTTCCCATCGAAGATCACGTCGCCTACGCTGCCCGCATGTCTGTGCCCGAGCTGACCCGGAACCGGGTCGCGACCTCCGTGTTCTTCGGTGTGCAGGGGTTCGCGTTCTCGCTGCTCACCTCCAAGGTGTCGGTGATCCAGAAGCAGCTGCACCTGGACGACGGCACCCTGGCGGTCCTGCTGGCCGTGGTCCCGGTGCTGGCCGGCGCCGGGTCGCTGCTGGCCGGGGCGGCCATGCGGTGGGCGACCTCGGCGGCGGTGCTGCGGATCGCCGAGCCGACGGTGATCGGCGTGCTCATCGTGGTGCCGCACACCCGGAACCTGTGGCAGGCGATGCCGGTCCTGATGCTGTTCGGGCTGGCCGTCGGCGCCGCCGACGCCACGATGAACATGCAGGCCTGCGGGCTGGAGCGGCGCTACGGCCGGTCGATCGTGCTGGCCTTCTTCGGGCTGTGGGCGGCCGGGGCGATCGTCGGATCCTCCTGGGGCGCGCTGGGCTCGGCCGTGGGTTTGCCCCTAAGTGTCATCTACCTGGTCGCCGCCGTGCTCGGGATCGCGGCGACGGTGTACTCCGGGCCGACGCTGCTCAAGAACCTGCGCGACGAGACGATCGTGAAGGACGCCGAGGGCCGGCTGCCCTCGGTGCCGTGGCGCCCGATGCTGCTGCTGTGCGCGGTCATGACGCTCGCCTACATCGGCGAGTCCAGCGTCACCAACGCCGGGAGCGTCTACCTGACCAAGGGCCTGAAGTCCTCCGACTCCCTCGGCGGCCTGGTGGTCGGCGCCTACACCCTGGGGCAGGTGCTGGGCCGGATGCGCGGGGACCTGCTGGTGCAGCGGTACGGGGCGGTGAAGGTGGTGCGGGCCGGGGCGGCGGTGTGCGCGCTGGGCTTCGTGACCGTGGTCGCGGCGGCCGGGCCGTACATGGCGCTCGCGGGCTTCCTGATAGCCGGGCTCGGCTTGTCGCCGCTGGTGCCGCAGGCGTTCACGGCGGCGCACGCGAACGACCCGGCGGGCTCCGGGGTCGCCGTCGCCCGCATCAACGTCTTCAACTATCTGGGGTTCCTGCTCGGGGCACCGCTGGTGACCGGCCTGTGGGGGGCGGGCGTCTCGCATCGCGAGGGCATGGCCGTGCCGATGGTGATGATCGCGCTGATCATCGTCCTGGCCTACGCGTTCGACACGCGGCGCGTCCCGCTGCTCCCGGGCGCGGGGGACGCCGGTGCGACCCCGGCCGTCGGCGGCGCGGAAACGGTACCTACATTGGGATCGTGACCAAACAAGGCACGGTGGTAGCGGGGGTCCTTGTCAGCTCTCTCTTGGCCGTCGGGCTCAGCGGCTGCGGCGGCGGGGGCGATGACGGCATCACCAAGGCGGCGGTCGGCTACGGTCCGGTCACCGAGATCGTCGAGGCCCCGGCGACGGTGACCGCGAAGGCCCAGATCACGGTGGACGCCGCGGCCTCCGGCTCGGTGGCGCAGCTGCTGGTCGGCGACGGGCAGCAGGTCCAGGCCGGACAGCCGCTGCTGCGGATCGACTCCCCGGAGGCGAAGGCGCAGCTGGACGCGGCCAAGGCGGCCGACGCGCAGGCGGCGTCGCAGGCGAAGGGGGCGAACGGGTCCGCGGGCGGGTCGACGGTGGACTTCACCCGCTCGCAGGCGCTGGCGGACTCGAACGCGAAGAAGGCCTTCGACGCCGCGCAGACCACGGCGGACCAGATCGCGGACCCGGCGATCAAGGCCTCGATCCTGGAGCAGATATCCAGCGCCCGCAACGACTACGCGACGGCCTCCTCGGACGTGCGGAACACGATCGGGAACTTCAACAAGGGGCTGGCGTCGGTCTCGGACGTGGTCGGGTCGCTGGGCGACGCGCAGCGGACCCAGACGCAGGCCGCCGTGGCCATCGCGCAGAAGACCGTGGACTCGCTCACGGTGAAGGCCTCGATCTCCGGCACGGTGTCGTTGCGGAGCGGGATCGCGGGCGGCGGGCCGTCAGGGGTCGACGTCTCGTCGCTGCTGTCGCAGGTGGGCGGTGGGAACCTGGCGTCGCTGGCGGGGGCCGCGGGGAGTCTCGGCGCGTCGGGCGGCGCCTCCGGGGGAGCGGACGCCGGGGGCGACACGGTCATCTCGCAGGGGTCGCCGGTGGCGTCGGGGGCGCCGCTGCTCGTCCTCACGGACTCCTCCGCGCTCACGCTGACGGCGCAGGTCGACGAGACGTCGATCCTGAAGGTCGCGCCGGGGATCGCGGCGGATGTGCAGCTGGACGCCGTTCCCGACGCCAAGTACACCGCCACCGTGCTTTCCATCGACAGTCAGGGCCAGTCCTCAAGCCGGGGCGGCGTCACCTATCGGGTCCGGCTCTCGCTTCAGCCCGGCGCCCTCGGCGACGGGTCGGCGGCGCCGACGCCCCGCGCGGGCATGAGCGCTGTGGCCGATCTCAAGGTGGCCGACAAGCCGCATGCCCTGAGCGTTCCGGCCGCAGCGGTCGTCCACGACGGAGACCAGGACATCGTCTGGCTGGTGACCTCCGGAGCCGCGCACAGGCAGGTGGTCAGACTCGGAGCACAAGGCGACACCTCTGTAGAGATCTCTTCCGGCCTGAACGCCGGCGACGTGATCGTGACCGCCGGGGCCGACAAGGTCCACGACGGGCAGAAGCTGTAAGGCGATGGCACCGGGTTCAGGGCCAGGGCCAGTGCAGATCGAGGCCGAAGAGATCACTCGGTCCTATCGCATGGACGGCGTCTCTGTAGACGCTCTACGCGGCGTCTCTTTGACGATCGAAGAGGGCGATTACGCCGCGATCATCGGGCCGTCGGGGTCGGGAAAGTCCACCCTGATGCACCTGCTGGGGTGCCTGGACCGGCCGACCTCGGGGAAGCTGCTCATCCGGGGCCGAGACGTGTCGTCGCTGAACGACAGCGAACTGGCTGAGCTGCGTAACCAGACGATCGGGTTCGTGTTCCAGTCCTTCCAACTGCTACCGCGTACGACGGCTCTAGAGAATGTCGCGTTGCCACTTGTCTATAGGGGAGTGCGACGCGCGGAACGTAGGAAGCGGGCCGCCGAGGCGCTGGAAGCGGTGAATCTCGGTCATCGGCTCACACACCGGCCTACGCAGATGTCTGGCGGAGAGCAGCAGCGGGTCGCTATAGCGCGGGCGCTAGTAGGGGAGCCCGCAGTGCTTCTCGCGGACGAGCCGACCGGGAACCTCGACACCGTCAACGGGGACGAGGTGATGGCGATCCTGGAGCGGCTCAACCAAGAGCGCGGTGTCGCCGTGGTGCTGGTGACCCACGAAGCCGACATCGCCGCGCGGGCCCGGCGGATCATCCGGGTGCGGGACGGCCTGATCGAGGAGACGGCGGGGGCTGTGTCGTGAGGTTCACCGAATCGTTCCGCGTGGCCTTCGACGCCCTGCGCGCCAACCGGCTCCGGTCGCTGCTGACGATGCTCGGCGTGGTGATCGGCGTCGCGGCGGTGGTCGTGCTGGTGGCCATCGGCGGAGGCGCCAAGCAGCTGGTCACCTCCGAGGTCGAGGGCCTGGGGTCGAACATCGTGTTCGTCGCGCCGGGCAAGTTCCAGATCGGGACCACCCCGGCGCTGTCCCGGCTGCAACTGTCCGACGCCGACTACCTCAACCGGGTGCTCGGCCGGCCCGACGCCGTCGCGGTCGCCCTCACCTCGGCCGAGAACCTGCGCGCCGGGACGAACACGTTCTACGCGACGGTGCAGGGCACCACGAGCAACGTCGTCGACGTCTTCGACCGCCCGGTGGAGAAGGGCCGCTACGTCTCCAAGGCCGACATCTCCACCGCGCGGCGCGTCATCGTGCTGGGCCCGGACGCCGCGCACGCCCTGTTCCCCGGCGCCGACGCCGTGGGGCGGCAGGTCACCATGTCCGGCGTCGAGTTCCGGGTGATCGGCGTCTTCAAGGCCAAGGGCGGCGCCTTCGGCGTCAGCCCGGACGCCGAGGTGCACATCCCGGTGACGGCGGCGCAGCGGCTGTTCGGGATGCAGACCATCACCGGCTTCGCGACCCGGGCCGAGTCCCCGGACCAGGTGGACGCCACCGGCGCGAAGATGGTCGACGCCCTGAAACGGAAGTACCGGGGCGACGAGTTCACCGCCGTGTCGCAGACCCAGATCCTGGGCACGATCGGCCGGATCCTGTCCCTGCTGACCCTGGTGCTCGCCGCGATCGCCGGGATCTCCCTGCTCGTCGGCGGAGTCGGTGTGTCGAACATCATGCTGGTGTCGGTGCGGGAGCGGACGAAGGAGATCGGGCTCCGAAAAGCCCTCGGCGCGCGGCAACGGGACATCCTCGCGCAGTTCCTCTTGGAGGCTGTGATGCTGACGAGTATCGGCGGTCTTATAGGCATTGGGCTGGGCATTGGCGCGTCTTTCACCTTATCGGCGTTCTCGCCGCTGCCTGCGGTGTTGGCGTGGTGGTC
>JABFXP010000784.1 GCA_013361685.1 Catenulispora sp.
TTCGCTCACGGGTCGGGCTACGGTTCCGGGCCGGGTCTCGGTTCCGAGTCCGGGTCCAGGCCCGGTCCCGGCTACGGCTCCGGCCAGGCGTTCCTTGCGCATCTTCCACAGGACCCGCCCGCGCAGCGCCGCCACCGCCAGCATCAAGAACACCACGATGTAAAGCAGCGTCTTGAACACGTCGGTCGCCAGGCTGCCGTGCCCGCCCGCCTTATGCGGGGCGGCCGCGGCCTGCGACGGCAGCGGCGAGGCCGGGTCGCCCGCGGTCGAACCCCCCGGCTGGTGCCCGGCGGACCCGGCGGCCGGGGAGGTCGGCGGCGGCAGCGTCTCGTCCGGGACCGTGGAGTGCGGCAGCGGGCCGGGGTTCACCAGCTGGTCGACACCGGAGGCACTGGCCGGGACGGCGAAACCCCAGTCCAGCAGCTTCGCGGTCTGCTGGTAGATGTCGGTGCCGGCGTCGAACACCGACACGACCAGGGTGCGGCCGTTGCGGGTGGCGGCGCCGACGAACGTGTGATGGGCCTGCGAGGTGTAGCCGTTCTTCACCCCGATCATGCCCTGGTACTTGCCGAGCAGGCGGTTCTCGTTGTCGATCTCGTAGGTGGTGCCGTTGACCGACGGGAACTGGGCCCGCTGCAAGGCGCAGTAGGCGCGGAAGCCCGGATCCTGCAGACCGGCCCGGGCCATCAGGGCCAGGTCGTAGGCGCTGGAGAGCTGCCCGTCGGCGTCGTAGCCGTCGGCGTTGACCACGGTGGTGTCGTCGGCGTGCAGCCGCTGCGCGGTCTGCCGCATCAGGTCCACCGTCGCCGGGACGCCGCCGGCCATCCGCGCCAGGGTGGCGACCGCGTCGTTGCCCGAGCGCAGGAACACGCCGTTCCACAGGTCCGAGACGCGGTAGGACAGCCCCGGCTTCACCCCGACCGCGCTCCCGCCGGGCTCGTTCCTGCCGAAGTCGGCGATGTCTTCAGGCGTCGCCACGTGCACGGTCGCCGGGTCCAGCTTCGGCAGCAGCGCCAGCGCCGTCAGCACCTTGAGCGTGGAGGCCGGGCGCAGCTTCTGGTGCGGCGCGCGCTCGGCCAGTATCGTCCCGGTCCCCTGGTCGGCCAGCACGAACGCGCCGGCGTTCACCTCCGGCGGGATCGGCGGCGTGCCGGGCACCGTCACGGTCGGCCCCAGCGGCGTGGCGCCGGGGGACGACGGCGTGGTGGGCGGGGTCGGCGGAGCCGCGGACACCGGGGCCCCGGCCGCGACGACGGCGAGCACCGCCAGCCCGGCCGCGGCAGCGCCGCCGGCCCGTCGCCGAGCCGATGACCAGCGCCTGCCCGCCGCGTCTCCAGCCCCCGTCGGCTGCCGAACTCCGGACATCAGTGCTTTGCTCCCTCGCACGGTCCACACACTAGGGGTCCGATCACCTGTCCCCCAACATACGCAAGGCGATCGGGCTACCCGGCGGCGGCGACGCGGGGAAATCGCCGGAGCCGACGAGGTCCGCCGGTTCCCCTCCCGGCCCCCGTGAGCGGCGACGTTATCACCTCATCGAGCTACACGAAGGCAGAAATCCCTGTCAGTGCCCTGCCGATCACCAGGCTGTGGATCTCGCTGGTCCCCTCGTAGGTCAGCACCGACTCCAGGTTGTTGGCGTGCCGCAGCACCGGGTACTCCAGCGTGATCCCGTTCGCGGCCAGGATGGTCCGGCACTCGCGGGCGATCGCCAGCGCCTCCCGCACGCTGTTCAGCTTGCCGAGGCTGACCTGCCGCGGGTCCAGGCGCCCGGCGTCCTTGAGCCGGCCCAGGTGCAGCGCGAGCAGCATGCCCTTGCCGAGCTCCAGCGCCATGTCGGCCAGCTTCTGCTGGGTGAGCTGGAAGCCGGCCAGCGGCCGGTCGAAGACCTCGCGGTCCAGGGCGTAGGCGATCGCCGTCTCCAGGCAGTCGCGCGCGGCGCCGAGCGCGCCGAAGACGATGCCGAACCGGGCCTCGTCCAGGCAGCCGAGCGGACCGGACAGGCCCTCGGCGCCGGGCAGCAGCGCCTCGGCGGGCAGCCGCACGTCCTGGAGCACCAGCTCGCTGGTGATGCTGGCCCGCAGCGACAGCTTCTTGGTGATCTCCGGCGCGCTGAACCCGGGCGTGTCGGTCGGCACGACGAACCCGCGGATCCCCTCCCCGGTCCCGGCCCACACCACGGCGACGTCCGCCACCGAGCCGTTGGTGATCCACATCTTGGTGCCGTTCAGCACCCACCCGCCGTTCTCCCGCTTGGCGGTGGTGCGCATCCCGGCCGGGTTCGACCCGAAGTCCGGCTCGGTCAGCCCGAAGCAGCCGATGGCCCGCCCGGCGGCCATCCGCGGCAGCCACTCCTGCTTCTGCTCCTCCGAGCCGTAGCGCCAGATCGCGAACATCGCCAGCGACCCCTGCACCGACACCAGCGAGCGCAGGCCGGAGTCCACCGCCTCGAGCTCCATGCAGGCCAGGCCGTAGGACAGGGCGCTGGTACCGGCGCAGCCGTGGCCGTGCAGGTGCATGCCGAGGACGCCGAGCGCACCGAGGCCGCGGGCCACATCGCGGGCCGGGAGTGTGCCGGCGTCGAACCAGTCGGCGATGTGCGGGCGGAGTTCGCGGGTGCCGTAGGAGCGGACGAGGTCGCGCATGGCGCGCTCCTCATCGCTGAGGAGGCCGTCGATTGCGAACAGGTCCAGAGGGGATACGGGCTTTGAGGGCATGGGCCATACTCCACCACAGAATGGATTTTGGATCCAGTATCGTGCGGGGCATGTTCACCGCCGATGATTCCGCGCCGAGCCCGCTGTCGGGCTTGCTGGTCGCCGACTTCAGCCGGGTCCTGGCCGGCCCCTACGCCACCATGCTGCTCGCGGACCTCGGCGCCGACGTGGTCAAGGTGGAGCGCCCCGACGGCGGCGACGACACCCGCGCCTGGGGCCCGCCGTTCGCGGCGGACGGGACGGCGACGTACTTCTTGGGAGTGAACCGCAACAAGCGTTCGGTGGCGCTGGACCTCCGGGACGCGGACGACGCCGCCCTGGCCGGGGAGCTGATCCGGCGAGCGGACGTGGTGGTCGAGAACTTCTTGCCGGGCACGATGCACCGGTTCGGACTCGGCTACGAGGACGTGCGGACGGACAACCCGGGGGTGGTGTACTGCTCGATCACCGGGTTCGGGGACGGGGCCGGCGCCGCGCTGCCCGGCTACGACCTGCTGGCGCAGGCGGTCGGCGGCCTGATGAGCGTGACCGGCGAGCCGGGCGCGCCGACGAAGGCGGGCGTGGCGCTGGTGGACGTGGTCACCGGACTGCACGCGGCGTTCGGCATCCTGGCCGCGCTCCGGCATCGCGACGCCACCGGCGAGGGGCAGCGGGTACAGGTGTCGCTGCTGACGTCACTGCTGTCCGGCCTGGTGAACCACGCCTCGGCCTACCTGGCGGCCGGGACCGTGCCGCGGGCGATGGGCAACCGCCACCCGAGCATCGCGCCCTACGAGGTCTTCGACGCCGCGGACCGGCCGATGGTGATCGCGGCCGGCAACGACCGGCAATTCCACAGCCTGTGCACAGCGCTCGGCGCACCGGAACTCGCGGAGGACACGCGGTTCGCGACGAACGAGTCGCGGGTGGCGCATCGCGAGGAGTTGGCCGCGGCGCTGAACACCCGACTGGCGACGCAGCCCGCGCAGACCTGGGCGGAGACGCTGACCGGGGCGGGGGTGCCGTGCGGGCCGATCAACGACGTGGCCGGGGCGTTCGCGCTGGCGGATGCGCTGGGGCTGGAGGCGGCGGTGTCGGTGGGAGGGGTGCGGCAGAGTGCGCATCCGGTGCGGTTCGGGTCGACGCCTGCCGTGTACCGCAGCGCACCGCCTGCGTTGGATGCCGATGGTGCGGGAGTGCGGGAGTGGTTGCGGGAGTTGCGGGAATCGCGGGCGCCACAGCAGCCGCGACCGGACACCGCGAACGGCTGACTCAGCCGTCGAGCTGACCGGCCAGCACCTCGACCGCAGCGCCCCGGTGCCGGTCGAACCAGCGCACGGCCCCCTCAGCGTCCCCGGCCCGCAGGGCAGCCAGCGCGGCCCGGTGCTCGGCGACGACATGCCGCCGGTTCTCCTCCCCGGCGTAATACAAGGAGCGATACGCATCGGTGCTGTCCCACAGCGTCCCGATGATCCGCACCAGCCGCGGCATCCCTGCCGCCTCGAACAACGTGAAGTGGAAACGCCGGTTGGCCCGCGCCATCTCCTCGACCGCACCCTCATCGGCCGCCTTCTCGACCACCGCCTGCGCCGCCTCCAAATCGGCGAACACCGCGTCGGTCAGCAGCAGCACAGCGGCCCGAATCGCCTCAGCCTCCAAGAGCTCGCGCAGCCGGTAGACCTCACGCAGATCAGCCATCGACAACTCGGCGACCCGATAACCCCGATGCGCCCGATAGACGACAAGCCCTTCACCCTCGAGCGTCTTCAACGCCTCGCGCAAAGGCACCCGGCTCACTTCCAGCCGCTCGGCCAACGCCTCCTGCCGAATCGCCGCCCCGGGCCGCAACTCCCCCGACGTGATAGCCCGCCGCACCTCGGCGAGCACGAACTGCTGCGCGGTCGGAGGCCGGGTCGCCGACTCGGGCACATGCACCTCCCGCAGAGGATCGTGAGCCATTCAGACTGGATCCAAAACGGTAACACGCGCCACGCCGCCGGTCGCCGTTCCCCGACCGCCGACCGGCCCTACGAACGAGCGGGCGCCCCCACCTCCGAACCGCCGCCACCAGCCCCGACCCGCGCCGCCACCGACCCCGTCGACCCCCGCACCACAAGCTCCGGCTCGAACAGCAGCTCCTCCGCCGACACCCGGGCCCCCTCGATCTGGTTCACCAGCAGCGTGACCGCGGCCCGGCCCAGAGCCTCGATCGGCTGCCGCACCGTCGTCAGCGGCGGGTCGGTGCAGTTCATGAACGCCGAGTCGTCGTAGCCGATCACCGACACGTCCTGCGGCACCCGCAATCCGGCCCGGCGGACGGCGCGGATCGCGCCCAGCGCCAGGGGGTCGCTGCCGCAGATGATGCCGGTCGCCCCGGCGCGCAGCATGCGGGCCGCCGCGGCGTGGCCGCCCTCCAGTGCGAACATCGCATGCTCGATCAGCGCCTCGTCCACCTCGCGGCCGCGCTGGGCGCACTGCTCGCGGTACGCCGCCAGTTTGCGGCGGGAGGGCTCGTGGTCGCGGGGGCCGACGATCAGGCCGATCCGCTCGTGGCCCAGGGATGCCAGGTGGCCGTAGGCCTGCTCCACCGCGACGGTGTCGTCGGTGGCGATCTGCGGCAGCTCCAGGTTCGGCACCCCCGCGTGCAGCAGCACCACCGGGATCCCGCGTTCGCGGAGCAGGTGGTAGTGCTCGTGCGGGGCGTCGGCCTCGGCGAAGTGGCCGCCGGCGAAGACCACGCCGGACACGTGCTGGTCCAGCAGCATGGTCACGTAGTCGGACTCGGACAGGCCGCCGGCGGTGCGGGTGCACAGGACCGGGGTGAAACCGCGCTGCGCCAGCGCACCGCCCACCACCTCGGCCACCGCCGGGAAGATCGGGTTCTGCAACTCCGGCAGCACCAGGCCGATCAGCCGGGCGCGTTCGCCGCGCAGTTGGGTGGGCCGCTCGTAGCCCAGCACGTCAAGGGCCGTCAGCACCGCGGTCTTGGTGGCCTCGGAGACGCCGGGGCGGCCGTTGAGGACACGGCTGACGGTGGCCTCGCTGACCCCCACCTTCTGCGCCACCTCGGCGAGTCTGCTCGTCATGTCGCAAGAGTAGAACAAGAAACGGCAAGAACGCGATGGGTTCGCGCCAACCCGCGCAAGAATCCGAGATCCATATGCAACCGTTGACACCCGCGATGAGCGGGCGCGCGGATCGGCTGTGGATCAATCGTAACCCAGTCGTGTTCTTCCAGAGTTTCATCAGACTCTTGCAGGCACCTGTTGACGGCTGTACCTTTGCCGCACGCCGGATGACAGCGGCACGGCACATCCCCATCCATCGAGTCAGGGGTTACACGCATGAAACGCAACGGATCACGCATGGTGGTCGCGCTGGTTGTGGCGGCCGGCATAGCCATCACGGGTACGGCTTGCTCCTCCAGCGCCAGCAAGGGGGACAGCGGCGCCAAGGGCGGCGGCAACGCCGCCGACGGCGTCGCCGACGGCAAGCCGCTGGACCCCAACGCCACGGTGACCATCACCATCGACGGCGCCCCGGGCGCGGACCAGGCCGCGAACAAGGCAACCTACGCCGACGACCTGCAGGCTTTCAAGATCCTCTACCCGAACGTGACGGTCAACGCCAAGCCGTACGTCGGCCAGATCGAGGACCCGCCGCAGTTCACGGCGATGCTGAAGGCGCACAACGAGACCGGCGCCTTCCACGCCTACTTCACCGACAAGAACCAGGTCCTGGACTCCGGCGACGCGATGGACATCAGCGCCTACGTCAACGACCAGACGCTGCCCGGCTTCTCGCAGCTGCTCCCCGGCGTCAAGCAGAACATGCAGGACGAAGGCAAGACCTACGCGCTGCCGATCAACTACTACACCCAGGGTCTGATCTACAACCGCGACCTGTTCAAGAAGGCCGGTCTGGACCCGGACAAGCCGCCGACCACCTGGGACGAGGTCCAGGCCGACGCGGCCAAGATCTCCGCCCTCGGCGGCGGGATCACCGGCTACCAGGACTACAGCGGCGGCAACACCGGCGGCTGGCACTTCGCCTCCGAGCTGGACAGCCTGGGCGGCAAGATGGTCAGCGACGACGGCAAGAAGGCCGCCTTCAACAGCGACCAGGGCAAGCAGGTGCTGTCCCGGCTGATCAGCATGCGCAAGGACGGCGGCATCGGCGCCGCGCCCGTGCCCAAGTGGGACGCCGCCTTCCCGCCGCTGGCCACCGGCAAGGTCGGGATGTTCATCGGCGCTCCGGACGTGATCCAGCACCTGGTCGAGGTCCTCGGCGCGGACAAGAACCTGTACGGTCTGGGCCCGATCCCCGGCGCCAGCGGCCCGGCGACCGGCACCCTGGCCGGCGGCGACGTCTACTACTTCAAGAAGGGCCTGACCCCGAACCAGGTCAAGGCCGAGATCGCCTGGATCGGCTTCCAGTACCTCACGCCCAGCAAGGGCCAGTTCGACTTCGCCCGCGCCAAGGCGCTGGCCTCCTCGGACAAGCCGGTCGCGATCGGGCTGCCGCAGAAGTTCTTCTGGAACGTCTCCTCGCCGCAGATGACCCAGATCCAGGCGGACCTGAAGACCTCCGCCACGCTGCCGATCGACCAGTACCAGCCGTTCGTCGCCAACCCGATCGCGCCGGTCCTCGAACCGCCGGCGGCACAGCAGATCTACAAGGTGCTGGACACCGCGATGTCGGCCGCGATGACCGACCCCGGCGCCGATCCGGCCAAGCTGCTGGGCACCGCGGAGTCCGCGGTCAACCAGATCCTGGCCAACCAGTAGCCGCC
>JABFXP010000506.1 GCA_013361685.1 Catenulispora sp.
GTGCTGCCGCCGGGTCCGGTCGCCGTGCCCTGCGCACCCGCCGGATCCCCGGTCGTGCCCTGTGCGTGGCCCCCGGCGCCGTTGCCCTGCCCCGGCGCCGGTCCGCCCAGCGGATCCCCGGACCGGGTGCCCGCGGCGTCCCCGACCGAGCCGATCTGCGAATCCTGGCGGTCCGTCTTCCCCGCCGCGGCTCCCGATCCGCCGCCGCCGGTCGCCACCACCACCGCGACGATGCCCACGGCCACGACCGCCGCGCTGCCGCCGAACACCGCCAGCCGCCGCTTGTCGGGGCCGCGCCGGGCCGGTCCGCCGGGGTCTGTCCCCGACTCGACCAGGGTCGGCTTCAAACCGCCCGAGGGGAAGGAGACGGTGACCGTCTCGGCCCCCGACAGCCCCGGGTCATGGTCGCCGGGCATGCCGGTATCACCAGTGCGTGTTTCGACCACGCGTGGAACCCCCGCTCCAGAAGATCATCGAATGCTGATGAGCGGCTGATCGTACCCGGTCGGGGGCGGAAAGGGATAGCGGTGCCCGGGATCGCCGAGCGAGCGGTCGTCGGCCGGCGAGACTGAATCAGGAACCTGAGCCAGGACCCGCCTCACACCCCTGCCGTCAACCGCAGCGGCTCCGACGCCGGCCCCAGCCTTTCGCCACGAGCGGCCGTCACATCGAATTCGTATATATGGCCCGGCGCAAGACCGTGCGCCCGCCAGTGGTCGCCGAGCACCGGCAGCGGTGCGAGGGTGCGCGGCTGGCCGGCCGTCACGTCGCGCAGCGCGATCCGATAGCCGGAGGCGCCCCGCACCCGGCTCCAGCCGAGCAGCGCGCCGCCGGTCCGCGGGTGCGCTGAGGTGATCGAGGGCTCGGCGAGCGGCAGCTCGGCCGGCCGGATCCGGCGCGGGTCCAGGCGCGCGCCGCCCACGCCGAACGTCCGCAGCGCGTCGGCGAACGCCGCGGCCATGACCAGCTCGCCGGCGGCGTTGGGATGGACCTCGTCGTAGGTGTCGCTCGCGGGGTCGAATCCGCCGCGCACGTCCACCAGTACCACCGGGGACCGGCGTGTGGACCAGGCGGTGACGGCGGCGGGGAGCCGGGCGTTGAAGTCCGCGACGGTGTCCCGGAACCACGCGTTGCCCCACGTGGCGGTGCCCGCGAGGTTGGCCACGAGGACGGTCAGCTCCGGGGCGGCGGCGCGCGCTTCGGCAATGACGGCGGCCAGGTCCCGCAGCGTGTGCTCGGGCGGCCCGATCATCGCCAGGTCGTTGAAGCCCAGCTGGAGCAGCAGGTAGTCCGGACGGTGCGCGGCGACGTGGCGCCGGGCCGAGGACTTCGCGTCGCGCGCGGTCCATCCGGGCCGGGCGCAGTGCCCGCCGGCGAAGTGTCCCTCGCGGTAGGCGCCGGTCATCGGGTTGGCCGCGTCCGGGCCGGTGGGCAGGTCGCGGCCTTCCACCAGGGCCAGCAACACCGGGTCCTCATACATCGAGAACGTTCCGTGGTGCGGGCCCACGAACTCCGCGGCGGTGCCGGTGGCCCGCAGGTGCTCGGCCAGCCGCCAGCGCCACGTGTAGTCGTCCTGCATCCCGCTGGCGAACGAGTCGCCCAGCACCATGATCCGGGGTGGCCGCATGCTGTCCTCTCTTGCGCCGGACCGATCCGGTGCCCGGCGCGGCGGCCGGTCAAACCGGGCGGCGGGGCCGAGCGGACGTGTCGTCGAACACGTGCCGCCGGAACCGTTTGGCTCCCGGGATCGCGGCTATCAGGGTCCGGGCCCGCCGGGGAATCGATGTCCCCCCGCCCCGGCGGGGCCGGCGCGTCCACGACCATCATGCGTGTAGGCGCCAGCCGAGGAGGAGCCCGTGATGCCCGAGCCTTTCCGGACCCGCGAGGACGCGTCATCCCCAGGCGCTTCCTGGGTCGGGATGGGGTTCGGGCTCGGAGTCGGGCTCCTCCTCGCTTATGCGCTCGGGCAGGCGCTGCTCGGTGCGGAGCAGGTCTTGGTGCTGGCGCTGCTGTCGTTGTTCCTGGCGGTGAGCCTGGAGCCCGCGGTCGGCGCGCTGGTGCGCAGGGGCGCGCGGCGCGGGCTCGCGGTGACCGTGGTGGTGGTGACGGTCGTCGGCATGGTGGCCGGGTTCGTCGCGCTCGCGGTGCCGCCGGTCACCACGGAGATCGACGCGCTGGTCAAAGCGGTGCCGGTGTGGATCCAGCAGCTGCACGACCACCATTCCACCCTGGGCCGCCTGGAGGACCGCTATCAGGTGCTGGAGAAGGTGAAACAGCACTTCTCCGGCGGGGACGCGGCGTCGACCCTGTTCTCCGGTGTGCTGGGGATGGGGCGGCGGCTGGTGGGGGCGCTCGCCGGGCTCCTGGCGGTCAGCACCCTGACCATCTATCTGCTGACCGGGATGCCGGCGATCAAGAAGTTCGCGCTGCGTTTCGTGCAGGCGCCCCGGCGCGCGGCCGTCGAAGACCTCACCGACCGGATCCTGACACAGGTCGGGCGGTACATGCTGGCCAACGTGGCGACCTCGGTGCTGGCCGGGCTGGCGACGATGGCGTGGGCCTGGCCGTTCGGGATCCCGTATCCGGCGCTGCTGGGGGTGTTCGTCGCCATCATGGACCTGATCCCGATCATCGGCTCGACCGTCGGCGGGATCGTGGTGAGCCTGGTGGCGCTGGCCGTCTCGGTGCCGGTCGCGATCGCGACCGGGGTGTACTACACGGTGTTCCGCTTCACCGAGGACCACCTGGTCAACCCGCTGACGATGAAGTTCGTGGTGCGGGTCCACCCGGCCGCGACGATGCTGGCCGTGCTGGCCGGGGGCACGCTGCTGGGGATCATCGGGGCGCTGGTCGCCGTGCCGGCCGCCACCGCGGTGGGGCTGATCCTGGAGGAGGTCGTCTTCCCGAAGCGGGACGCGGCCGGGACGCAGGACCGGTCCGGGACCGCGGTCGATCAGGAGCCTGCGACACAGTCCGCGACGCAGCCGGCAGCGCGGCCCGCAACGCCCTCCGCCGCCGACCTCAGAGCACCGGGTCCGGATCGGGTTCGGCTTCCGGAAGCGGCCCGATCACCGAGAACAGGCTCTTGACCCCGGCCAGCTCCAGCACCCGCAGCACCGGCTGCGAGGGGGAGGCGAGGGCGAACCCGCAGCCGTGGCCGGCCGCCCGCTGCATGCTCTGGACCAGCACCCGCAGGCCCATCGAGTCCAGGAACGTCACGCGCGAGCAGTCCATGACCATGTCGGCCGGCACGGTCGGCCACAAGCGGTCCACCGCCTGCTGGAACGACACGTGGGCGGCCAGATCGACGTCGCCGGCGACCTCCAGGACCAGGAGTCCGCCGTTCTGACGAGCAGTGCAAGAGAACTCCATGTCGGCTCCTTGCCGTCGATGCCATCGCTGCCGTCGCTGCCCTCCGGCGGAGCCCGCCGGATTCCGCGCTACCAGCTTTCGGCATCCCGGCACCTCTGTCAACTGATACCTGAATTATTTCTCGTGTTTCGTGCTTCGTGGGTATGCTCACCGCACGGAACCCGCCAGCGACCCCCGGGAGAGCGGAAATGGATCCAGAAACCAGTCCGGCGCGCATGGCTCCGGACGCCGAGCCGCGGTGGCGGCCTCGGGTGGAGACCGTGCTGATCAGAGTGCCGGCCGATCCGGACTACCTCCCGGTCGTCCGCTCCGCCACCGCGCATGTCGGCACCAAGCTCGGGTGCACCCTGTCGGAGGTCTCCGACCTGCGGCTCGCGGTCGACGAGGCCTGCGGCCTGCTGCTGCGCCACACCGTCCCGGACGTGCGCGCCGACGGCTCCGGGGACCTGGAGTGCCGCTTCCTCCTGGACGATCCGTCCCTTCGGGTGATGCTGAGCCTGCAGGCCCGCGACGTCGCGCGCCCGGACGCCGACGAGTTCGGCTGGACCATCCTCTCCGCGCTGGTGGACGACGTCGTCTGGCGCGCCGACGGCCCGACCGTGCACGTCGAGATCCTGAAGCGCCGTCCGGCGGGGAGGTGAGGCGTGAGTACGCCGGCAGTGCCGGAGGAGCGGGCGCGGGAACGGGCCGCCGCCCGGGCCGCGCTGAACCGCCTCAGAAGGATGTCGCCCGACGACAGCGAGTACGAAGGGCTGCGCGAGTACGTCATCGGCGAGTACATGTCGTACGCCCGCTACATAGCCGGCAGGTTCCAGCTGCGCGGCGAGGCGCTGACCGACCTGGAGCAGGTGGCGTACCTGGGCCTGGTCAAAGCCGTGGACAACTATGACCCCGACTACGGGACCACCTTCCTCACCTACGCCACGCCGATGATCTCCGGCGAGATCAAGCGCCACTTCCGGGACACCTCCTGGGACGTGCACGTCCCGCGCAGCATGCAGGAGCTCTCCACCGCGGTCCGCGCCGCCGAGGAGGAGCTGACCCAGCTCACCGGCTCACCGCCGACCGCGGCCGAGGTCGCCCGCCGGCTGGACCTGTCCGCCGACGAGGTCGCCGACGCCTACGAGGCCGTCGCCGCCTACAGCGCCGCCTCGCTCGACGTCCCGGTGTCCACCGCCGACGGCGCCGGCTCCACCCTGGGGGAGTTGCTCGGGGACGAGGACCCGGAGTTCGACAAGGTCGTCGACCGCGAAGCGCTCAAACCGCTGCTGGCCGAACTCGGTGCGCGCGACAAGCGGATCCTGCTGATGCGGTTCTTCCGCAACATGTCGCAGGCCGAGATCGGCGCCGAGCTCGGCGTGTCGCAGATGCAGGTGTCCCGGCTGCTGACCCGGATTCTGAGCGGTCTGCGGGAGGGGCTGGAGACCGGGCGCTGAATTTTTCGTCCATGCGTACGGTTTGACACGCGCCGAAACGGTCATCTCTGGGGGGCAACTGCTGGTCTCCCACGTGGTGAGGCGGGCGGACGACCGTCGCCGCGGCCGCGGCGACGGCTGCGACGGGGGTGTCACAGCCGGTGTCCACGGTGGAGGTGAGGGGCGTGAGCAGGCAACAGCTTGCTGCTCGGGCCTGCGCCGCGGCGGAATCGTCCCGCCGCGAGGCGTTTTCCCATGAGGCGTTCTTATACGCCGACCACGAGCAGTTCCTGGCGGCCACGACCGCCTTCGTGCGCGGCGGGCTGGATGCCGGGCAGGCCGTCCTGGTCGCGGTGACCGAGCCCCGGGCCGGGCTGCTGGCGACGGCCCTGGGTGCCGACGCCGAGCGGGTCGAGTTCCTGGACATGGCCACGGTCGGCCGCAACCCGGCGCGGATCATCCCGGCCTGGCAGGACTGGGTCGACCGGCAGACGGCGGCCGGCCGCGGCTGCCGCGGCGTCGGCGAGCCGGTGTGGGCCGGCCGCTCGGCGGCGGAGATCGTCGAGTGCCAGCAGCACGAGCAGCTGCTCAACACGGCCTTCGACGGCGGCCCCGGCTGGCGGCTGCTGTGCCCCTACGACACCGCCGCGCTGCCCGCCACGGTGATCGACCGGGCCCGCGACACCCATCCGGCGCTGCTGACCGACGACCGGTGGGAGCCGAGTCCGACGTATCCGCGCGCCGAGTTCAGCTTCCCGGCGATGCTCGGCGCGCCCCTGGAGGAGCCCGCCGGGCCGGTGCGCGAGGTCGCGTACGACCTGGCGGTGCTCGGCGAGCTGCGCCACCGCGTCGCGGACTTCGCCGAACCGGTGCTGGGCCGGCGCGGGGCCGGCAACGCCGTCCTGGTCGTCGACGAACTGGCGGCGAACAGCGTCATCCACGGCGGGGGAGCGGGGACGCTGCGGATGTGGTGCGAGGGCACGACCGTGGTCGTCGAGGCCCGCGACCACGGGACGATCGTCGACCCGCTGATCGGGCGGCGCCGGCCGGTGGCCACGGTCCCGGGCCGGGCCGGGCTGTGGATCGTCAACCAGCTGTGTGATCTGCTGCAGATCCGGTCGGATCCGGAACGCGGGACGGTGATCCGCGCCCGGCTCGGAACGAGCTAGCGGTACCGACCGGAGACCGTTCACGGTGCCAGGACCACTCGGGCGGGTCTCAGATCACGTGCAGGGTGATGGTCAGCCGCGCCTCGGCGTCACCGCGAGGTCCGGACGCACTGATGGCGCCGTCCGCGACGGCTCGGAACGTGGCCACTTTGACCGTCTCGCATGCGCCGGAGGCTGACAACCGCGGCAACGCCTTCGGATCGGAACTCTCGGGGACGGTCCATACCGCGCCGGAAACCGGCGTCAGATCGATCTCGATCAGCGTGCCGGCCGGCACGCTGATCGTCTGCCCGCTGTCGGCGGCGGTGAGCGCCAGCCGTCCGTCGACGGGTGTGGGCGGCGGCACCGACGGCGTGGCCCGCGGCGGCGGTGCGTAATGGCGGGAATCCGTCTCCGAACCGGCGGCGCCGGACGGGTCTGCGCGCGGGGTCTGTGCCGGTCCGGCCTTTGGCGCTCGCCCGCAGGTTCCGTCCGCGGTGGTGCTGGTACGCGCGCCGGAACCGCAGGAGACCTGCGCGCCACAGGCCAACACGGCGAGTACGAAAAGCGGCACACGTTGCCGCGACGACTTCTTCGTGAGCACGCCCCTCATCATGCCCATGCTGCCCGTGGGCCACATCGGCCTGTCCTGAACATCTGGCACGTCGAGCCACCCGATCCGGGTCCCGAGGCGGCGCCAGCAGGTTTGACGGCGGGCTCGCCGGTTAAGCGAGGGCTGCCGTGCCGAGGACAACCGAGGAACGGAGACGATGATGAGCATCGACGACCGGCGCCGTACCTATACGCGGACTGAGGCCCCTGCGGACTCGCAGGTTCCACTCCGGCCGCAGCCCGCAGCCCAGCGGCCTTCCCCTTCCGACGAACACGTCGGAACTCTGATATCCCAGGCCGCCCAGCAGTTCAGCCGGCTGGCCCGGGACGAACTCCGGCTGGCGCAGGCTGAGATGGCCGACAAGCGCCGGAACCTGGGCTTCGGCGGCGGTCTGCTCGGAGCGGCCGGCCTGCTGGCGTTCATCGGCGTGCTGGCGTTCGCCACCACCGTGATCGCCGCGCTCGCGCTGGCGATGCCGGTGTGGCTGGCCGCGCTGATCGTCGGGGTGGCCGCGGTGCTGACCGCGGGGGTCCTGGCGAAGCTCGGCAAGAAGCAGGTTCAAAGCGTCATACCGGCGGTCGGGGAGTCCGTCGAGAGCGTCAAGGCCGACGTGGCCGCGATCAAGGACGGTGGGCACCGATGAGCGGCGCGCAGGAATGGAACGGCAACGGCGCCGGTTCGGCAGCCGGGGTTCGACAGCTGCGGGAACGGATCGCCGAGGAGCGCCGGGAGCTGGCCGAGACGGTCGGCGCCCTGCACGCCAAGACCGACATCAAGGGCCGGGCGCGGGAGAAGGTCGTCGACGCCGAGACCGCCGTCGCCGACGCCGCGTCGCGCGCCGGGCACGCCGTCGCCGCGGCGGCCACCGTCGGCCGGCAGGTCGTGAGCACGACCGCCGACCGGGTCACGACCACCGCCGACCGGGTGCGCGGCGCCAC
>JABFXP010000162.1 GCA_013361685.1 Catenulispora sp.
CGCAGCTCGGCCACGATCTTCAGGGTCGAGTCGGTGGTGGTGTGGTCCTCCATGTCGAAGGTCACCGTGGTGCCGGCGCGCTGGGCGGCCTCGCAGACGGCGTGCGCGTGCTCGAGCGCTATCTTCTCGCCGTCGCTGCTCAGCGACTGCCCGATCGCCGAGAGCTTCACCGAGACCTCGGCGTGCGGGGTCAGGCCGGCCGCCGCCAGCCGCTCCAGCAGCAGCAGGTACGCCTCCTTGACCAGGATCGCCTGGTTGGCGTCGGTGGTGTCCTCGCCCAGATGGTCGATGGTGGCCAGCAGGCCGTCCTCGATCAGCGCGTCGGCGACCGCGACGGCGTCGTCGGTGGCGGGCCCGGCGACGTAGCGCTTCACGATCTGGCGCGACCCCGGGGACCGCTCGATCAGGGCGCGCGTGCGCTCACTGCCCGCCGCCGCCAGCAACGTCCGACGCAACACCACAGGTCCTCCAGCCGCCGTGCGCCTTGCCTGACTCAGAAACAGACCCAGCAGGCCAAGCCTAGGACTGAATCCGGCCCGCGTCCGGACCGGTGAGCCGCGCGGGCTACGCGGGCGGGCCCGAACCGGCGTGCCCGGCGCCCGCTGCCGCCCGGCGATTCGGCACGGCACCGCAGTTCAGCACGGTACGGCGGTTCAGCGCAGCACCGCCGCGACGAGCGAGCCCCCCAAAGCCAGTCCGAGGGCCCACAACACGGCGTACGCCAGGCCGGTCCCGCCGCTGAGCGGTTCCAGCGCGATCCGCGGCGCCGCCCGGCGGCGGCGCAGACGCAGCGGTGCCGGCTCCTTGAAAAGCATCAGGATCGGCCCGATCCCGCCGACCACGAACAGCCAGAACCACGCCCACCGGTTGGCGTAGGAGTGTTCGCGGCTCAGCAGCATCACGACGAACAGCCAGACGTACGACAACCCCGCCGCGAAAGCCAGCGCGGTGGGCTCGTCGGCGTCGGAGACCGCCTGGATCCAGAGCCGGTCGTGGCCCGGGTGCGAGAGCCACACCGGCCGCGCGCCCGGCGTCGTCATCGCCTCCTGGATCTGCCGGTCGGTGTCGAACGGGCCGTCGGCCCGGTACCAGCGCAACGGCCCCTCGTGCCACACCGCGGAGATGTCCGTGCCTTGGACGTGCAGTTGCACCGTCGTGACCTGCCCGGCGCGGATCCCGTCGAGCAGCTGCCGGAAGGGTGCCTGGCGCTGCGCACCCCGGGGCAGCGTCAGCAGCAGGGCCGCCGACAGCAGCCCGATACCCGCCCAGCGCAGCACCGCGTAGCCCCCGGAACGCATAACAGGATGCTGCCATATGTCAGGGCTTGCGGACGACACCCAGCCAGGTGGTGTATTCCTCTACAACCATTCCGTCGGGGAAGAATTCGAGCAGGATGGCTCGTTCGTTCTCCAGGAACGCCGCCAGCCGCTCGGCCGGCACGGTGCTGGCGTAGGACCGCGAGGTGACGTTCAACAGCCGCTGCTCCATCGGGATGGTCCGGGACCAGTCCGTCTCGAAGACCTCGGTCCGCAGGCCCGCGCCGGCCTTCCCCATCTCGATCCGCGGCTCCTGGTCGAAGCCGGTGCTGTCGTTGCCGTAGTCGGGGTCGCCGCCGAGCAGTTCCCTGATGCGGTCGTTGTAGCCCAGCCGCCACGGCGCGTCGGTGATCGGCTTGTTCCAGACGCAGGCCAGCGCCCCGCCGGTGTCGAGCACCCGCAGCACTTCCGGCACCGCCAGCTCCGGATCCACCCAGTGCCAGGCCTGTGCGAAGGTCACGAAGTCGACCGAGCCGGTCCGCAGCGGCAGCGCGTTGGCGCTGCCCAGCACCGCGCCCACCCCCGGGGAGTCGGCGACCAGCTGCCGCAGCATCGGTTCGGACAGCTCGACCGCGGTCACCGCGGCACCGTGGTCCCGCAGCTGCCGGGAGAAGATGCCGGTGCCCGCTCCGACGTCGGCGACCCGGGATCCCGCCAGCGGCCGCCCCGCCAGGTCCCGCAGCGCTTCGAAGATCGCCGCCGGATAGCCGGGCCGGCTGCGCGCATAAGCAGAGACCAAGGTGTCGAACATCGAGGACTCAGGCACCGGATCACCCCTTCGCAGAACGTGTGGAACTCGGCTCCCCCGAGACCCGCAGCGCGCGCGGCTCGGTCTCCAGCCGCACGCCGGCCAGCGCCCGGCGGGCGAACAGCAGCGAGTCGCGCAGATCCTCCTCGCGCTGCAGCTCGGTCTCGGCACGCCGGGTGCTCACCTCCAGCACCACGGAGCCGACCAGGCCGCGCCGGGCGATCCGCTCCAGGACCTCCTGGCAGGGCTGGCTGCCCCGCCCGGGCACCAGGTGCTCGTCCTTGTTCTGCCCGGTGCCGTCGGCCAGGTGCAGGTGGACCAGCTTGTCGCCCATCCGCTCGTACATGGCCAGGGCGTCGTTGCGCGCGGTCGCGGTGTGCGACAAGTCCAGGACGTAGTGCTCGTAGCCGAGCACGGTGGGGTCCCAGCCGGGGAAGTAGGCCTCGCCCTCGCGCTCCATCCGGGGCAGCTTGATGCGCGGGATGCGGCCGAAGATGTCCGGGGTGGAGGCCCGCCAGGGGTACATGTTCTCGACCGCGAACTGGACATCCGACTCCTGATTCAGGCGCCTGATCCCCTCGGCGAACTCCTCGGCGTAGGGCTGCTGCCAGCGGAACGGCGGGTGCACCACCACGACCTTGGCGCCGACCCGCTCGGCGGCGGCGCGCGACTTCTTCAGCTTCTCCCAGGGGTCCGAGCCCCAGATCCGTTTCAGGTTCAGCCAGAACAGCGTGGGAGCGTGGATGGAGACCACCGGGACCTGGTACTCGTCGACGTACTCCAGGATCTTGTCCGGGTACTGGCTCGCCGGGTCCACCGAGACCATGACCTCGACGCCGTCGTAGCCGAGCCGGGCCGCGACGTCGAAGGCGTACCGGGTCGGCTCGGGGTAGACCGAGGAGGTCGACAGGCCGATCTTCGGCAGGATGACGTGCTCCGTCGTCCCGGCGCTGTCGGTCCTGAAGGTCACGCCGCTCAGCTTACAAGGGTGTCCAGCCTGCGCAGGATCACGCCTTCGCGCAGTGCCCAGGGGCACAGATCGGCCACCTCGACGCCGAACAAGTCGAAGGCGGCGTCGGCGACCATCGCACCGGCCAGCAGCTGCGCGGCCCGGCCCGGGGACACCCCGGGCAGCCCGGCGCGCTGCTGGGCGGACATCTGCGACAGCCGGGGCAGCCACTCGGTCAGGTCGCGGGCGCGCAGCGAGCGCGGCGCGTACAGGCCCTGCGCCGAGGGCGCGGCGCCGGCGATCCGGGCCAGCTGCCGGAAGGTCTTGGAGGTCACCACCACCCGGTCCGGCCGGCCCGCCCGGGCCACCTTGGAGACCGCCTTGGCCACCTCGTGGCGCACGTACTTGCGCAGCTCCCGGATCTGCTCCGGGCCCGGCGGGTCGCCCTTGAGCCGGTCGTGGGTGAGCCGGGAGGCGCCCAGCGGCAGCGACTCGCTGACGTCCGGCATCTCGTCCAGGCCGACCGCGATCTCCAGCGAGCCGCCGCCGATGTCCAGGACCAGCAGCCGGCCGGCCGACCAGCCGAACCAGCGGCGCACGGCCAGGAAGGTCAGCCGGGCCTCGTCCGGGCCGGGCAGCACCTCCAGGTTGACCCCGGTCTCCTTGCGGACCTCGGCCAGCACCCGGTCGCCGTTGGCGGCCTCGCGGACCGCGGAGGTGGCGAAGGCCAGCATCTCCTCGGCGCCCTTGTCCTCGGCGACCCGCAGCGCGTGCGACACCACGTGGCACAGCCGCTCGATGCCGGCGGGCAGGATCGCGCCGTCGTCGTCGGTGAGCTGGGACAGGTGCAGCTCGACCTTGTGCGAGAACGCCGGAAGGGGGTGGGCCCCTTCGTGCGCGTCCAACAACAGCAGGTGGACGGTGTTCGATCCGACGTCCAACACTCCGAGGCGCATATCGCGATACGTTACCCGGCCTCCCACGGCCAGGCGCGCCAACGGCATAGGCTTACCCGGTGCCTGAAGTACCGCTCGACTTCCCCCGCGAATGGGTGGAGTTCCCAGACCCTGACAATCCGGCCCAGATCTACCGGGCCGACCTGACGTGGCTGTGCTCGCGCTGGACCTGTATCTGGGGCTCCGGCTGCGGCGGGATCCGCCCCGGACGCGCCTCCGACGGCTGCTGCACGCTCGGCGCGCACTACTCGGACAAGGCCGACCGCAAACGCGTCGAGCGCGCCGCCGAGCGGCTCACCGACGAGACCTGGCAGTTCCGCGCGGTCGGACTCGAGCAGGGAATCACTCAGAAGGATGAGGACGGCGACAAGCAGACCCGGGTCGTCGAGGGTGCCTGCATCTTCTTGAACCGGCCGGGGTTCGCCGGCGGCGAGGGCTGCGCGCTGCACGCGCTCGCGCTGCGTGAGGACGTGCATCCGTTGCGCACCAAGCCGGACGTGTGCTGGCAGCTGCCGGTGCGGCGGGCCTACGAGCGGGTCGAGCGGCCGGACGGCACCGAGGTGCTCGTGGTCTCGATCGGCGAGTACGACCGGCGCGGCTGGGGCGGCGGCGGGCACGACCTGAACTGGTGGTGCACGGGCGCCACCGAGGCGCACGTCGGCCGGGAGCCGGTGTACATCTCCTACGGGCCGGAGCTGACCGAGATGATGGGACAGAAGGCCTACGACGCGCTGGTCGGGCTGTGCCAGACCCGGGACGCCGCGCGGGTGCTCATCGCGCCGCACCCGGCCGATCCGGCCTGATCCACCACCGTTGCCCGCGATCACCCGGGGAATCCCGATCCGCGCCGATCGCGGCATATCAGAGCATTGCCATTACCGGGAGCCCGTTCTAGGGTTCCCGGTGTGCGTCTGCCACCACGCACGCCCTATCACGCACTGTGATGAGTCCCTCCGCCACGAGATGGAGCGAGGATGCGCACAGCACGTAAGGCACGCAGGGCAGGGGTCGCGGCTACCGCGCTGCTGACCGCCCTGGCCACTTCGGCGTCGTTCGCCAGCGCGGGCGGCACCGGTCCGATCCAGCAGTTGTCCCTGACCAACCCGGTGGCCGGCTGCACGGCCGGCTCCGCCAACGGCACCAACTATCCCGGCTCCGAGACCGAACCGTTCGTCTCGGTGGACCCGCACCAGTCCCGGCACGCGATCGCCACCTGGCAGCAGGACCGCTTCAGCAACGGCGGCTCACACGGCGGCGGCTACGCCTGGACCTCCGACGGCAGCCACTACCACGTCGGCGTCCTGCCCTTCGGGCAGTGCTCCGGGGGCAACGACTACCACCGGGTCTCCGACATCTGGGTGAGCTTCGGCCCGGACGGGGCCGCCTACACCAGCGTGTTGCAGTTCGACGAGGACTCCAACCGGGGCGGCGTCGGCGCCGCGACGTCCTTCGACGGCGGCGCGACGTGGAAGTACGCGCAGCCGGTGATCGCCGACGACGACGCGAACCTGGCCGACGACAAGAACGCCGTGACCGCGGACCAGCTGCACCCCGGGGTCGCGTACCAGGTGTGGGACCGGTTGGACTTCTCCAACGACGGCTTCACCGGCCCGACGCTGCTCTCCGTGACGCACGACCACGGCAAGACCTGGTCCAAGCCCGCGACGATGGTGGACACCGCGGCCGTGGCGCCGTTCGCGCAGACCATCGGCAACATCGTGGTCGAGGACCCGCACGGCAAGCTCTACGACTTCTTCAACCTGATCACGTTCACCGACGCCACCGGGAACGTCCCGGTGAGCTCGACGTACTCGGTGGTGACCTCCACCGACGAGGGCGCGACCTGGTCCAAGCCGGCGCCGGTGGCGACCGACTCCTCGGTGGCCGAGGTGGACCCGAACGCGCCGGACAAGGCGCTGCGCGCCGGGGCGGGCCTGGAGGCGGTCGCCGTGGACCCGGTGTCCGGCCGGATCTGGATGACGTATGAGGGCTCGGACTTCAGCGGCGGCGCCTACGACCAGATCGAGATGGTGTCCTCCGCCGACCACGGCAAGACCTGGTCGGCACCGGCGCTGGTGAGCAAGCCCGGTGTGCCGGCGTTCACGCCGGTGGTCTCGGTGGACCATCTGGGGACGGTGACGATCTCCTACTACGACCTGCGCTATCTGCAGGCCGGGAACACCACGACGCTGCCCACGGCCCGATTCGTCAAGACGTTCCCCGCGGGCGACCTGCGCTTCGGAGTCGAGCGGCAGATCACGCCGCAGTTCGACTGGCTCAAGGCGCCGTTCGCCGGCGGGTACATGCTCGGCGACTACGAGGGCATGGCGCCGTCCGGCGCGTTCGGCGTGCAGACGGTGTTCGTGGCGTCGCTGAACCCGGCGACGGGACCGACCGACGTGTACAGCGGGGTGTTCCACGGGCCGCTCGGGACGGCCACGACGACCGCTCCGAACGCCACTCCGAATGCGGCTCCGAACACGGCGGCACCGCACACCACCGCCACAGCGCACCTGGGACGGCGACTGACCAGGTAAGCGGCACAGCGAGAGCGGAAGGCGCCCGACAGGCTGGGTCTTGTCGGGCGCCTTCCGGAGCTCCGGCGCGGCGGGCTGCCGGAGCGGTTCGGGGGGACGGCCGGTGGTTCAGAGGGCCGTCTGGTGAGGCCGCGTCACAGATCTCACCGGTGACGGGGCGAGTAGGGCTTGCTCGACGGTTTCGACGAACTCGGCGAAGCGCCCGAGGACGTCGAGCTGCCGCTCGGGCCGGTGCCGGTGCCCGTGCCCGAGGGGGTGGACGGGGACGGCGAGCCGGTACTCGAGGGAGTGGTGCTCGGGGTGCCGCTCGGCGAGCTGGCGGAGGAGCTTGTGCCGGTGCCGGTGCCGCCGCTCGAAGACGGGCTCGTACTCGGGCTGGAGGACGGCGGGCTGTGCGGCGTGCTCGGCGGGCTCGACGGCGGGGTGGTGGGCGGGCTGCTCGGCGGCGTGCTCGGACCCGATGTCGGCGTGGAGGAGCCCGGAGTGCTCGGCGTGGTCGAGGGGCTGCCGCTCGGCGTACCGGGATTCCCGGAACCGCTGAGCGCGACCGTCTGCCCGCCCGGATCGAAGCGGACGTGCGCCTGCCAGGCGGTGCTGGGCTCCGCGCCGCGATCCACGGCGATCCGCATCGTGGTCTGCGCGCCCGGGGCGATGATCCCGGACACCGCGCTGAGGGTGATCCACGGCGCGTCGGGCGAGGCGGTCCACTCGACCGGGCCCGAGCCGGAGTTCCACAACGTCACCGTGACCTCGCCGGGGGTGTTCGAGCGCTGCGTCACGCTGACGTTCAGCTGCCCGGCGCCCTGATCCGGGGGCTGTTGCCCGGGCGGCGTGGACGTGGTCTGCGGCGGCAGCGAGTCCATCGGCCCGCCGAACGGCGGCGCCGTCGGGCGCCCCGGCCCGCCCGGCCCCGACGCCGACCCGGAACCGGCCTCCGAAGCCGCCGGCACCACCGCCGCGACCACCC
>JABFXP010000086.1 GCA_013361685.1 Catenulispora sp.
GTCCGAAATCAGCCGCGGCGCGCAGATCCCGAGGGAGCAGCCGCCGTCGACCCCCGCACGATCAGCTGCGGAGCGAAAGCAATGCGGCGATGGACGTGATTCGGACTGTCCTCGGCAAGCAACAAGTCGGCGGCCGCTCGCCCGAGCTCGGCGGCAGGCTGACGTACGGTCGTCAACGCCGGCGCAAGCTGATCGGCGTACGGCAGGTCGTCGTAGCCGACCACGCTGACGTCGTCCGGAACGGAGACCCCGCGGCGTGCCAAACCGCGCAGGACACCCAGCGCGATCACGTCGTTCTGGCAGATCAGCCCGGTCGGCGCGGACTTCTGCGCGGCCAACTGCGCCGCGATCGTCTCGGCCGCGGCGGCGGGCTGCTGCCCGGCGGGCAGTCGCACGTCCCGCAGCGCCCGATCCGGGTCGAGACCGGCGGCGGCCACCGCCTCCCGAGTCGCGGCAAAGCGCTTCTCCACCGAAGGCACCGCACCGCTGTCGCGAACGAACGCCAGCCGCCGGTGCCCCAGACCGAGCAGATGCTCAGCGGACAGCCGACTGCCGAGGCTGCTGTCCGCGGAAGCCGAGCACAAGTCGAGCTCATCGTCCGTGTGGTCGAGCAGCACCACGGGCATGCCGCGCCGCACGGTCGCCAACACCCGCGCCGCGTCCTGGCTCACAGGCGTCACGATGATCCCCCGCACCGCCTGCTCTTCCAGCACCGACAACGCTCGGGCTTCGCCGTCCACGCGGGCGTCGGTGCTGCAGATCGTCAGCGTGCAGCCCGCTTCGACCAGTCGGTCCTCGGCACCACGGCCCAGTTCGGCGTAGAACGGATTGCCCAGATCCAGGATCACAAGACCGACCACCGGGCTCGGCATCCCCCGCAACAAACGCGCAGGAACGCTACGGACCAACCCGACCTCAGCGATCGCAGCCTCGATCCGCTCGCGCGTAGCGGGAGCAACCAGATGCGGCCGGTTCAGCGCATTACCGACCGTGGCCGTGGTGACTCCGGCGATCCTGGCAACTTCGCGCATCCCACGTCGCGCCGGACCGTCTTCTGCCACCCCCCAACTATATCCTTCAGCGTTGCGCGCGTATCAAGTAACGGATGCTCGGTAACAGCCGAACCCGCCGGTCAGTCCACGCCTTCGATGATGCGGAAGTCGCGCTCAACGCTGTCGGCGAGGACCTCCAGCGCCTTCTGGTAAGCCTCGCTCTCATATGCCGCGACGGCCTGCTCGAAGCTGTCGAACTCGACCAGAATGACTCGTTGCGTGTTTCCGACGCCGTGGGCGACGATGCGGCTGCCCCGGGAGAGGACGCGCCCGCCTCCAGCTTGGACGGCCGGACCGGCCAGCTTGTCGTAGGCAGCCAGCCCTTCAGGGTCGGAGATGACGCGGTAGACGCTGACCCAGTAGCCCTTAGCCATAAAACCTCCTGCGCTCGGCCGGACATGCCCGGCTTCGAATCGACACTCAGAATGCTCGACCCCGGCGGCGGAACACGACCTCCGCCCTCGGATCGCGAGATGCATAAAGAGTTCATATAAATCTTGTATGCTTCAGTCATGAGTCGTCAAGACGCCGCTAGTGGCGCTTCCGCTGCGATCGGTTCGGCCCTCTACGGGCTGGCCACCAGAGCCGTGAGACGCCTTCCGCGCGACATGAGCATCACGTCCGCCGCCACCCTGGCCACCCTGCACAGGACCGGCCCACGACGCATCACCGACCTGGCCGCGATCGAAGGCGTCACCCAGCCCGCGATGACCGTCCTGGTCCGGGTGATGGAGGAATCCGGACTGGTCGAGCGCAGAGGCGACGCCTCCGACAAGCGGGTCACGCTGGTCTGGCTGACCGAGGCCGGCACGTCGTACGTCCAGGCCCGGCGCCAGGCGGGCGTCGACGCGTTCGCGCGGCTGATCGACGGACTCACCGACGACGAGATCGAGGCCCTGGAGGCGGCGCTTCCGGCGCTGGCGCACCTGGCAGAACTCGAAGACCAGGACCGCGACCGCGAAGGGCCGCAACGGTGACCGGGCGCACTCCGGAGCATCCCGAAGCGCGGCTGCTGGTCAGCGCCCTGATGTTCATCGCGCTGGTCGTCGCGGCGGTCGCCAGCCTCGGGACGCCGCTGATCACCAGTGTGGCGACCACGTTCCACGTCTCGCTGGACAGCGCGCAGTGGACGCTGACCGTCGCACTGCTGAGCGGCGCCGTCGCCACGCCCGTCCTCGGCCGGCTCGGAGCCGGTCCGCACCGACGGGCCACGATTCTCGCCACGCTGGCCGTCGTCGTCGCCGGCAGTGCGCTGACCGTGCTGCCGCTGCCGTTCGCGGCGCTGCTCATCGGCAGGGCGGCCCAAGGCGTCGGGCTCGGTCTGACAGCGCTGATGATGGGCGTGGCCCGGGACCATCTTCCGGAGGCGCGCGGCACCGCGACGATCGCCCTGATCTCGGTGGTCTCGATCATCGGTGCCGGTGTCGGCTACCCGCTCACCGCCCTGCTCGCCGAGATCGGCGGCGTCCGGGCCGCCTACGGCTTCGGTCTGTTCCTCACCGCCGGCGCCTTCCTGACCGCGTGGTTTTCCATACCCGCGGCTCCCGAAGGCCGCTCCGCTCACGTGAACGTGGCGGGCGCGCTCGTCCTGGCGGGCGGGCTGTTCCTCGTCCTGTTCCTGGCAGGCCAGCGGAGCCTGTGGAGCCGTCACCTCGCCGTGGCCGTGATTCTCGCTGTCGCCGCCGTGCTCCTGCTGTGCGTCTGGGCCACCTCCGAACTGCGCAGCAGGGCGCCCCTGGTCGACATCCGGGCCCTCCGGCACCCGGCGGTCGCCGGGGCGAACATCGCCATGTTCATCGGCGGCAGCGGCATGTACCTGCTGCTCACGCTCATCACGCGGTACGCGCAGACGCCGCACAGCGCCGGCTACGGCTTCGGGCTGACCACCTTCGTCGCCGGGCTGGTCCTCGTCCCGTTCTCAGTGCTCGGATTCGTCGCCGGCAAGCTCACGCCCCGCGTCCGGACCCTGATCGACGCGCCCGTGCTCCTGGCCGGCAGCGCCGTCATCGTCGGCGGTGGGTTCGTCCTCTTCGCCGCGGCCCGGTCGAACTTGGCCGAACTGCTCGCCGCGATGGGAGTGCTGGGCTTCGGCGTCGGCAGCTTCTCAGCCGCCATGCCCGGCGTCATCCTGGCCGCCACGCCCAAGAGCGAGACGTCGAGCGCGATGAGCTTCAACTACGTCGTCCGCAGCGTCGGCTACTCCCTGGGCAGCGCCATCGGCGGCTTGGTCCTGGCCGCCGGCACCGACACCGGTCGTCTCTTCCCGAACGACCGCGCCTACACCACCGCAGCCCTGGTCGGCATCGCCGCGATGGCGGTCACGGCTCTGACCGCCGCCGCTCTCGCCCGCCAACGTTCGACCGAGATCAAACCCGCAGCGGCCACCGACACGGCACCGGCCGGCGCGCTGGGTCAGGGCCGGTAGCCCCAGACCGACTCGTCGGAACAGAACGAGCGGGGATGGCCCGCGGCGTCGTCATGAGGCCGCGGGTCATCGCAGGTCATCGCGTTCCCCGACCCGTGTTCGCGTCACTTCGGGAATCGGCCTCGACACGGTCGGCCGGACGGCGAAACATCGTTGGCGCAGCGGGGCCGACAACTCATCCGGGCCCGCGCTGATCCCCATTCCCTTTGGTGCGCGGCGGACGTGTGTCGTTCGCATGAGGTCATGTGCCCATGACGTCCGTCGCGCTTCATCGACGCTACGGGCGAGGAGCCACATGATGATGAAACGTCGCCGCCTGCGGGCCGGTCGGCCGGCCCGGTTGTGGGCGTTGGCCGGGGCCGTCGCACTCGCGGTGCTCTCCGGCAGTTGGGGAGCGGCGGCCCATGCGACCGTGACGCCCGCCATCTCCACCTACTGCCCCACCCCGCTGCCCACATTGTCCTACGGGTTGCAGAACAACACCTGCGTGGCGTACCTCCAGGGTTCGCTCAACGGCGAGTACGGATTCAATCTGAGCGTCGACGGCAACTTCGGCACCAACACTCTGTGGGCGGTCAAAGCGCTCCAGACCAAGGCCGGGATCTCCGTCGACGGGCAGGTCGGGCCACAGACCTGGACTGCGCTGTCCACGGTGCAGGACATCCCGATCGCCGACGGCCACTGCATGGTCGGGTTGAAACTGACGCCGAACTTCAACAACGGAGGCTACGGCGACTGGGGCGCCGCGGCCTTCCTGTTCTCCGGGACGTCGTCCGTCACGTGCGAAGGATTCCTGACGCGCGACGAAGGATCGGGGTGGACGCAGGTCTCCGACACCCACGCGGTCACCGGCAGCTCGGTGACGACCTACACCTACTGGGACGGAGTCGGAGCGCGGGTCAAGGCCTGCATCTGGGAGATGCAGGGCAACGGACTGCCCGGTCCGATGACGTGCACCAATCCCTTCTGAGCACACAGAACTAGGAGCGATATGCGTTCATTTATACGCAGGAGCCGCGCTGCGGCGTTCGCCACGGTGATAGCGGCGGCGGCCGGCGCCTTGGCGGCGCCCGCCGCCCACGCCGATTACACGACCTGCACCGACGGGTGCTATCAGACCTCGAACGGAACGGGGACGATGGGACCCGCGATGGGCGGCCCCATATCCCGGGACCAGATGATCCGGCGGGCCCAGGACTGGGTGACCGCGGACGGCGGCCTGGGCGTCTGGTACTACCAGACCAAGGGCTGGACCGATGCCGCGGTCGGCGGGCCTTATCGAGCCGACTGTTCCGGACTGGTGTCCATGGCCTGGGGCCTGTCCAGCAGCTACACGACCTACACTCTGCCGAACATCTCCCACGAGCTGACCAGCGGTGGATCAGCCGACTACGCGGCGCTGCTGCCCGGGGACATCCTGATGTCGAGCGGGCACGTCGTGTTGTTCGCCGGCTGGGCCGACGGCGCGCACACGACAGCCGCGGTGTACGAGGAGCACAAGGACGGCTACCGGACCACCGGCCCGGCGACCGACCAGCAGTCGATCTCCGGCCTGGCGTCCGGCGGCTTCCTGCCCTACCGCTACAACAAGGTCGTCGAGAGCGGCTTCGGTCAGTCCGCAGCCGATGAGCCCAACGGCGGGGTCGACATGTTCACCCGGGCGTCAAACGGGCATCTCGTGTCGACGTACAAGGACCCTGTCTCCTCGACATGGCGGGTCTACGACCTGACAGCGACCGTGGGCAGCCCTGTCTTCCTCGGGTCACCGGCCACGATGACCGAGCCGAGCGGTGGATTCGACGTCTTCACCAACGCGGACAACGGCGATCTGGTGTCCACCTACAAGGACCCTTTGTCCTCCACCTGGCGTGTGTACGACTTGACCAAGGCCGTCGGCAGCCCGGTGTTCACCGGCTCGCCGGCCACCATGGTCGAGCCGAGCGGCGGCGTGGACGTCTTCACCCAGAGCAGCGTCGACGGCCACCTGATCTCGACGTACAAGGACCCTGGTTCCTCCACCTGGCGCGCCTACGACCTCACCAAGGCCGTCGGCAGCCCGGTGTTCACCGGCTCTCCGGCGACCATGGTCGAACCCGACGGCGGCGTGGACGTCTTCACTCAGGACAGCTCCAACGGCCACCTGATCTCGACGTACAAGGATCCCGGTTCCTCCACCTGGCGGGTCTACGACCTCACGAACGCGGTCGGCAGCCCGGCGTTCACCTACAACCCGGCGACCATGGTCGAGCCCAACGGCGGCGTCGACGTGTTCACCAACGCCGGGGGCCACCTGGTGTCCACCTACAAGGTTCCAGGGTCCTCGACGTGGCGGGTCTACGACCTCACCAACGCCGTCGGCAGCCCGATTTACGGAGCGTCCCCCGTGCCGCTGGTGGAGGCGGACGGAGGAGTGGACGTTCTCACCAACGCACAGAACCACTTGGTGTCTACCTACAAAGATCCCGGCTCCTCGACCTGGAAGTCATATGACCTCACCAAGGCGGTGGGCAGCCCGGCACCGACAGGTGCACCTCTGGCCACACTGGTCGAGACCGCCGGCGGAGACGACGTCTTCACCGATGCGGGCGGCCACCTGGTCTCGACATACAAGGATCCTGCGTCATCGACCTGGAAGGTCTATGACCTGACCTCCGCTGTGGGCAGCCCGCAGATGTAGTACTCGCGAGGATATGGAACACCCTTCGACCAGCGCCGACGGTCATCTGAGAGGCCCGTCGGCGCGACGGTCGGAGGGTGTTCTGCCATGTGACCCGGTTCCGCGATTCGGGGCGTGGCGGCGGGCTATACGATGACGCCGCGAACGTCAGTGCAGTAGAGCCGTTCTCGCAGAGGGGTGCACATGGCGCGGTGGAAATCCTTGCCCGGTGGTCTCGATCCGACGGTGGTGCGACTCGTTGTCGAGCTGCGTCGAGTCAAGGACGGCAGCGGTCTGACACTGGACCAACTGGCGACACGGACCGGTTACAGTGCCTCGTCGTGGGAGCGGTATCTCGGCGGACGGCTGTTGCCGCCACGCGAGGCGGTCGAGGCTTTCGCCACCGCCACGCGAACCGATCCGGTGACGCTCGTCGCGCTCTGCGACGCGGCCGCTGACGGGTGGCGTCGCGACTCCGAGAGGCCGACCCCCGTTTCCGTCGCCGATCCGTCTACTGCCGCGGCGGATACGACAGAGGCTAACGATGATCGCGCTCGAGCCCGGCTCATCCGCAGCGGGCGCCGCTGGTATTCGTGGCGGCAGGTATCAACCGTCTTGGTTTCAGCGGCAGTCGGCGCTCTGGTCGCGACCATCAGCATTCATCCCCGCAATGCGCCGGCTCCGCCCGGGATCCATCCGGTGGCGGTCGCCAAGCGTACGGCCTACGTCTGCGCTTACGTTCAGCGCGATGGGCTCTGGTACGCGGGCAACGACGCCTCCAACACGAATCTCGTCGTCGACATGTCCGGCCCTCCGGTGGCCGAGCTGCAATGTCTGCTTCAGCGCCTGGGAATCACGCCCGGAGGCATCGACGGCAACTTCGGACCGCTGACCGAAGCGGCGGTCATCAAAGCGCAGAAACGGCTCGGTCTCGATGTCGATGGGCAAGTCGGGCCTCACACGTGGGTCGCGCTCCGAGGATGAGCGAATCGCCTTCCGAGAGCGCGCGCCTCATCGCCGAGATGCGCCAGCTTCGGGACAGGAGCGGTCTGTCCCTCGCCGAGTTGGCGAACAAGTCCGGGTACAGCAAGTCGTCGTGGCAGAGGTACCTCAGCGGCAAGGTGCTTCCGCCGTGGCCCGCCGTCCGGGCGCTGTGTCTGCTGACGGATGCGTCGGAGCAGCGGTTGCACGTTCTGTGGGACCTCGCCGAGTGTGCCTGGAGCGGTCGTGACGTCGTCGCGGCGATCACGGAGTCCCCGGACGCCGCTGAAGCCGCAGCCGCCACCGGCATCGGCATCGGCATCGGCA
>JABFXP010000738.1 GCA_013361685.1 Catenulispora sp.
GCCGGCTTCGAGCGCGGTCAGGGCCCGGCGGGCGTCGCCGCCGGCGATGCGCAGCAGGTGGGCCTCGGCGTCGTCGGGGAGCTCGACCCTGCCGCCCAGGCCGCGGTCGTCGGCCAGGGCGCGGTGGACCACCTCGCGGATGTCCTGCTCGGTCAGCGGTTGCAGGGTCAGCAGCAACGACCGCGACAGCAGCGGCGAGATCACCGAGAAGTGCGGGTTCTCGGTGGTCGCGGCGACCAACGTCACCCAGCGGTTCTCCACGGCGGGCAGCAGGGAGTCCTGCTGCGCCTTGGAGAAGCGGTGGATCTCGTCGAGGAACAGCAGGGTCTCGCGGCCGTACATGCCGAGTTCGCGTTTGGCCCGCTCGACGACCGCCCGGACCTCCTTGACGCCCGCGTTGATCGCCGAGAGTTCGGCGAAGCTGCGCTCGGTGGCGTTGGCCAGCACGTAGGCCAGGGTGGTCTTGCCCGTTCCCGGCGGCCCCCAGAGCAGGATCGAGGACGGGACCGTCACCCCGTCCCCGGCCTTCACCAGACGCCACAGCGGAGATCCCGAGCGCAGCAGGTGCTTCTGGCCGATGATCTCGTCCAGGGAGCGCGGGCGCATCCGCACGGCGAGCGGGGCCGAGGAGCGGGCCTGCTCGGTTCCGGCTTCCTCGAACAAGTCCAGCTGTTCCACGTCACGACCTTAACGCGCCGGGCCGACAGCGGTATCAGCGACAATGATCGACGTGGACAACGCGGAGATACGCCGGGCGCGGATACGCCGGCTGGGATCGATGGCGGAACTGGTCGGGCTCACCGGGGGTGACTACCTGCTGCGGACCGACGCCGCGCCGGAGGAGTCGCTGGCCGAACAGGGCGCGGCCTGGTTCGCCGAGGACGGCGGATTCGCCTTCGGCGGCTCGCGGGAGAACGGGCTGGTCGACTGGCTGACGGTGATCGCGGCGCCGGAGGCGGCCCGGCCGCTGCTGGACCACGTCCTGGGCGACCTGACGCGGGCTCCGCACGGGTTCAGCGTCCCGCGCGGGACGGATGTGAGCGGGATCGAGGTGGCCGAGCCGGAGGCCTGGGACTACATGGTGTTCGATCCGGCGTGGGGCGTGGCGCTGGCGACACAGCCCGGCGAGGACCGCGTCGAGGAACTGCTGCCCTCGCCGGAGGCGGACGCGGAGATCGGCGACTTCCTGAAGGTGGCGAATCCCACACACTCGGCGAAGCCGGGCTGGGACGCGATCCAGATGTGGGGTGTGGTCCGGGGCGCCGACGGGGAGCTGCTCGCATGCGGGGCGCTGTGCCGGCGCTCGGGCGGGAACGGCTATCTCGCGTCGATCGGCACCCATCCCGACGCCCGCGGGCAGGGGCTCGGGGCGGCCGTCTCGGCGTGGCTCACGCGGCGGTCGCTGAGCGAGGGCGGGTTCTGCTCGCTGGGGCACTGGTATCCGAACGAGCCGGCCCGGCGGATATACGCGCGGCTGGGATACCGGACGACGCACCGGATGGTCAGCGGCCGGCTCGCGAGCCCGGCTGCATGAGCCGGTTCGACCTGCGGGAGGTCACCGTCCGCCGGGACGGCCACCTGATCATCGACCGGATCACCGCGACGATCGCGCCCGGCCGCTGCACCGCCCTGGTCGGGCCGAGCGGCGCGGGCAAGTCGACGCTGCTGCGGCTGTTCAACCGGCTCGACGACCCGACGTCGGGGACGGTGCTGCTCGACGGGGCCGAGCTCGGCTCGCTCGACGTGCTGGCGCTGCGGCGGCGGGTGGGGCTGGTCGGGCAGCGGCCGGTGATGGTGGCGGCGACGGTGTGGGAGGAGCTGCGGGCCGGCGCGCCGGACCTGGCCCGGGAGCAGGCGATCGGGCTGCTGGGAAGGGTCGGTCTCGCGCCGGAGATGGTGGACCGGCCGAGTGCGGGGCTCTCGGGCGGCGAGGCGCAGCGGGTGTGCCTGGCCCGGACGCTCGCGGTGGGGCCGGAGGTGCTGCTGCTCGACGAGCCGACTTCGGCGCTCGACCCGGAGGCGGCGCGGGCCGTCGAGCAGACGCTGGGCACGCTGCTGGGCGACGGGATGACCGCGATCCTGGTGAGTCACAGCGCCGACCAGGTCCGGCGGATGGCCGACGACGTGCTGGTGCTGCAAGGCGGGCAGCTCGTCGAAAGCGGTGCCGTGGCGGCGGTCGAGTACGTGAACCGAGGCGGGCAGGCCTGATGCGGCTCATCCGAGACCTGATGGAGGACCGGGGATCCGATGCGGATATGAAGCCTGATACACGCAGGGGAGACCTCGTGCAGGACATAGAAAAACCGATATCGGCCAAGCGATTCCGGCCGTCGGCCGAACAGGGACCGCCGGTATCCGGGTGGCGTCCATGAGCTCCCCCGCCGTCCCCGAATGGACCGGCGTCGCCCTGTCGGTGAGCCTCGTCGCGGTGGCCGTGGTCATCGCCTGGCGCCAGCACCTCGGGCTCGCGCGGGAGATCGTCATCGCCGCTGTGCGCGCGGGGGTGCAACTGCTCGCGGTCGGCGCGGTGCTGCTGTTCCTGTTCCAGCACGCCGGGCTGCCCGGCGGGTTCGCGTGGCTGGCCGTCATGGTCCTGATCGCCGGGCAGGTCGCGGGGCGGCGCGGGGCCGGACTGCACCACTCCCGGTATGTGGCCACGGCCTCGGTGGCCGTCGCGGCGGCGGTGACGCTCGGGGTGCTGATCGTGTTCGGGGTCGTGGAGTCGGCGCCACGGGTGGTGGTGCCGGTCGGCGGCATGGTGGTCAGCGGGTCGATGCAGGCCACCGGGGTCACGCTGGCGCGGATGGTGGCCGAGGCCCAAGGGCAGCGGGCGGTCATCGAAGCGCGGCTGGCGCTGGGGCTCAGCGGCGCGGCGGCGTTCGCGCCGCACCGGCGGGAACTGCTGCGGACGGCGCTGATCCCGACGCTGGATTCGACGAAGGTCGTGGGGCTGATCAGCCTGCCGGGGGCCATGACCGGGCTGATCCTGGCCGGCGTGTCACCGGAAGTGGCCATCCGGTATCAGATCGTGGTGATGTACATGCTGGTGGCCGCCGCCGTGATGGCGGCGCTCGCGGCGGCCGAGCTCGGACAGCGGATGTTGTTCACGCCTGCCCAGCAACTCCGGTAGCAGCACCTTAATCAGACTCTCAGAGTGATCTGCTTACGATCCGGACATGACGACTACAAGCACCACAGCGAGCGCCGACGAGGTGCCCGAGATCGTTCCCGAACTCGTCGAGGAGGACTTCCCGTCCTTCGAGGGCGACGCCGACGTGCTGGACGTCCCGGCGGCGGCGGACGCCGTGCCCGCCGGGTACGGCGCCGACTCCGCCTCCGACTCCGACTCCGCCGCCGGCTCCGGCGTACTGGCCGGGGCGGCCGCGATCGCGGCCGCCGGGCTCGGCCTGGTCTCCCTGACCGGCAGCTGGCTGGGCAACGTGCTGTCCCAGCGGCAGACGCTGATCGGGCAGATCGCCACCTCCAACGCCAAGGCCGACGCGATCATCAAGCAGCAGTACACCGACCCGTGGCACAAGACCGCGTTCGTGAGCCTGGGCTTCGCGATCGCGGCCATCGTGGCCGCCGGCGCGACGCTGCTGCTCGGGCGGTTCGTGGCGCGGGCTCAGGCGCCGGTGTGGGTGCGCGCGGTGACGTGGGGCGCGCTGGCGCTCGGCGTGGTCGGCCTCGGGGTGTCGGCGGCGATGTACTTCGACGTCTTCGCCGGGACGATCACTGTGCCGGCTGGGAGCTGACCCACTGGTCGCGCGTGATCTCGTAGCGGACTTCCCCGTGCTCTGAGCCCTCGATCGGGTCCAGTTCGGGGAAGTACGTGCTCACGTGGGTCATCCCCAGCTTCTCCATGATGTTGCGCGAGCCGCGGTTCACGAACATCGTCTCGGCCCACACCAGACGGACGCCCAGTTCGGTGAAGGCCTTGTGCAGCAGGGCGCGCGAGCCCTCGGTGGCGTAGCCCGCGCCCCAGGCCGCCTGGCGCAGCCGGTAGCCGAGTTCGACCTCGTCCAGCGGCCCTTCGGCCCGGGGGCGCAGGATGAACCAGCCGATGAAGGCGCCGGTGGCCTTCTCGCGGGCGGCCATCAGGCCGAGCTTGCCGTCCCACTTCTCGTAACCGGCCAGGATGTTCGGCAGGTACTTCTCCCGGATCAGCTCCGGCGGGGTCGGCACGCCACCGGTCAGGTAGCGCATCACCGCCGGGTCGCTGTCCAGCTCGATGAGCAGGTCGGCGTCGGCGGCGGTGAACGGGTGCAGGGTCAGGCGCTCGGTCTCCAGATACGGTTCCACACCTTTGATCTTGGCCTACCGGGTCTCAGGCCACCCAGCGGTTTTCCTCCGGCTGCGGCGGCAGGGCCGCTTCGCACCGGAACGCCGAGGCCAGGCGGCGGACCGCCTCGCGCAGGGTGTCCTCCGGCAGGGTGTAGGGGATCCGGACGCGGTGCTCGAAGGTGCCGGGGTCCACGCCGAACTGCGGGCCGCCGACCAGCCGCACGCCGAAGGCGGCCGCGCGGTCGGCCAGCTGCGAGGAGGACGGTTCCCCCAGGTCCACCCACAGCGACAGGCCGCCGGGCGGGGTGCGCCAGGACCATTCCGGGAGTTCGGCGGCCAGCGCGCTCTCCAGCGCGGCGCGCTGGCGGCGCAGCGCCTCCCGGCGCTCCTCGACGATGCCCCAGCCGCGGCGCAGCAGGGCCGCGGCGAGGATCTGGTCCAGGACCGAGCCGGCCATGTCCATCGCCACGCGCTGCCCGGCCAGCTCGATGGCCATCCGGGGCGTGGTGCGGATCCAGCCGATGCGCAGGCCGCCCCAGTGGCTCTTGGACATCGAGCCGATGCTGATCACCTGCTCGGCGCACGCGCGCGAGACCGAGGCCGGGAACGACGGCGGGCTGGCGACGTCCAGGCTCATGTCCGAGACGGTCTCGTCGTTGATGATCCAGGTGCCGGCGGCGCGGGCGGCGTCGGCGGCGGCCGCCCGGCGCTCCGGAGACATCAGGACGCCGGTCGGGTTCTGGAAGTCCGGGATCAGGTAGGCCACGCGCGGCGCCGCCTGCCGCAGCTGGGCCGCCAGCACGTCGGACTCGATGCCGTCCTCGCCGACCGGGACCGGGACCGGCCGCAACCGGGCGCGGCGCATCGCCTCGACGCTGTTCGGATAGGTGGGGCTCTCCACCACCACGCGGTCCCCGGGCCCGCACAGCAGGCCCAGGGTCAGAACCGTGCCGTGCTGGGCGCCGGAGGTGATGACGATCTGGTCCGGGGTGGTCGGCAGGCCGCGCTCGGCGTAGCGCTCGGCGATGAGCTCGCGCAGCTCCGGCCAGCCGGCGTGGTAGTACCCGGTGTCGCCGGTCAGCTTGGCCACGGTGGGAGCGCACTCGGCGAGCATCTGCGCCATCAGCTCGCCGGGCATCCCGAAGGAGGCGCACGACAGGTCGATGGCCACGTCGGCGGCGCCGGGCTGGACGGGCAGCAGCCAGCCGCCGGAGACGTTGGGGCCGGCGCCGGGCGGCAGCATGGTCCACGTGCCCGAGCCGCGGCGGCTCTCCAGGAAGCCGTCCTCGCGCAGCAGGTCGTAGGCGGCGGTGACGGTGGTCCGGCTCAGGCCCAGCGCGGCGGCCAGGTCGCGTTCGGCCGGGACCCGGGTCCGCAGCGCGATGCGGCCGTCCAGGATCAGGGCCCGGACGCTGTGCGCCAGCGCCCGGTAGGCCGGGCGCCGCTCGGGGTCCGCGGCCTGCTCCGGACCGCCGAGGTGGGACACCTCGCGGATCAGGCGCGCGAGCCGCGTGCTGCCGACCGTGCGGTCGGTCGTCACCAGTTCCATCGGACCGGCCATGCCACCCTCCCTCGATTGGCCCTACAGCAAAGGCCACTTGGCCTCAATACTGATGGAAGTGGCCCGCTTCGGCAAGGAACGAGGGCCAGTTCCACTGAGTTCGCAGGTACGCAGTACCCGGGCTCGCACGTTCGTGAGTGACAGGGGAGGCAGCTATGAGCACGGTGCTGGGCGACCGCGCCGAGCGGGAGTACGTCGCGAGCCGGGAGGACCGGATCGCCGAGCCGGTCCCGCTCCGGGACTGGCTGCGGACGGGGCTGCGGCTGCTCGCCGCCCTGATCCCGCGCGACCGCACGGCGCACCGCCTGATCCAGTTGGAACTGGGGCTCGTGCTGTACGGGATCAGCGACGGCATGATCCTGATGTCCGGCCTCGGGGCCAATCCGTGGGACGTGTTCCACCAGGGCCTGGCCAAGCACGTCGGGATCCAGGTCGGCACCATGGTGATCCTGGTCGGCGCGGCGGTCATGCTGCTGTGGATCCCGCTGCGGCAGAAGCCGGGGTTCGGCACGCTCAGCAACGTGGTGGTGATCGGCCTGGCCATGAACGGCGCGATGGCCTGGATGCCGACGCCGAACGTGTGGTGGCTGCGCTGGAGCGAGATGCTGGGCGCGGTGGTGCTCAACGGAGTGGCCACCGGCGCGTACATCGGGGCCGGCATGGGCCCGGGGCCACGCGACGGCCTGATGACCGGCTACGCCGCCCGCGGCCACTCGGTCCGCGTGGTGCGCACCTCGATGGAGATCGCGGTGCTGGCTTCAGGCTGGCTGCTCGGCGGCACCGTCGGGGTCGGCACCGCGGCCTACGCGCTGCTGATCGGACCGCTGGCACACCGGTTCATCCCGCTGCTGGCGATCAAGCCGAAGGCACAGGCCGGCTCCGACCGGCAGAGCATCGAGCACCGCACCGCTCAGGCACCGCGGCTCACCACGAACCGGCTGGCCGGTCCCGACAACTGCTGAGCCCGAAGATTCCGGAGCGCGTCGTCCTCGGTGGGGCCGAGGACGACGCGCTCCGGCCGGTCAGAACCCGCGGGCCTTGCCCGGCCGGATCCAAAAAGCCACCGATTACGGCGCCATCGCCTCGCCGGTCGGTCAGAACCCGCGGGCCTTGGCCGGCCGGATCCGGGTGGCCACCGAATACGGAGCCATCGCCTCGCCGACCGTGGTCTTGAAGTACTTCTCCGCACGGGCCCGGTACTTGGCCTCGAAGTCCGGCACGTCCCCGGCGCCCGGATGGTCCGCCGCCAGGAACTCGACGTCGCCGGTGAAGACCATCACCTCCAGGTCGTGCACCCCGCCGTCGAAGTGCAGCGCGACCGTCGGCCGCTCCCGCATCGACCGCAGCCGCGCGGCGTTGTCCTTGTGGAAGATCAGGAAGCTGCCGTCGCCCCACTCGTCGTTCTCGTCCGGCTCCCACAGGAACCACACCGGGTTCGGCTGCGGGACTCCCGCGCTGTTGACCGTGACCAGCCAGATGATCTCTTCCTCCCGCAGCCTGCGGCGGGTCGCGGCCCCGAAGTCGGTCGTCGGATCGGGCAGGACATGGGAGGAGTCGCTCATGAGATCAAGATAGCTAAAAGCGACAGTCAA
>JABFXP010000024.1 GCA_013361685.1 Catenulispora sp.
CCGCATCTGGTCACGGCGCTGGAGATCTTCGAGCGGCTCGACGCGCGGCCGTGGCTGGACCGGGCGGCGGCCGAGCTCCGGGCGGCCGGGGCGCCGGCGGTGCGGACGGCGGCACCGGACTCGGCCGCCGACCTGACGTCTCAGGAGGTGGAGATCGCGGAGTTGGCCGCCCAGGGATTGACGAATCGTGACATCGCGGCCCGCCTGCACTTGTCGCCGCGGACGGTCGGCTATCACCTGCACAAGATCTTTCCCAAGCTCGGGATCTCGGCCCGGGCCCAACTCCGGGATGCGCTGACCGGGGCGCCGCGTTCGGCGGGCTGAGGCGACGGATGTGGCCGTGGCCGTGGGGAGGCAGTGCGCTGTCTCCCCACGGCCACGTCCATGGCTGCGGCCGAGGCCGCCGAGGGCTCAGCCGGCGGCCCGCACAGCCTGAAGGATGAGCTCGGCGACGGTCTTCGGCTGCGACACCGCGACCGCGTGCGAGGCGCCTTCGACCTCGACGACGGTCGCGCCGGCCCGCTGCGCGCCGAACCGCTCCACGTCGGGGTTGATGGCGTTGTCCGCGGCGGCGATCAGCGCCCAGGAAGGCTTGGTCTTCCAGGCCGCGGCCGACGCCTGCTCCGTGAACGCGGCGGCGGCCAGGGGACGCTGCGCCACGGCCAGGACCGTGGTGACGTCCTCGGCGACGTCGGCGGCGAAGACCGACGGGAACGCGCCGGCGGCGATGGAGACCTCGACGGCGTCCGTGCCGTCGGCGGCCGGGTAGGTCCACTGCTTGAGGTTGGCGCCCAGCGGGGAGGCCGGGAAGCGGTCCTGCAGTTCGCCGAGGCTTTCGCCTTCCTCCAGGACGTACGCCGCGACGTAGACGAGGCCGACGACGTTCTCGGCCGTGCCGGCGACGGTGATGATCGCGCCGCCGTAGGAGTGGCCGACGAGGATGACCGGGCCGTCGATCTGGGAGGCCACGGACGCGACGTACGCGGCGTCGGCGGACAGGCTGCGCAGCGGGTTCGGCGGCGCGAGCACCGGGATGCCGTGGGACTGGAGTTCGGCGATGACGCCGGACCAGCTGGTGGCGTCGGCGAACGCACCGTGGACGAGGACGACGGTGGGGGTGGTTTCGGTCATGGTCACGCTTCTTCCGCGAGATGGATCGGGCTGATGTGCCTTCGCCGACGACGCTAGGGAAGCGCGGGGCCCGCGATCTGACCGCGGGCGCATATGGCGGTACCGAACAGTGCACAGGCTCCGGAGCGCGCTCGATGTGACGCCGTTGCCGTGCGCTCGCTATGCCGGGTCGCTGCTTTCGCCGGGCCGGTGGGCTTCGTCGAGCCGCGCGAGCCATTCGCGCAGCAGGCCGGCTTCGTAGACGCTGAAACCGGCGTCGGCCACGGGGTCGGTGTCGCCGGCGGGGGTGATGATCCCGAGGAGGGACTGCGCGCGGTCGGCGATCGGGGAGCGGTCGGCGGCGCGGGACGCGCCCTTCTCGGTCACGGCGTCGAGCACGATGTCGCGCAGCGGCCGGATCAGCTGGATGTGCCGGTCCTGCTCCGGCTGGGCCAGCAGGAGCAGGACGGCGCCGGTCGTGGAGGCTTCGATGGCCACGATGGCGGCCTCGACGCCCACGCTGAGCAGGCCCTGCGTGTTAGCGCGTTCGAGCATGCCGCGCATGATGGCACGGTTCTCGGCCACCGCCGCGGGCTGGCGCCCCGGCCGCGGGCTGCCGTACATCAGCGTGTAGAGGGCGGGGTTGGCGAGTCCGAACTCGACGTGCACGTCCCAGCCCCGGCGCAGGTCGTCGATCGGATCCGGGCTGGGTTCGAAGGCGCGTTTCTCCGCGAGGTAGCTCTCGAAACCGAAGGTGGCCACGGCGTCGAGCAGGCCGTCTTTGTCCGCGAAGAGCCGGTACAGCGCCGGCGTCTGGACTCCGGCCGCCGCCGCGACGGCCCGGGTGGACAGCCCGGCCGGGCCGACCTCGGCGAGCAGGTTCACCGCCGCGGTCAGGACCTGCTCGCGTTGCTGGTCCGAGCCGCCGCGTCGATCGTCAGAGGTCATGTGCCAATGATAACGGAAAACTGATGACGTTGACACTGACGCTGTCATCGCTTTAGCGTTATCACTGTCAACAAGTGAGGAGCGGAAGTGGCTGACAGCAGGAAACTGCCGCGGGTCCGGCTCGGCGACGGCGGCCTGACGGTCGGGGCGCAGGGCCTGGGCTGCATGGGGATGAGCGAGTTCTACGGCGACACCGACGAGAAGGCCGCCCGCGCGACCTTGGACGCGGCGCTCGAGCGGGGCGTGACGATGTTCGACACGGCCGACATGTACGGCCGCGGGGAGAACGAGCGCTTCCTCGCTCCGTTCGTGCGAACTCACCGCGAGCAGGTCGTCATCGCCACGAAGGTCGGCAGCGTCCGCGGCGACGACGGTGCGATGTCCGTGAGCAACGATCCCGGCTATATCCGGCAGGCCGTCGAGGGCAGCCTGTCCCGGCTCGGCGTCGAGGTGATCGACCTGTACACGCTGCACCGCCGCGACCCGGAGGTGCCGTTGGCCGACTCGATCGGGGCCATGGCCGAGCTGGTGGAGCAGGGCAAGGTGCGTTACCTGGGCTTGAGCGAGGTCACGGGCGATGAGCTCCGTGAGGCCGACACCGTCCACCCGATCGCCGCCGTGCAGTCGGAGTGGTCGCTGTTCACCCGCGACATCGAGCGCACTTTGGTGCCGGCCGCCGCGGAACTCGGCGTCGGCGTCGTGCCCTATTCGCCGCTCGGACGGGGTTTCCTGACCGGCGCGATGCCCGCCCGATGGCAGGGCGGCGACGTCCGCTCGGTGTTCCCCCGCTTCACCGGCGAGAACGCCCGGCGCAACGCCGAACTGCTCGCGCCGGTCGCCGAGATCGCCGAAGCCCGCGGGGTGTCGATGGCCCAGGTCGCCCTGGCCTGGCTGCATCGGCGAGCGGAGGTGCACCACCTGTCCGTGGTGCCGATCCCCGGCACCCGCAAACCGGCGCGGCTGGCGGAGAATCTGGCCGCGCTCGAGATCACCCTGACCGACGACGAACTCGGACGCCTGGAACCGATCGCCGAGCAGGTGGCCGGCGACCGCTACCCCGACATGACCGAGACCGCGGGCTCACGCGAGTCCTGACCGACCCCGACACGACTGAAGGAACTGACATGCAATCCGTACACATCGCCATCGCCTACTACTCCGGCTACGGCCACACCCTCGAGATCGCCAAGGCCGTCCGCGACGGCATCGAGTCGGTGCCCGAGGCCCGCGCCGACCTGATCGACGTGGCCGACATGACCGACGAGAAGTGGGCCGTCCTGGACGCCAGCGACGCGATCATCTTCGGCACGCCGACCTACATGGGATCGGCGTCCGGAGCCTTCCACGCCTTCGCCGAGGCGACCTCCAAGCGCTGGATGACCCAGGAGTGGCTGGACAAACTCGCCTCCGGGTTCACCAACTCCGGATCGATGAGCGGCGACAAGCTGCACACGCTGCAGTACCTGGCCCTGCTGGCCGCGCAGCACGGCATGCACTGGGTCAGCCTGGGGCTGCTGCCCGGCTGGAACACCACCAGCAGCAGCGAACACGAGCACAACCGGCTCGGGTTCTACCTCGGCGCGGGTGCTCAGACCTGGAACGATCAGGGGCCGGATGCGGTGCACGCCGCCGACGTGGCCACGGCGCACCATCTTGGTGTTCGGGTCGCTACGCAGGCTCTGCGGTACCAGCGCCCTGTCGCGGTGTAGAGCTGGCCGTCCTGTCGCGAAAAAGCCCAGTGCGCGGCGACGCGTCGAATGTGGCGAGAATCAGGACCTGAGACGTGTTTTCGTTGTACCGCGCATGGATCTCGGTGGAGGGCGACGGCGCGCTTTGTGCGTTCAGCATGTTCTCAGGCGCCGCCACTACTGCTACTGTCACTAGCAGTACCGCTATCCAGAAAGCGGTAGGACTCACCGGCGCTACGGAGCCTTCTCGCTCCGCCATTCCGGTTCGCCCGTGGTCGCCCCGACAATGCGATCGCCTTGAATTTCTTGTGTCGGGCAAAGGCCGATGACCCCCCGCTCACGCGGCCGGTCATCTCGATTCTCGATCAGCACCGCCGTCGGGCGTGCTGTCACCACAGCGGGACGGCTCGCTCAGGTTGGTTCGGGCCGGCTGCGACGAAGGAGGCTGGCGAACCATGGGGCGTACCGCGATTCGTGGAAGCAGGATCGGTGCGGGACCCGGTGGCGAGGGTGAGCGGGGGCCGTCGGTCCGTCGGGTGGCGGTGACTTTCTGGTGTGCCATCGGGCATTCGACCAGGCCGGTCTTCGCCGCGTCGGCGGAGATACCCGCCGTCTGGGACTGCCGCGACTGCGATCGGCCCGCCGGTCTGGACCCCGACAACCCGCCGGCTCAGATACCGATCGGGCCGTTCAAGACCCATCTGGCCTACGTCCGTGAACGACGCAGTGACTCCGACGCCGAAGCCATCCTCGCCGAGGCGCTCACCAGGCTCCGCGCCGCGGCCTGATCCGGGGCGGAAACGAGCTCTGATCCGGTGGCCGGGCTCGGCAGCCGGACGGCCCGCCGCGCGGCGGTGTCCGAGAGCGAACTGCCGCGACCAGTCCCGGCGCGTGCTCGGCAGCGCGTCGCCGGTGCCGGCGGCGAGGCGGACGACCATACGAAATGCGGCCCGGCACCTGAGGTGCCGGGCCGCATCTGCGAAACCTACGAAACCGTGGTTCCTACCGCGGTCACGCCGGGACGATGTTCGAGGCCTGCGGGCCCTTCTGGCCCTGCGTCACCTCGAAGCTGACCCGCTGGCCTTCCCGCAGCTCGCGGTAGCCGTCGGCGGCGATGTTCGAGAAGTGGGCGAAGACGTCGGGGCCGCCGCCGTCCTGCTCGATGAAGCCGAAGCCCTTTTCCGCGTTGAACCACTTCACAGTGCCGGTGGTCATGAAATCTTCCTCCTTGGGGGAACGAAGGGGTTTTCCGCACCGTGCGGGACCCCAGTCGCCGAAATGACCCCACCCGGAGGACTCCGGGAAAACAAAAGGCGCCTGGAAGCCGCAAAGCATCAGGCGCACACTGAGTTCATGGGTACCACAACTGCAACGCGATCATCCTAACACGGATTTCGCTCGCGGGTGGAAAACGGCGCATTCGACACGCCGCTTTCCGTACCCGCGGACCGTCAGGCGGCGAGGCGGCCGGTGCCCCGCGCGCGGCGCGACGTGGGATCGCCCTGCGTGGTGCGGCCCGCGTGAGCGCTGCGGCTGCGGCTGCGCCGGCCGCGGCCGGACCCGGCAGAGCCGTTGGAACCGCCCGAACCCGTGTACCGGGGGCGTTCCACCACGGGGTTCGGGATGGTGACGGCGATGCCGGTGGGGACGCGGGCTCCGGTTATGGCCGCCAGGGCGGCGTCGCCGGAGTGGACGTGGGCGGTGTGCGGGGTGATGCCGGCGGCGGCCATCATGCGGGTCATCTCGCGGCGCTGGGTCGGCAGGACCAGGGTGACGACGGTGCCGGCCTGGCCGGCGCGGGCGGTGCGGCCGCCGCGGTGCAGGTAGTCCTTGTGGTCCGTCGGCGGGTCGATGTTGACCACCAGGTCCAGGCCTTCGACGTGGATGCCGCGGGCGGCGACGTTGGTGGCGATCAGCGCGGTCACCTGGCCGTTGCGGAACTGCTCCAGGGTCCGGGTCCGCTGGGCCTGGGACTTGCCGCCGTGCAGGGCCGCGGCCTTGGCGCCGCTGGCCAGCAGGTCGCGGACCAGCCGGTCGGCGCCGTGGCGGGTGTCGGTGAACATGATCACGCCGCCGGTGCGGGAGGCGATGTGGGCCACGGCGGCGTTCTTGTCGTCGGCCTGGACGTGCAGCAGGTGGTGCTCCATGGTGGTGACCGTCGCGGCCGAGGGGTCCACGGAGTGGGTCACCGGGTCGGTGAGGAAGCGGCGGACCAGCCGGTCGACGTTGCGGTCCAGGGTCGCGGAGAACAGCATGGTCTGGCCGCCCGGGGCGACCTGGTCCAGCAGCTCGGTGACCTGGGGCAGGAACCCCATGTCGGCCATCTGGTCGGCCTCGTCCAGGACGGTGATCGCGACCTGGCCCAGGGCGCAGTCGCCCCGTTCGATCAGGTCCTTCAGACGCCCCGGGGTGGCCACCACCACCTCGGCGCCGTTGCGCAGGGCGTGGGCCTGGCGGCCGATGGACATCCCGCCCACGACGGTCGCCATCCGGAGGCGGACGGCCCGGGCGTAGGGGGTGAGCGCGTCGGTGACCTGCTGGGCCAGTTCCCGGGTGGGAACCAGGATCAGCGCCAGGGGCCGGCGGGGCTCGGCCCGGCGGCCGGCCGTGCGGGCCAGCAGCGCCAGGCCGAAGGCGATGGTCTTGCCCGAGCCGGTGCGGCCGCGGCCCAGGACGTCGCGCCCGGCCAGCGAGTTCGGCAGCGTGCAGGCCTGGATCGGGAACGGGGTGGTGAGGCCCTGCTCGGCCAGTGCGGTCAGCAGCGCGGCCGGCAGGTCGAGCTCGCTGAAGGCGCTGACCGCCGGAAGCGCCGGTGTGGTGCTCTCCGGAAGCGCGAATTCGGTCCGCGCCGGTGACCCCGGACGGCCGGACGCGGCGCCGGCGCGGCGGTCGCCGCCGAACCGGCGTCCGGCGCCTGAGGGGCGCGAGCCCGAACCGGATGTCTGACGCGAATCACGCGTGAAGGAACGGCTGGAGTTGGAACGAGTCACAGGAAGACCTTCCTCAAAGGGCACGTGGCACGAATCGAGGAAGGCTCCGCGCCGCGGCGATACCGCGGGGAGACGACACGAACGAGCCGGGAAAAGATACAGGGCGTTGACAGTCGGGGCGGCTCCGCACTGGCGGAGCGTCGGCGGCCTGGGCCGCCGGTGGATTCCGGCCTGAGGGGCCGGGCGAGCTTCAGCGGGTGTTCCGCTACCGGGCTTGGTGTCGCCGTGGCAGAGCCGAGATTCCGGCGGTGCAGGCTGGGGCGACCCGAGCTGGAGCGGATGTTTTCAGCGGGCGGACCCTCGGGGCCCGGCACGACGTCGGACTCGACCCACCGGGCCTCGTGTGGTTCACGGAAGCCCTCAGCACCGGTGCTCGAAGGGATGAGCGAATACGTCAGGGCCGTCGTCGTCCTGCTCGATGAAAACGAGGTGTTCTCCTTGGTGGTGTCCGTGCCGAAACAGCGCTTCGCGCGTTTCCTGCCGCTGTGATGACGACCAGCCCGGAAGCAACACCGGGATAACGACGATGCGCCTGCCGGCTACCGCCGTCAGGCGCGCACAAGTTAATGGGAACCACAACTGCAACGATCACGACTCTATCACTGCCCGGTGTACGAGGCAGCGCAGTTTCCGGCAGGGTGCGAACGGCTCGGCGGCCGGCGGGCGGAAACGTGTAGCGGATCCGCCCGCCTGCGGGGGC
>JABFXP010000531.1 GCA_013361685.1 Catenulispora sp.
GCCCGGCGCCGGCCAGAGCTTGCCGGTCGGCAGCCCTGCTCCTGGCGACGAGCCTTCCGGAGCCAAGGCTGGGACGACGAACGCGAACGGACTGGTCCCGCCGGCCCAGCTTCCCGCCGACGTCGCCGACTTCACCGGCCGCGAGGTCTGGTCGCGGCAGCTGGTCGAGCTGCTGCACCCGTCCGACGCGGTGCAGGTCGTGGTGGTGTCCGGGATCGGGGGCGTGGGCAAGTCGACGCTCGCGGTGCACGCCGCGCATCTGGCCGCCGCGCGGTTCCCCGACGGTCAGCTGTTCGCGGTCCTGCGCGGCACCGACCGCGAGGCGGCCGAGCCCGGGGCGGTGCTCGGCGGCTTCCTCCGGGCGCTGGGCGTGGATCCGGGCGCGGTGCCGGACCCGGTCACGGAGCGGGCGGCGCTGTTCCGGACCATGCTGGCCGGGCGTCGGGTGCTGATCGTGCTCGACGACGTGGCGGACGCCGAGCAGATCCGGCCCCTGCTGCCGGGGACCTCCGGCAGCGCGGTGCTGGCGACCAGCCGCTCCCGGCTCACCGGCGTGCCGGGCGCGCGGCTGCTGGAGCTGGGGGCGTTCGCGCCCGCGGAGGCGCTGGCGCTGTTCCGGGCGGTCGCCGGCGAGGAGCGCGTGGCCGGCGCCGACGACGCGGTCCGGCAGGTGGTCGCCGAATGCGGCCATCTGCCGCTGGCGGTCCGGATCCTGGCCTCCCGCCTGGCGGCGCGACCCCGCTGGACCGCGCAGACCCTGGCCGGCCGGCTGCGCGACGAGACCCGGCGGCTGGACGAACTGCGGGCCGGCGACCTGGCGGTGGAGGCCACCTTCCGCCTCGGCTATGAGCAGCTCCGCCCGGAGCAGGCCCGCGCCTTCCGCCTGCTGGCCGTCCCGGACGGCCCGGACATCGGCGTGCCGGCCGCCGCCGCGCTGCTGTGCCGCACCGAGGACGAGGCCGAGGAACTCGCCGAGGACCTGGTCGACCTGTGCCTGGTCGAGTCCCCGAGCCCGGGCCGCTACCGGCTGCACGAGCTGCTGCGCATGTTCGCCCGCCGCCTCGGCGCCGAGATCGACGGCCCGGCCAGCGCCCGCGCGGCGCTGAACCGCTTGATCGACCACTACCTCGGCGTCGCGGCCGGCGCCGCGAAGGTCGTGAACCGCTGCGGCGCCAGCCTGGTCGGCCTGATCACGGCGCCGGCGTCGAGCGCGGTCCCCGCCGACCCGGCTGCGTGCATGGCGTGGGGTGAGCGGGAACGCGAGGCGGTGTGCGCGGCGGCGGCGCAGGCGCTGGTGCTGGCGGGGCGGCGGGGGGTCGGGGCCGGGCCGGGTGGGGGTGAAGGCGTGAGCGGCGCCGGTGGCGCGGACGCCGAGGCCGACGCCGGCGTGAGCGTCGTCGACGCCGGCGCCGACCTCCTGTACTGGATGGGCATCCTGTGCCAGTCCGGCCAGGGCGACCAGGATCTGGCCCGGCTGGCCGCCGTGGTGATCGACGAGGCCGATCGCGACGGCAACCGCCGGGCGGAGGTGATCGCCCGCTGCCAGCTGGCGCAGTCGCTGTCGCAGGCGTGGTATCTGGCCGAGGCGATGGTGCAGGCCACGGCGGCGGTCGCGGTCGCGCGGACCTTGCCCGAGCCCGGGTACTTGCTGGAGGCGCTGTCGGTGCAGTCCGGCAACCACTGGCGGGCGGGTCGTGACGAGGACGCGGTCGATGTCTCGGTGGAGGCGTTGCAGCTGCTGCAGAAGACCGGCGCCGGGTGGGAGGAGCTGTCGGAGGCGCAGCTGAATCTGGCGCAGTGTCTGTGCCGGGTGGGGCGTCCGGCGGAGGCGCGGGAGCTGGCCGAGCTCGGGCTGAAGCTGCGGCGGCTGCACGGGGACGTCAGCGCGCTGGCCGACAGTCTGCACGCCACCGGCATGGTGTTGCGCGCCGCCGGGGCGCCGGATCGTGCGGTCGCCTGTCACCGCGAGGCGGCGGGGATCCACCGGGCCGTCGGGCAGCACCGGCGGCTGGGCTGGTCGTATCTGCGGATGGCGGAGGCGCTGCTCGACCAGCGGGACCACGACGCGGCACTCGACGCCGCGACGCAGGCGGCTGAGATCCTCACCGAGCTCGGTGACCGTCCCGGCCGGGGCCTGGCGCTGGTGCTGGTCGGGCGGGTGCGCGAGCGGCTGCGGGACCTGGACGGCGCGTGTCGCGAGTGGTGGGAGGCCTACGCGGTGTTCGAGGGGACGTCGTCGCCGGTGACGGCGGAGCTGCGGATGTTGCTGGGCCTGGACGGCGACGGCGGTCGAAACTGCGGCCGGGCCACCGGCGACGGTGACAGTGCTTCCGGCGGAGGCAGCTGGCCCAGCTGGCTGCCCCGCCAACCGGTTCCGCCGCGGGTCTGAGGGGGGCGGCGATAACCCGGAGCACGCTCCAGGTCCAGCTTCTACGATGGCGGCATGACTGAGACCTTCTCCCCGGCCCAGACGGTCGAGATATCCGGCTTCAGCCTGGACACCCTGCGTTACTACGAGAAAATCGGCCTCATCGAGCCCGTCCGCCGCGCCGCCGGCGGCCACCGCCGCTACAGCGAGGACGACCTCGGCTGGCTGGACATGCTGCGCTGCCTGCGCGGCACCGGCATGCCGATCGCGCAGATGCAGAACTTCGCCGTGCTGGCCCGGGAAGGCGACGACACCGTCGAAGACCGCCTCGCCCTGCTCGAGGAGCACGACGCGGCGGTCGAGGCCGAGCTGGCGCGGCTGCTCGAACAGCGGAGCAAGGTCCGCGCGAAGATCGAGTACTACCGGGCGTATCTCGCGCAGCAGCCGGCGGTGTGTGTGCCGCAGGGCGATTGAGCGGCGGGGGCTGCCGGGCCGACCGGCGACCAAACGCGGCGAGGCCGAGCGGCGGCTGAGCAGCCGGGCCGACCGCGCCGACCGGCGACCAGCGGCGGGGCCGACCGGATCGACCGGCGACTGAGCGACTGAGCGACTGAGCGGCGGAGTCGCCTGGCGCCCGGCCGGCACCGCCCTACCCCAGCGGATCCGCCAGCCGCCACCCCTCGGCGAGCACCGCGTCGACCGCCTCCAGCGCCGTCCGCAGCCGCTTGTCCCGGTCGCCGCCGACCTCGATCCACGGCACGTCCCCGGCCGCGAGCACCTCGCGGAACCGCTGTGTCATCCAGCCGCGCAGGTGCTCGCCGTCGCGGAGTCCGTCATCGTCGAACGGGACGTCGGCGTCGTCGGTGAGCAGGTACAGCGCGCGGGGCGGCAGTTCGGCGGCGAGTTGGGCCACCTCGTCGGTCGTGCGGCCCATGTACCGCTCCTGCCAGACGGTCGTCGCCAGCGCGTCGGTGTCGCAGACCAGCACCGGGCCGCCGAGGCGGGCCCAGCGGTCCTCGTCGGCGCTCTGGCGGACCGCGACGTCGACGAAGTCCTCGTCCGTCCACTCCAGGTCGAACACCGTGGGCTTCGGGCGGCCCGCCCCAGCCGCGCGGGCCCGAGCGGCGGCCAGCTTCGCGGCGGTGAGCTCGCGTCCGTACTCGCCGACCCAGCCGGTGACGGCGTGCAGGCCGCCGCGGGCCCGGAGCGCGGCCGCCAGGTCCAGGGACAGCGTCGTGGTCCCGGTGGACTCGGCTCCCACGACCACCACGCGCTTGGCGAACCAGGCGCGGACCCCCGCGTCCAGGTCCAGCCAGTGCGCCGGGGGATCGCGCCGGACCGCCGTGCCCGAGACCGGGAACGTCTCGCGGGCGGCGTCCAGCCGGACGTCGGCGGCGTCGAACCGGCGGGCCAACTCCCGTCCGTAGCTCTCGGAGCCGAACACCGCGTCCACCGCGACATCATGGTTCTGACCTGCCGCGATGCCCTCGCGCATGAGCGCCACGTGGCCGTCCCACACGGTGGCGTCGCTGTAGTCCACCGGGATGTTGTCCACGACTCCGGTCACGCACACGTGCGGCTGGTCGGCGTACGCCTCGCGCAGCCACGAGACCCGCGCCGCCAGCGGGATCGACTCGACGTCCGCCGCCATCGCCACCACCGTGACCCGGCGGCACGAACTCGCCGCCGAGCGGATCAGGAAGTGGTGGCCGGCGTGCGGCGGGTAGAACTTGCCGATCACGAGCCCGTGCTCGAACAGCCCGCTCACCGCGCACCCGCCGGTGCCGTCTCGACCGCCGAAGTGCGCGGTGGAGAAGCCAGTTGCCGATGCCAGGTTTGCAGGCCCAGCCCGCACAGTCCCAAGAAGACCACGTACACGATCCCCGTCAGATACAGCGACTTCACGAAGTACAGCGGAATGTAGACCACGTCGGCCGCCATCCAGAAGAACCAGTTCTCGAACAGCTTCAAGTTCAGCAGCCACTGCGCACCCAGCGACAGCGCGGTGGTCAGCGCGTCCCAGAACGGCGCGACGTCGTCGGCGCGCTGCAACACCACCGTCAGCACCCAGGTCGCCGGCACGACGAAGATCAGCACGGCGACCAGCATGCCACGCCCGGCGTGCGCCATCGTCCGCCGGCTCCGGCGCTCGCCGCCGTGCAGCCACTGCCACCAGCCGTAGACGCCGAGCGCGAAGTAGACGATCTGGAGCACCGCGTCGGCGTAGAGCTTGGCGGTCCAGAACAGCACGAAGAAGAACACGTTGTTGGCCAGGCCGATCGGGAAGTTCCAGATCCGGGCCCGCACCGTCAGCCACACGCCGAGCGCCCCGGTGAGGAAGCCGAGCAGTTCGGCCCAGCTGACCTTGTCGCTGCCGAAGACGAACAGCACCTTGTTCAGCGGCGCCACAAGGTGTTGCAGGAAGTGGTTCACGTCGAGCCCCCGATCACCGCCGGTTATCGTCGAGGTGACGATAACTGTGATGATCGGGGTCTGTCCAGTCCCGATGGCCGCGTCGTGTGCGCAGCTCAGGCGGCTCCGTCGGTCCGCGTGCCGAGGATCGAGACGAACCCCACCATTTCGCCGGGGTAGCCGCCGAGATTGTGCGTCAGCGCCAGGTCCCGCTGCCCGTAGGTGCCGATCCGGCGGTCCCGCGGCGCCTCGCCGCGCAGTTGGAGCCAGGCCTCGTAGATCATGCGCAGCCCCGAGGCGCCGACCGGGTGGCCGAAGGACTTCAGGCCGCCGTCGGGGTTCACCGGCAGGTCGCCGTCGCGGTCGAACGCGCCGGAGAGCACGTCCTGCCAGGCCTTGCCGCGCTCGCAGAACCCCAGGTCCTCCATCAGGACCAGCTCGGTGGGGGTGAAGCAGTCGTGGACCTCGGCCATCGCCAGTTCGCGGCGCGGATCGGTGACGCCGGCCTGGCGGTAGGCGTCCCGCGCGGCGGCGACGATCTCCGGGAAGGTGGTGTAGTCGTAAGCCGGGTCGCCCAGGGGCAGGCCGTTGCCCGCCACAAGTGACAGGGCTTTGATATAGAGGGGCTTGTCGGTGTAGCGGTGCGCGTCCTCGGCCCGTACGACGACGGCAGCCGCCGCGCCGTCCGCGACGCCCGCGCAGTCGAACACCGAGAGCTCCCCGGCCACCTTCGGCATCGCCATCAGCTGCTCCACCGACCATTCCCTGCGGAACTGGGCCTTGGGGTTGCGGGCGCCGTTGGCGTGGTTCTTGGCCGCGATGCGGGCCAGCACGGTGCGCATGTCTTCGGGGGAGACGCCGTATTTGGCCCCGTAGGCGGGGACCACCATCGAGAACATCGCCGCCGCGGTGACGGTGCGCGCGGTGCCGTCGCCGGGGATCGGGAAGGCGTTGAGGCCCTGATAGCCGGAGTCCTTGACCTTCTCCACGCCCACGGCCATCGCCACGTCGTAGGCGCCGGAGGCCACCGCGTAGGCGGCTTGGCGCAGGGCTTCGGAGCCGGACGCGCAATAGTTCTCGACGCGGGTCACCGGCTTGCCGGTCAGCTCCAGCGGCCGGGCCAGGGTGATGCCGCTCATGCCGGACTGCGCGGTGCCCAGCCAGTAAGCGTCGACCTGCTCCTTGTCCAGACCAGCCCCGGCGAACGCCTCGCCGGCCGCGGACAGCAGCAGTTCGTCGGCGCCGCTGTCCCAGTGCTCGGCGAAGCGGGTGCAGCCCATGCCGACGATCGCGACGCGGTCCTTGATGCCGTGCGAGGCCATCAGCGGGTCTCCTGCTCGCTTGAAGGGTCCGCGGGCGGGCGGCCCCGGACCGGACGGGCCTTCCAGAAGTAGTTGTGGATGCCGTCGGCGCTGCTCAGGCGGCGGAACGTGGCCTGGACCCGCATCCCGATCGCGACCTCGGCGGCGTCCACGTCGGTCAGCTCGATCGGCAGCCGGCCGCCGCCGTCGAAGTCGACGACCGCGAAGACCACCGGCGGGCTGGGGGAGTAGGCGAGACGGTCGACGGTGAAGGTGACGATGGTGCCCGCCGCGTCGGCGGCGGGGTGCGGGGTGTCGTCGAAGGCTGAGGGCGGGAGGTGGACGGTGTCGGTGTCGCTGCCTGCGGCGCGCTTGGAGCCGACGAGGGCGAACTTCCAGTCGGTGGCGCGTGCCGCGGCCGACGCGGAGGTGCGGGCCGGTTCGGGGCGGCGCGGCGGCTCGACCGGGAGGAAGCCGCGCCAGGCGAGGTAGCGGCCGTAGGGAAGCGGGGCGCCTTGGGCGATCTGGGCGGCGACGGTGGCGGCCGGGTCCGGGCCGCGGGTGGCCAGGGCGTCGGTGGTGCGCCAGAGGAAGGCGTCGGCGCCGTCGGCGAGGAGCAGCAGGGCGATGGTCTGACCGGGCTGCGCGTTTTCGAGTGCTGAGGCGAGCAGCAGGCCGGGCTGAGCGGCGCCGGGGTTGCCCACCGTGGTGAGCAGCGGGTCATGGAGGCGGTCAGCCGGGACGCCGGTCTTCTTCAGGACCGATTTCGCGGCGCGCTCGTGGGTGCCCGCGATGAGGAGGACGTCGACGGCGTCGGGCCGGAGGTCGGCGGCGGTGAGCAGGGCGTTCCAGGCATCGCTGCCGAGGGTGGTGTAGCGGGTCTCGCCGAAGCGGTCCTCCCAGGTCTTCGAGGCCTGGTCGCCCGGGGTGCGCCAGCGGTCGAGGAACTCCTCGGTGACGCTGGTGCGGGCCAGGAGTTCGGCCAGGACCGGGGTCTCGCCGGTGTCCTCGCCGACCAGCAGGGCGGCGGCGGCGTCGCCACCGGCGGCCTCGTCGGCGCTGCCGGGGCGGCCGGTGCGCAGGTCGGAGGCGACGACGAGGTGGGTGCCGTTGCCGGTCAGGGCCGCGTCGAGGGCGCCGGCGGCGGAGCGGACGGCGCCGGCCGCGTCGTAGGCGGCGGTGGTGCGGGGGAGGCGGAGCGCGGCGTGGATCGCGGTGGCGTTGGTGCGGTCCTGATACGCGGGGGCGGTGGTGCAGAACCACAGGGTTCTGATGTCGGCGGGCGCTGAGCCCGAAGGGCTGATGACCCCCTGGCCGCCGCGGACCGCCGGCAGCGCGGACAGCGCGGAC
>JABFXP010000121.1 GCA_013361685.1 Catenulispora sp.
CTCCAGCCCGTCGGGCCCCGGCCAGAGCCCCAGCACCGTGCCGCCCGCGCCGGGCAAGACCGTCCCGGCTCCCGCGCCGGTCGCGGACCTGCTGCACTGGCGCCTCGGCGAGGCCGCCGGCACCGCCGCGGCCGACAGTTCCGGGCGCAACCTGACCGGCACCGCGTCCGGCGCCGCCACGTTCGATCCGGCGCAGCACGGCGGATCGGTGTTCTTCAACGGCCCGGCCAACCAGATCAAGGGCGGCGAGGTCGCCACCAAGACGCCGGTGATCGACACCACGAAGAGCTTCACGATCTCGATGTGGCTCGATCAGACCGGGCTCACCACGCCGACGAAGTACGCGGCCGCGTTCAGCCAGGACGGCACGCAGAACTTCGCCTACACCTTCAGCTACTCCCTGGACTCCAAGACCTGGTCGTTCGTCCGGGCCGACAACGACAGCGCCACCCCGACCAGCATCGGCGTCGGGGCGAAGACGCCGATCCCGCTGAACTCCTGGCACCAGCTGACCGGCGTGTACGACGCGCAGGCCGGGACGATCGCGTTCTACGTGGACGGCATCGCGCAGGGCACGGCCAAGGCCGGGTCGGCGCCGTACGCCGCCGGCGGGCCGTTCGCGATCGGGCGCAGCTGGTACCAGAAGTATCCGTCGAACCCGTTCAACGGCTACATCTCCGATGTCCGGGTCTACGGTCGCGCGCTGAGCGCCGCCGAGGTCAAGGCGATATAGGCGGGCCGGCCGGCCGACTCGGCCGGCCCGGCCGACTCCCGGCTAGCCCTCGCCGCCGGTGTCCTCGTCGGCCTGCCGCCACGCCTCGTTCCGCTCCTTGACCCGGTCCAAGGCGTGCTCGGCCTCCTCCCGCGTGGCGTACGGTCCCAGCCGGTCCTTGGCCGCGCAGGCGCCGGCCGGCTCGACCGTTCCGTGCTTCACGCAGTAGTACCAGCCGTCGTCCGCCTCCGGCTCGCCCTTCCTGGTCCAGCGCATCGCAGCCTCCCTGGCTTCACCGGGTGCCTAGACTGTCTGACTATGGCGACACTCGTACCCGGCACCGTCTCTCCCACTTTGCCCGTCCCCGCGGCGATCAAGCGACCGGAGTACGTGGGGCGCAAGGGGCCGAAGCCGTACACCGGCGGCGAGGTGCAGGACGCCGAGACGATCGAGCGGATGCGGGTGGCGGGCCGGATCGCCGCCGACGCGCTGGTGGCGACCGGCGCCGCCGCCAAGCCCGGCGTGACCACCGACGAGCTGGACCGGATCGGGCACGAGTACCTGCTCGACCACGGCGCCTACCCCTCGACGCTGGGCTACAAGGGCTACCCGAAGTCGATGTGCACCTCGGTGAACGAGGTGATCTGCCACGGCATCCCGGACAGCACGGAGCTGCGGGACGGCGACATCGTGAACGTCGACATCACCGCCTACATCGGCGGCGTGCACGGCGACACCAACGCCACCTTCGAGGTCGGCACCGTGGACGAGGAGTCGCACCTGCTGGTCGAACGCACCCGGGAGTGCCTGGAGCGGGCCATCAAGGCGGTGCGGCCGGGCCGGCAGATCAACGTCATCGGCCGCGTCATCGAGAGCTACGCCAAGCGGTTCGGCTACGGCGTGGTCCGCGACTTCACCGGCCACGGCATCAGCACCTCGTTCCACACCGGCCTGGTCATCCCGCACTACGACGACCCGTACGCGACGCTGGTGATGCAGCCCGGCATGACCTTCACCATCGAGCCGATGCTGACCCTGGGGACGATCGACTACGACATGTGGCCGGACAAGTGGACGGCCGTCACCCGGGACCGGAAGCGCACCGCGCAGTTCGAGCACACGATGGTGGTGACGAACGACGGCGTCGAGGTGCTGACGCTGCCGAGCGCGGGCTGAGGTTTCCCGCGGCCACAGGCCGGCCGGAGCCCGGCTCGAGCTGTCGGGCGGCGGAGCTCCCGTCGTCTGACGCCGTTTCCCGCCGTTTCGGACGCCGCCTTCCCGGTCCGTATCAGGCTGCCGAGAACTCCGCGAGCACGTCGGCCAGCACCTCCAGCACCACCACGGAATCCGGCAGCGGCGTGCCCTCGGCCGGCCAGTAGACCCAGCGCGCGGTGCGGCCGGACATGCTGACCGACGGCGGGACGAAGACGTAGCTGCCGCGGTCGTGCCAGCGCAGACCCGGGGTGTCCTCCAGGGTGCCGGGACGGCAGTCCAGCGAACTGGACCACCACTCGTCCTCGTCGTCCGGATGGTCCGGATCGGCGTCGGCGGGGATGCGCGGCGCGACGAAGAACAGGTAGCGCCCGTCCACTTCGGCGACCGGGCCCAAGGCGGTGCCGGTGACCAGAATCCGTTGCAGGGCGTCGGCACCGGCCTGATCCGGGACGTCGAGTACGGAGTGGGTCTTACCGGTGGGGCTGACGTAGTTCGCCTCCGGATGCCGGACCCGCCAGCGGGCCAGCTGGTCCGGGTCGGCGCTGGCCTCCACCTGCCAGGCCCGGGACAGCGGGTGCGCGGCCGGCGTGGGACAGCCCACCCGGTCGCAGCTACAGCTGCCCCCGCGCGGGGCGGCGGCCGGAACCACCGCGAAGCCGGCGGCGACCAGTCGTTCCAGCGGATCCGGGACCCCGTCCGCGCGCGCGGCGGTTCGGGAAGCGCCGTACTCGCGCTTCCGGTTCTTGGCAGGTCGCCAGCTCCTCGGCACCCAAGCCCCCTGACGTCGTCGAAGGCCCTACGCGGTAAGGGTCAGGATACCCGGTGGAAACCGGGGCTTCGTCAGGGGGTGCGGGCGGGGCGCCCCGTGGCGCGGGTACGGTGTGCCGGTGACCACACCAACGGAGGGGATCCCCGCCGGACCGGCCGACCGCCGCATCCCGCTGACCGGCACCTTCAACGTCCGCGACGTCGGCGGCTACCCCGCGGCCGGCGGCACCGTCCGCACCCGCCGGCTGCTGCGCGGCGACGCCCTGCACCGCCTCGACGACGAGGCCCGCGCACTGCTCGCCGGACTGCCCGTGCGCACCGTGGTGGACCTGCGCGAGGACTTCGAAGCCCGGCTGTCACCGGATGCTTTGGACGGCACCGGCATAGCGGTGCTGCGGATGCCGGTGTTCCGCGTCACCGGCGACTCCTTCGGCAAGGCCCCCGAGGAGTTGCAGAACGTCTACGACCACATGGTCGACGAGTGCGGCGCCGCGCTGGCCGCCGCCGTCGCGCAGGTCGCCGCCGCCGACGCGCAGCCGGTGCTGGTGCACTGCTCGGCCGGCAAGGACCGGACCGGCGTCGTGGTCGCGATGGTGCTCTCGCTGCTCGGCGTCGCCGACGAGGTGATCGCCGAGGACTACCACCTCACCAGCGCCTACCTCGCCGAGGAGTTCACCCACGCGGTGGAGCAGCTGAAGGCGGCCACCGGCCTGGGGCAACGGCTCAACGGGCAGGCGCTGGCGTGCCCGCCGGAGTTGATCCTGCGCGCGCTGCGGCGGATGCGCGAGGCGCACGGGTCGATCGAGGCGTACCTGGTGGCGCACGGGCTCACCGACGAGCACATCGTGACGCTTCGCATGACGCTGATAGAGCCGATCGCGTAGGTCCGCTCGTCCGGCGCGGGCGGCGGCTATCAGAGCTCGGCGTAAGGGGCGAGACGCTGACAGCCGCCGGGGTCGCGGGGCCACCGCGTCCCAGGATCACTGAACGGGGCGCGCCGCCGACTGGATGGTCCCGACCACCTCGCCGAACCCGATGCGCGCGCCGTTCGGGCCGGGCGCCACGCCGCTGATCGCGACGGTGTCGCCGTCGACCAGGAAGGTGCGGGTGGAACCGTCGGCCAGGCCCAGCGGCTCGGTGCCGTTCCAGGTCAGCTCGATCAGCGAGCCGCGCTGCTCCGGCAGCGGGCCGGAGACGGTGCCGGAGGCGTAGAAGTCACCGGTGCGCAGGCTGGCGCCGTTCACCGTCATGTGCGCGAGCTGCTGCGCCGGGGTCCAGTACAGACCGGCGAACGGCGGGCGGGAGACGACGGTGCCGTTGAGGGTCACTTCCAGGGCGATGTCGTAGCCCCAGGTCTCACCCTGCAGATACGGCAGCGGGACCGGGTCCTGGTACGGCGGCGCGACGCGGGCGTCCTGCAACGCGGCCAGCGGCACCACCCACGGGGAGACCGAGGTGGCGAAGGACTTGCCGAGGAACGGGCCCAGCGGGACGTACTCCCAGGCCTGGATGTCGCGCGCGGACCAGTCGTTGACCAGCGTCACGCCGAAGACGTGGTCGGCGAACTCCTCGACCCGCACCGGCCGGCCCAGCGGCGAGGGGGTGCCGACGACGAAGCCGACCTCGGCCTCGATGTCCAGGCGGACGCTGGGACCGAACCTGGGCTCCTCGTCGGTCGGCGCCTTGCGCTGCCCGGAGGGCCGGATGATCGGGGTGCCGGAGGGCAGGACGGTGCCGGAGCGGCCGTGGTAGCCGATCGGCAGGTGCTTCCAGTTCGGCATCAGGGCCTCGCCGTCCGGCCGGAAGATGCGGCCGAGGTTGGTGGCGTGGTCCTCGGAGGAGTAGAAGTCGACGTAGTCGGCGACCTGGAAGGGCAGGTACAGCACGACATCGGCGAGCGGCACCAGGAACGGCTCCACGGCCGAGCGGTGCTTGGGGTCGGTGAACAGCTCGGTGAGCCGGTCGCGCACCGCCGCCCAGGCCGGGGCGCCCAGCGCCATGAACGGGTTCAGGGTGCCGATGGCGAAGTAGGCGGCCGGCTCCTCGATGGTGCCGTCCAGCAGCCCGTTGAGCGCCAGCGCGCCGATGCTGACGACGGAGTCGCCGATCCGGGTGACCACGTGCGCCGGCCGCTCGCCGTGCGTCGCGACGCCGTAGGGGAGGTTCTCGACGGGGAAGTCGGACTGGGGCGGGATCGGAACCCAGGAGGGCTGTGGCATGGCGGTCCTTCACGTCGGGCGGCGCGCGGCCGGCTCGGGGTGGCCGGGCGGGCCGGAGCCGGTGGGGCGCGGGGGCGCTGGGTGGTGCGGTGGTGCGGGCAGTCGTTCGGGCCGTGCGGTGGTGCGGGTCAGGCGGTCGTGGGGGCCGAGCCGTATGGTTCAGGCCGTGCGGCAATGCTCTCGCATGGTCGTCGAGGCGTTCGGTCGCCGGGTCGCAGACCACTGCGTCCCGCGCGTCCCTCCATCTTGCCCGGAGCCGGCCCGCGACCGGGCGGCGGCTAACCGCCCGCGGGGCCGGGCAGCAGCCCCAGCGCCGTCAGGTCGTCGACCGGCTCCTGGAAACTACAGGAGCCGAAGCCGTGGAACAGATCGCGGGTCCGGGCGGCGTCCTCCACGGTCAGGGCCTTGACCGCGTCGGCCACCGCCGCCGCGTCCGAACTCCCGAGCACGGTCTGCACGTCCTCGATCTCCGCGCCGTCACTGGCGCGCGCCGCGGCGAGCAGGACGTTGAGGAACCCGTGGTGCGGGAAGCCGGTGGCCGGATCGACGTGCCGGACGGCGTGGTGCAGGCCGGCCGTGCACTTGAGGCCGACTTCCAGGTCCGCGCAGCCGACGAGGAACTCGGCGACGGCCAGCGGCGTCGGGAAGGCCTCGGCGGCCAGCCCGCCGGTGCGCAGCTTGGCGTGCAGCAGCTCGCGGCCGGTCAGCGTGGGCAGCAGCGCGCGCAGGTCGGCCGGGGCGATCTCCAGGTACGCCTCGACGCCGTAGGGCAGCTGGTCCTCCAGCGTGTCCAGGCGGTCGCCGGGGTGCCGGATCTCGGCGGTCTCCAGGATCAGCCGGTCGTCGCCGTCCACCGCGTCGAAGGCGGCCAGCAGGCCGTCCAGGCCGGTGTCGGCGATCAGCCCCAGGCGCAGGTCCTCGTCCTCGTCCAGCAGGGGCTTGAGGTCCGGGAGCTTGGAGACCGGGCACAGGAAGCGGCCGAGCAGGCCGCTGTGGGCGGAGGCGTCCAGCAGCAGGTGGGCCGGCACCGCCGCCTCGATGGGGGCGTCGCCGGGCGGGAACAGCGCGGCGTCGTCGATCAGCTCTGCCAGCAGGACGCCGAGGGCGGCGGGGTCGGCGGTTGACATGCCCGCCACGGTAGCCCATGGTCGAAGAGAGCGGACAGCGACGTCCGATTATCGAACACTTGATGGGACGGCGGCGATGCCTTTCTACCGCGCCGTGGGCGAGATCCCGCGCAAGCGCCACACCCAGTTCCGGCGCCCGGACGGGGCGCTGTACTCCGAGGAGCTGATGGGCGTCGAGGGCTTCTCCTCGGACTCGGCGCTGCTCTACCACCATGGACTGCCCACGGCGATCGTGGACTCGGCCGAGTGGGAACCGCCGGGACCGATCACCGAGGCGGTGGCCAACCGGCCGTTGAAGCCGCGGCATTTCATGACCCACAAGCTGGACGGGTCCGGGCTGGACGCTGTAACCGGACGGCACCTGTTGCTGGGCAATGGCGATGTGCGGCTGTCGTACGTCGCGGCCACGGAGACTTCGCCGCTGTACCGGAACGCCATAGGCGATGAGTGCGTGTATGTGGAGTCCGGGTCCGGGGTCGTGGAGACCTCGTTCGGCGCACTGGAGGTCGGGCAAGGGGACTACGTCATACTGCCGACCTCGACGATCCACCGCTGGGTGCCGTCGCCCTCCGCGTCCGAACCCCTGCGCCTGTTCGTCATCGAGGCCACCGGCCACATCGGCCCGCCGAAGCGCTACCTGTCGGCGAAGGGGCAGTTCCTGGAGTCGTCGCCGTACTGCGAGCGGGACCTGCGCTCACCCTCGGAGCCGCTGAGCGCACAGGGCGAAGACGTCGAGGTGTTCGTCCGGCACCGCGCCGGCGGCACGAAGCTGACCTACGCGCACCACCCGTTCGACGTAGTGGGCTGGGACGGCTGCCTGTACCCGTACGCCTTCAACATCGCCGACTTCGAACCCCTGACCGGCCGCGTCCACCAACCCCCGCCGGTCCACCAGACCTTCGAAGGCCCGAACTTCGTGATCTGCTCCTTCGTGCCCCGAAAGGTGGACTACCACCCCCTGTCCATCCCGGTCCCGTACAACCACCACAACGTCGACTCCGACGAGGTGCTGTTCTACACCGGCGGCAACTACGAGGCCCGCCGCGGCTCCGGCATCGGCCAGGGCTCGATCTCCCTGCACCCCTCAGGCCTGACCCACGGCCCCCAGCCGGGCGCCGCGGAACGCTCGATCGGCGCGGAGTTCTTCGACGAACTCGCGGTGATGGTGGACACCTTCCGCCCCCTGGAGATCGGCGAGGGCGGCGTCGCGTGCGAGGACCCGGCGTACGCGTGGACGTGGTCGGGACGGCACGGCGGCTGAACGGGCCCGGGTTCGGGTAGCGTCAGCGTGTGCTGAGAAGGACTTTGGTGGCGGCCGGGTGCGCGGCCGGGCTCGCGATGGGCGTGGCTGCGCTGCCGGCTGCTGCTGTGCGGGCG
>JABFXP010000656.1 GCA_013361685.1 Catenulispora sp.
CGAGCCACGCGAGCCCGAGTCAGCCGGGCCCGGGCGACCCAAACCCGAGCCACCCGAGCCACCCGAGCCACCCGAGCCACCCGAGCCACCCGAGCCACCCGAGCCGGAAGCCCCCGACGTCCCCGCCCCCGCCCCCACCCCCAACCCCCCGAAAGCCGAAACATCCACCCCCGCCACCACACAGTCCACCACCGCGTCGATCAACTCATCCTTCGTCGCCACATGGTTGTACAGCGAAGGCCCACTCACCCCCAGCTCAGCAGCCAGCCGCCGCGTCGACAGCGCATCCAGCCCCTCCGCGTCGACCAGGGCCAAGGCCGCGCTGACGATGCCCTCGCGGCTGAGCAGCGGGGTCCGGGGTCGGGCCATCGGTCACTCCTCTCCCTGGTGCTGTGCGGCGCGTGCTGTGCGGAGTCTGAAAGCCCAGTAAATCCCGTCAGCAAACCTTGCATCGCTAGTTTCCACAGGTTAGCCTTCGAGAAACTTGCGCCGCTAGTTTTGAGGCCGAAAGCCGAAGGTGTCCCATGGACCTCTCCCTCACCGAAGAGCACCAGGCGATCCGCGCCCTCGCCGCCGACTTCGTCGACCGCGACGTCATCCCGCACGCCACCGCCTGGGACCGCGCCGAGTCCGTGGACCGCGGCATCGTGAAGCGGCTCGGCGATCTCGGCTTCCTCGGCATGACCATTCCCGAGGAGTACGGCGGCTCGGCCGGTGACCACCTCTCGTACTGCCTCGTGATGGAGGAACTCGGGCGGGGCGACACCGCCGTCCGCGGCATCGTCTCCGTCTCCCTCGGCCTCGTCACCAAGCCCCTGCTCGCCTACGGCACCGAGGAGCAGAAGCGCGCGTGGATCCCCAAGCTCGTCGCCGGTGACGCCCTCGGCTGCTTCGGCCTCACCGAGCCCGGCAACGGCTCCGACGCCGGCCACCTCAAGACCAAGGCCGTGCGCGACGGCGACGACTGGATCCTCTCCGGCACCAAAATCTTCATCACCAACGGCACCTGGGCCGACCTCGCCCTCATCTTCGCCCGCACTGGAGCGAAGAACCTGCCCGAAGACGCCCCCGAAAACGAGACCCAGGCCCAAAACAACGGCCCCCGCGGCATCACCGCCTTCCTCGTCCCCACCACCTCCCCGGGCTTCCAAGCCCGCGAAATCAAAGGCAAACTCGGCCTGCGCGGCCAGGCCACCGCCGAACTCGTCCTCGACGACGTCCGCGTCCCGGCCGCCAACGTCCTCGGCGACGTCGGCCAGGGCTTCAAGATCGCGATGTCCACCCTCGACAAGGGCCGCATGTCCGTCGCCGCCGGCTGCGTCGGCCTCATGCAGGCCTGCCTCGACGCCTCCGTCGGCTACGCCAAGCAGCGCGACCAGTTCGGCAAGCCCATCGCGCACTACCAGCTCGTCCAGGAAATGCTCGCCGACATCTCCGTGGACCTCGACGCCGGACGCATGCTGGTCTGGCGTGTCGCCGACCTCATAGAACGCGGCCAGCCTTACGCCACCGCCGCCTCCACCGCCAAACTCTTCTGCTCCGAAGCCGCCGTCCGCGCCGCCAACAACGCGATCCAGGTCTTCGGCGGCTACGGCTACATCGACGAGTACCCGGTCGGCAAATACCTCCGCGACGCCAGGGTCCTGACTCTCTACGAAGGCACCTCCCAGATCCAGAAACTCCTGATCGGACGCGCTCTCACCGGCGTCAACGCGTTCTGAACGTCGACATCAGCCATGACGAGCTTGGCAAGCTATAACGGAAGCCACGCTGCAATAGACAGCCGAGCTATGGGCCCCACGCCGAGCCACCACCGAAAGCTGCAAACAGAACCGCCGAAATGCGCCCGATCAGGAAGCGAGCGAGCAGCAATGACCACCCTTTCGCTGGCCAGCATCCTCGCCGAGCCGGCCTGGCGCCGGCCCGACAAGACCGCCCTGGTCGAAGGCGGCCGCCGCCTCACCTTCGCCGAACTCTGGCACCAGGTGCTGAAGCAGGCCTCAGCCCTGATCGGCCTCGGCGTCCGGCCCGGCGATCCGGTGGCCCTTATGTGCCCGAACACCACCGAGTTCCCCCGCGCCTACTACGCGATCCTGGCCGCCGGCGGCGTCGTGGTGCCCGTGCACCTGCTGCTCACCGCCGACGAAGTCGCGACCGTGCTGCGGGACAGCGGCGCGCGGCTGCTCATCGCGCACACCGGCTGCGCCCCGGCCGCGACCGCCGCCGCCGAACACGCCGACGTCCCGGTCGTCACCGCCGGACCCGATGGGCGGCTGGAGGAGCTGACCGACCGCGCCGACCCGCTGCCGACCTTCGTCACCCGCAAGCCCGAGGACCCGGCGGTCATCTTCTACACCTCCGGCACGACCGGCACGCCCAAAGGCGCCGTCCTGTCGCACCTGAACCTGGTCATGAACGCCACCGTCGACGCCTACGACGCCCGCGAGGAGATCCGCCGCGACGACGTCGTCCTGGCCTCGCTGCCGCTGTTCCACACCTTCGGCCAGACCGTCAGCATGAACGCCACCTGGCGGGTCGGCGCGACCGTCGTCCTGCTCCCGCGCTTCGACCCCGACGCCGCCATCGCGCTCATGGCCGAGGAGGCCGTCACCACCTTCCACGGCGTCCCCACGATGTACCTGACGCTCGTCGAGGCCGCGGCGCGCGCCGAGCGCCTGCCGAAGCTCCGCCGCTGTGTCTCCGGCGGCGCCTCCCTTCCGGTGCCGGTCCTCGAGCGCTTCGAGGCGGCGTTCGGGGCGAAGGTCCTGGAGGGCTACGGCCTGTCCGAGACCTCGCCGGTCGCCTCGGTTAACCAGCTGATGATCGGCACGAAGCCCGGCACCGTCGGGCATCCGCTGTGGGGTGTCGACGTGGAGATCGCCGACCCGGACGTTGTGGACGCCGTCAAGCTGCTGCCGCGCGGGGAACTCGGCGAGATCGTGATCCGCGGCCACAACGTCTTCACCGGCTACCTGAACCGTCCCGAGGAGACGGCGGCGGCGGTCGTCGACGGCTGGTTCCGCACCGGCGACCTGGGCCGCAAGGACGACGAGGGCTTCATCTCCATCGTCGACCGGACCAAGGACCTGATCATCCGCGGCGGCTTCAACGTCTATCCGCGTGAGGTCGAGGACGTGCTGCTGCGCATGCCGGGTGTCACCGCCGCCGCGGTGGTCGGCGTCCCCGACGAGCTGCACGGTGAGGAGATCGTGGCCGTGGTGGTGAGCGGTGAGGGCGTGCCGTCGGCCGACGCGATCCTGGAGTACGGCAAGGAGCATCTCGGGCGGCACAAGTATCCGCGCCGGGTGGAGTTCGTCGAGGCGCTGCCGCTGGGGCCCAGCCACAAGGTGCTCAAGCGGGAGCTGCGGGACCGATTCGGAGGCGCGAAGTGAAGGTGCTGACGCTCGAGGAGCTGCCCGGTGCGGTGGGCCAGGAGTTCACCGGTGACGAGTGGCTGGAGATCACCCAGGAGCAGATCGACCAGTTCGCCGCCGCCACCGGCGATCACCAGTGGATCCACGTGGACCAGGAGCGCGCCAAGGACGGCCCCTACGGCCGCACCATCGCGCACGGGTTCCTGACGCTGGCGCTGATGGTGCCGCTGAGCAACCAGGTCGTGCAGGTCGCCGGAACGCGCATGGGGGTCAACTACGGCCTGGACCGCGTACGGTTCATCACCCCGGTCCCGGTCGGCTCGCGGGTCCGCGCCAAGGTCGCGTTCACCGAGCTCCACGAGGTCGAGGGCGGTTACCAGCTGAGCCGCACCGTCACGATCGAGCTGGAGGGCGCGGAGAAGCCCGCGTGTGTCGCCGAGAGTCTGGTGCGGCTGTATCCGTGAGCGTCGGCGGCCTCAGGGGCTGACGGCCAGCACCAGATAGCTGAACAACACCGCCAGGTGCACGCCGCCCTGCACCAGCGTCGCCCGGCCGCGGACGAACGTCAGCGACCCGGCGGCGACGGTCAGCGCCAGCAGCACCATGTGGCTGCCGTCCAGCCCGAGGATCAGCGGCGACGACAGCCAGATCGTGGCCAGCGCGATGGCCGGGACCGTCAGTCCGATGCTGGCCATCGCCGAGCCCAGGGCCAGGTTCAAGCTGGTCTGCAACTCGTCCCGGTGCGCGGCGCGGACCGCGGCGATCGACTCCGGCAGCAGCACCAGCAGCGCGATGACCACCCCGACCACCGAGTGCGGCAGTCCGGCCCGGTCCACGCCGCGTTCGATCGTCGGCGACACGCCCTTGCCCAGGCCGACCACCGCGATCAGGGCGAGTACGAGCAGCGCGAGGCTGGTGAGGGCCGCCTTGGGGGTCGGACGGCCGCCTTCGCGGCCGGGCGTGTCGGAGGTGTCGGACGTGCCGTGCTCGCCGTTGTCCGGGACCGCGCCTCTGCGACTGCCGGCCCGGCCGCTGCCGCGCCGGTCCTCCCAGTCGGCGTCGTCCGGATCGGCGGCCCGCGGGCCGGACCCGTCGATCGGCAGGAAGTCGCGCCGGTGCCGCACCGTCATCGCCACGATGAACAGCCCGTACAACACGATCGAGTCCAGCGCCGCGTTGGTCAGCTGCGTGGTGTTGAACTCCGGCCCCGGCTGCGAGGTGGTGAAGGTCGGCAGCACCAGCGTCAGCCCGGCCAGGGTGATGATCGCCCCGAACACCGTCGCCGTCCCGTCGGCGTTGAACCGCGCCAGTCCCTGTTTCAGCGCCACCAGCAGCAGGCACAGGCCCGCGATGCCGTTGCAGGTGATCATGACGGCGGCGAACACGGTGTCCCGCGCCAGGGTGGCGGACTTCGCGCCGTTGGACGACATCATGGTGACGATCAGCGCCACCTCGATCACCGTCACCGAGACCGCCAGCACCAGCGAGCCGAACGGCTCCCCGACCCGGTGCGCGACCACCTCCGCGTGGTGCACCGCGGCCAGCACCGACCCGGCCAGGAACAGCGCCACCCCCGACACCACCCAGCCCGGCAGGTCGCGGCCCCAGGTGAAGACCAGCAGCACGGCCGCCAGGATCGGGACGGCGGTGGACCACGTGGCCCACGCGGGAAGTCGGCGTGCGGAGTCAGTGCTCATCGCAGGCCACGATCACGCAGCCGGGGGCCGGGGGGCCAGCCGGTTCGGCTGAACGGGTTACGTTCCGGGCCCGCGGCTTCCGGGCGCCGGCGGTCGGGGAACGGCACCGGCCCCGACCACGAAAGGAAACCGGGGCGGCAAGCCGCCCCGGTCCCTTGTTCGAGCCCTACTTCCCAGAACCCCCGCAAGACTCACTCAAGAAGCCCGCACCCCATGCAGCGACGCATAAGCCCCGCCCCGAGCCACCAGCTCCTCATGCGTCCCGCTCTCCACGATCCGCCCGGCGTCCATCACCACGATCCGGTCGGCGTTGCGCACCGTCGACAGCCGGTGCGCCACCACGAACGTGGTCCGCCCCGCCACCAGCCGGCCCAGGGCCTCCTGGATCAGCCGCTCGGACTGGGTGTCCAGCGCCGACGTCGCCTCGTCCAGGATCAGCACCCTGGGATCGCGCACCAGCGCCCGGGCGATCGCCAGCCGCTGCTTCTGCCCGCCGGACAGCCGCGCGCCCTTGTCGCCGACCCGGGTCTGGAGGCCGTCGGGCAGCCGCTCGACGAACTCCAGCGCGTTCGCGTCCCGCAGCGCCGCGCGCAGCTCCTCGTCGCCGACGCCGGTCAGGCCGTAGAGCACGTTGTCGCGGATCGTCCCGTCGAACAGCGTGGTCTCCTGCGGCACGATCGACAGGTGCTTGCGGTAGGTCCGCAGGTCCAGTCCGGCCATGTCGCGTCCGTCGAGCAGGATCCGCCCGCCGGTCGGCCGGATGAACCCGATCACCAGGTTCAGGATCGTCGACTTGCCGGCCCCTGAGGCCCCGACGAACGCCACCGTCTCGCCGGGCCGCACCGTCAGGTCCACCCCGGCCACCGACGCCCGGTCGGCGTCCGGGTACGCGAAGGTGACGTCGTCGAACGTGAACTCGCCGCGCACCTGCTCGACCAGTTCCCGGCCCTCGTTCTCCTCGATGTCCGGGGCCTGGAGCACCTCGCCCACCGACCGCACCGACGCCAATCCCTTGGTGATCACCGGCGTCAGGTTCATCAGCGCGCCGACCGCGCCGATCAGCGTCGTGAAGAACGCGCTGAGCATCACCACGTCGCCCGGCGAGGTGCCGAGCGTGCCGGTGTAGGCCGCGTACGCCGCGCCGGTCAGGCACGCCACGCCCATGCAGTTCAACGCGATCCACGCCATCGCCCCGAACGTGCCGTTGATCAGGTCCAGGCGCAGCCCGGCGGCCAGCACCCGGCGCAGCGTGCCGTCGACGCGCCGGAAGGCGTCCCGCTCCAGCCCGTGCGCCCGCGTGATCGGGATGAGGTGGGTCATCTCCACCACGCGCGTGGACAGCTGCTCCACCTCGGTGCGGAACGTCTCATTGTCCTGCTTCATCGGCTTGCGCAGCGCCATGGCCAGCAGCACCGTCACCGGCACCATGACCGCGAACACCGGCAGCCACACCGGATCCCGGAACGCGATGACCGTGGTCGCGCCGACCAGCGTCACCCCGGCGCCCAGCCCGCTGTCCGCGGTCTGCTGCGCGGCCTGCTCGATGGCTTCCACGTCGCGGATCACCTTGGCCTGCAACACTCCGGCGCTCACCCGCGAGTGGTAGCCGATCGTCAGGTGCTGCAACCGCCACACCAGGGCCGACCGCAGCCGCACTCCCATGCGCCGGATCGAGTGGCTGAAACAGCGGACGTACAGCAGATGCCCCGGCAGATTGAGCATCAACAACGCCATCAGAATGCCCGAATCGATCCAAAGACCGGATATCGGGCGGTGCTTCACCACGATGTCGATGACGTCCGCGGTGACCAGCGGTAGAAGGAACGTCGGGCTGTGCTTCACGAAGTACGCGAGGACTCCCAGGGCCAGCCGGCCCCGGTCCTCGCGGAAGAGATAGGCGAGCGTCCGGATCGGATGCTCGCCCCGGTAGTGGTGGTCGAGAGGGTCGGCGGATGGCAAAGCCATGAACGCACTCCGCGAGATGTTGCGGGTGGACGAGAAAACAGATCAAGTGTTCCAGAGGTGATCTCGCCTGTCACACGGCTTCCATGCGGTGGATCGAGCCGACGGCGCGCCGTCCTCGGATCGCTCACGGACCGCTCACGGACCGCGCCCGGATCGCTCCCGAACCCCCTCCGGGCACCGGTCTCAACACCCTCCTCACCCCTTCCCATCTCTCTTTTCCCGGACTTTCTTTTCCGTCTCCCCCGTAAGGGCTATGGTGGTCCGGACGTTTCGGTGAAGCGGAGGCAACAAACATGGTGACGTCGCCCAAGGAAGCGGCCCATCGCGCGCCCAAGAAGTACGTTCCGGTTTCTCGGACGGCGGTGACGGTGACGCTGGCGACGGCGGCCGCCGGATCGGTAGCGCTGCTGCCGACGGCCAACGCCGACCCGAACGAGAGCGTGACGGACGTCAAGGCGCAGGTGGACAAGCTCCACGAGCAGGCTGAGACCGCGACCGAGGCGTACAACGACGCCAGCGCCCGCCTCAGCGACCTGCAGCACAAGGTCGACCAGTTGCAGGCCCGCATCACCGCCGAGCAGAACTCGCTCAACGGCGCCCGCACGTCCCTGGGCGGCATGGCCGCCGCGCAGTACGTCTCCGGCGGCATGGACACCACGCTGCAGCTGATGCTCCAGCAGAGCCCTGACGAGTACCTGCAGCAGGCCACCCAGCTGTCGCGGATCACCGACGACAAGATGGCCACCATGCGCAACGCCGCCGAGTTGCAGCGGCAGCTGAACCAGGACAAGGCGACCGCGTCCGACGGGCTGGCGCAGCTGGACAAGACCCGGACGCTGATGGCGCAGCAGAAGGCGGACATCGAGGCGAAGGAGCAGGCGGCCAAGAACCTGCTCAGCCGGCTCACCGCCGCCCAGCGCCAGCAGTACAACAAGATGGTCGCGACGAACAACGTCCCGGCCTCCACGGTGAAGAACCTTCCGGTGCCGACCGACGCCCGCGCGGCGATAGCGGTGGCGTTCGCCAAGGCCCAGCTCGGCAAGCCCTACGTCTGGGGCGCCGCCGGCCCGAACGCCTACGACTGCTCCGGCCTGACGATGGCCGCCTGGGGCAAGGCGGGCGTGAAGATGGAGCACGGTTCCCGCGCTCAGTACGCGGACTTCCCGAAGGTCAGCCGCTCGCAGCTTCAGCCCGGCGACCTGGTGCTGTACTACGGCGACATGCACCACGTCGGCATATATGTCGGGAACGACACGATAATCCACGCCGCGAACCCGAGCAGCCCGATCGAGTACGCGCCGATCGACGAGATGCCGGCCACCGGGTACGTGCGCCCGTAACGTGCGGCTGTAACGCCCTCCTCGGGCACGGGACCGGCATCGGGAGCTCAGGACGCTGATGGCGGCCGCAGCGGACTCCGTACCGTCGCACGACGCCGGAGCGGCAGGCGAAGGTGGCAAGCCGGTCGTGATCCACCCTTTTCGGGGTGCGGCCGGCATAGCGTTCGGCACCGCACGCGCCGAGGTGCGCGCGCGGCTCGGCGCGCCCAGCGTCTCGTATCGCGCCCCGGTCTGGTCCGATCAGCTCTACGACCGGTACGCCGACACCGGCCTCAAAGTCGGCTACGGCCGCTCCGGCACCGTCGACGAGATCGAGCTCTCCGCACCGGCCCGCGGCGAAGTGGACGGGATCGGTCTGTTCGACGCTGGCTCCAGAGCGCTTCTCACCGTTCTCGCGGGCATCGGCTTGGAGACCCGCGAGCGGCTGGGCTCGTGGGAGGTGCCGTCGTGGGGTGTCGCCCTGTCCGTGCTGGGCGAGCGCATCGGCGACCGGCCGTTCGACACCGCGGCCGCCTTCGCCCACGGCCCGACACCGGATCCGGAACAGTTCAGCGGCCCCGCTCCGGAACCGCCGATCACCGCGACCGTCGATCCCCGGGGCGCGGGCCCCGTCCGGCTGGGCATGCCCCGCGACCGGATCAGAGCCCTGCTCGGTGCGGGACTGGCCACCACGGGCCCGGGCCGGGACCCCGTCGACTTCCATTCCCCGGCACAGGTCGCCGTCACGTACGACGCCGCCGACGCCGCGCGGCGGATCTGCGTCATGACCGCCGGCGCCAGGGTCGCCGGCACCGGGGTCGGGATCGGCTTGCCTTATTAGGACTGCGTCACGGTTCTTCGCGGGGCGGGGGTACCGCACGAAGAGCGCGAAGCCGAGATCCTGCTGACCGGCCTCGGCATCCGCCTGCTCGTGAGCGCAGCCAGCGATACGTCGCTGCCGGTCTCGGGCATCGTCGTTCAGCGCGCGCCGGCGCTTTAGCTATTAGCCCTCAGTCCAGCCCCTGTTGGTCCTACTGGTCGTCCTCGGCATCGCGCAGCGCGATCCACTCATCCCGGAGGATCGCCCAGATCTGCACGTCCAACCGCTCCCCGTTGACGACATACGCCGACCGCAGGATCCCCTCGGCCGTCATCCCCATGCGCTTGGCCACCGCCCAACTGCGCTCATTGTCCGGACTGCAATGCCACTCGGCCCGCTCCATCCCCCGCTCGATCAGCGCATAGTCCAGCAGGTGCCGCACCGCGCGGCTGATCAGCCCGCGTCCCTGTCCGGCCGGCTCGGTCCACACGCCGATCTCGCACACGCCGCTCTCGGCGTCGAAGTTCGGGAACATGCAGCCGCCGACCAGCGTCCCGTGCTCCCAGATACCGAACAGGCGGCCGGAGTCCACGGCCTGCTTGTCCGCGTAGCGTTGCAGCGTGGCGTGCGCCGACGCCAGGTCCTTGCTGCCCGCCGCGAAGCGGATCCAGCGGTCCACCTGCTCGCGGGCGCGCTCGATGTGGCTGAAGAACTCCATGAACTGCCAGGGTTCCAGCGGGCGCAGTTCGGCGTCGGGGGTCAGGGGTATCGCGAACACGGCGCTCCTTGCTGGATGTTCCGGGTCGTCAGGGGCGTCCGGTGCTGCGTTGTGGGACGTAATAAGGACTGTAGCCCGGCCTCCCCCCTTACGTGGGCTCCGTGCCGTACCGGTCGATCAAGATTTGGTGACGGTCACCACATCGCCGGTGGACGACGTCGACGTCACCGCGATCGTCACCCCGGTCTCCTCGTCCTGGAACTGCTGGCCCGGCTTGTACGCGCCCCAGTCCACCGGCTGGTCGCAGGCCGTGGTGGTCGGGGTGCCGGGGGAGGAGTTCTGGACCCGGATCGGGCCGTCGCCGCTGGCGACCGCGGAGTCCACCTTGTAGATCACCACCCCGCTCTTGCAGATGGCGCTGTCCACGCCGTACGGCTTGCGCGACTCGGCCACGATCGCCGTGGTCGGGCCGGTCCGCACCACCGCGAGTTTCGTGCCGCCCAGCGACTCCACCTCGGACAGCCGTACCGAGTACTTCCCGGGGGAGGCCAGACACGTCACCTGGCGGTCGGCCAGCCAGCCCACCTTCCAGTCCTCCCAGCCGAAGTGGTGGGGCGCGTCGCCGGTGATGTTCCCCATCAGGTCGAAACCGCCGACGTAGCCGTGCACGTCGGAATCAGAGAACGCGTACAGGTCGGGCAGTCCGAACGTGTGCCCGGTCTCGTGCAGCGCCACCTTCGGTCCCCAGTGGTACATGTCCTGCCCGAGGGTGACGCCCCACTTCACCTCCTTGCCGTGCACCACCAGGTTCGGTGTCGCCGGGTCGTAGACGTAGGCGGGGGAGAAGGTGATCGCCGCGGCGTCCCTCGGCGGGACGATGTAGACCATGTCGTACTTCGACAGGTCGACGTACGGCGCCGCCAGTTCCCCGGCCTCTTTGACGTACCGCGCCTGCTCCGGCCAGCTGATGCCGCGTTGGAAGTTGTAGGAGGTCGAGGGCTGCGACATGTGCAGCCAGTGCTTCACCGGCGTGATCTTCAGGTTCACCGCGCCGGAGGAGAACTGCGTCATCAGGTCGTGGGCCGGGGCCAGGAACTTGTAGTACCCGTCGGTCGGTTCCTCGGCCGGCGCGTCCGGGAAGTCCACGAACAGCATCGCGGCGGTCGTGACTCCCTGCGGACGCTGGAACTGCTTGTAGTCGGTGGTGTGGCCCTCGCTGGTCCACCCCGAGGGGTTCGGCAGCTCACAGGCCGAGCTGGGGTCCCGGTGCTCGGCGCTCGTCTGCCCGACGGCCAGGAGCGGGAGGGCCGCGGTCGCCAGCGCGACGGCGGCGGCGAGCCCGGCCCATCGGCCGGCCCGACCGGTGCGCAGCCACTCGGGAATGGAGCGCATGTTCAGAAGATCCCTTCCGTCCGAGGGACGCAGCCCCTTGGACGGGACCGGGTGGTCCGGTCGCGACGGGACACGCCGTCAACGACCTAACAATCGCCCGGGCGTGCCGATGGTATGCGTCGCCCGGGCGTTCCCCACCCGAAGGAACGAACCGATATGACAACTCGGACAAGTGCCGCATCCGTTCCACGGGGAATCCCAGGGGATCCCCTGCCGGCGAGCTCGTTCGGTTCCTAGATCGCCGTCGCGGGTAAGGGATAGCCTGCCCGCATGCTCAACACGCACCGCCTGCGCATCCTCGCCGAGATCCATCGGACGGGCAGCATCGCGGGAGCGGCGCGCGAGTTGAAGCTGTCGCCGTCGGCGGTGTCGCACCAGCTTTCGCAGCTGGAGAAGGAAGCCGGTGTAAGTCTGGTCGAACGCGGAGCGCAGAGTCTGCGGCTCACCGCCGCCGGACGTCGCCTGTCCTTGCGTGGCCAGGAGATCCTGGCGCTGCTGGACGCTGCCGAGAAGGATCTGCAAGCCCACTCCCGCGCCGACACCGGGCACCTGTGCATAGGCTTCTTCGCATCGGCCGGGCACCGTCTGGTCCCGCAGGCGTTGTCGCGGTTCGCGCACCGCTACCCGTCGGTGGAACTGGAACTGGTCGAGGGACAGCCGCACGAGCTGGCCCCGGCCGTGCAGCAGGGCGAGATCGACGTGCTCGTGGTCTTCGAACACGCTCTGGATCCGTGGACTCCGCCGGAGGGCGTGGAGGTGCGGGAGCTGTTTCACGACCCGCAGCTGCTCGTGGTGCCGACCGGCCACCCGGCGGGCCGGCGCGGCCAGGTGCGCCTGGACGAGCTGGCCGGCGAGCAGTGGATCACGTCCTACGGCACCGGGTCGCCGGTGCTGTCGGTGCTGGAACGCGCGTGCGCGCTGGAGGGCTTCGTGCCCAACATCCGCTGCCGCAGCGACCACTACGAGGTCATCATCGGGTTGGTGCGCGCCGGCCTCGGTATAGCGCTGATACCGAGCCTCGGCATCAACGACACCAGCGGTGTGGAGACCACGCGCATTTCCGGGCCGCGTCTCTATCGGAAGATCGGGGTGGCGTCGCGCCCGGCGAACCCGAATCCGGTGCTGGCGTCGTTCCTGGCGTATCTGGCTTCAACGGCGGCTAACCTGCGGGCAGCGCACTACTGAAGGCATCCTCATTTCGCGCCTCTGAGCGCAGCAGCGAGCCTGCGTCTGAGCGAGCTATTACGCAGCGAGCTCCGCCACCCGCGCCCCTATCGCCCGCATGGCGAGGACCATCTCGAACTCCCGCCCGGGCTCGCAGCGCGTCAGCACCGCGTAGCAAATCTGGCGGGCGCCGCGCACCACGCCGACATCGCAGCGCGTACCGACGTCCGTTCCGGTCTTGTTCGCGACCCAGAGTCCGTCGACCGGGACTTCGCGGACCGAGGAGTCCTCCGGATCGTGCGGGATCGACGCGGCGACCATGCCGCGGTCGGCGCAGGACGCCATCCACGCCAGCGGCAACGGCTCCCGCGCGACCGCCTCGGCCAGCGCGGCCAGCTCGCGCGCGGTGCCGACCGCGAAGGTCGCGGGATGCTTCGCCGTCCGGGGCTCCCGGATCCGATCGAGGATCCGCGTCTGCTCCAGGCCCGAGAACACCGCGTCCTCGGTGACCCGGTCGAGGCCGACCCGGCGCAACAGCGCGTTGGTCGCGGTGTTGTCGCTGACCGCCGCCGTGAGCCGGGCCAGGTCGCCGAGCGTCCACCGCCGTGCGGACAGGTGGAGCAGCAGCCCGGACCCCGCGCAGTAGTCGTCGTCCAGCAACGTCAACGGTTCATCGGGATCGAGATCGCCGCCGGTGAAGCACCGCGCCACCGTTCTGAGCAACAGCAGCTTGCCGACGCTGGCCAGCGGCAGCACCTCGTCGGCGCGGTGTTCGAACCCGCCGGTGACGAAGCACGCCACGGTCCCCGGCGCCGGCGACAGCTCGGGCCCGCCGGCACCCGCCGGGGTTCCGCTCAGCATGCGAGCACCCGCCCCGGCCTGGCCGCCAGCACTTCCCCGTCCCGCACCACGACAGACCCGCCGACCACCACCATCCGCACGCCGTCCGGCGCCGCCAGCGGGTCTTCGAACGTCGCCCGGTCCGCGACCAGCGCCGGATCGAAGACGACCAGGTCCGCGTGCGCTCCGTCGCGCAGCACACCGCGCCCGGCGAGGCCGAACCGGGCGGCGGTGGCGCCGGTCATCTTCCGCACGGCCTCGGCGATCCCGAACAGCCCGGCCTCGCGCGAGTAGTGCCCCAGCACCCGGCTGAACGTGCCCGCCCACCGGGGATGCGGCAGCCCGCGCTTGGGCACGCCGTCCGAGCCGATCATCGAGAACGGCACGGCCAGGACGCGGCGCACGTCGTCCTCGCGCATCGAGTGGCTGATGATCGACACGTCGCCATCCTCGGCCACCAGCAGCTCCGCGACCAGCTCCACCGGATCCACGGCGCGGTCCGCCGCGAGGTCGGCGATGGTCCGGCCCTGGTAGTGCCGGTGGCGGCGGGCGCAGGCGACGGAGATCCGGTCCCAGCCGCCGTTGCCGACGGTGTTCTCCCAGCCGGGCACGCCTTCGCTGATCGCCGTCGCCATCAGCGCTCGCTGCTCCGGGTCGCGCAGCCGGGCCAGCAGTCGTGCCGGGCCGCCGTCGTGGGCCCAGGGCGGCAGCATCGCGGCCAGTGCTGTGCTGCCCGCTGTGTAGGGATAGACATCGCAGGTGACGTCCATCCCCGACGCTCGAAGTCCCGTCAGCGTGGCCAGCGTTGTTTCAGTACGTCCCCACGCGTACTTACCGGCGGTCTTATGGTGCGACACATGTAGAGCCGCGCCACTGTCTCTCGCTATAGCGACCGCTTCAGCTAGCGCACCCTCCACGCCCGACATCTCATCGCGAAGGTGCGTCACATAGGGCTTTCGATGCTGTGCGGCGACGCGCGCTAAAGCGGTCACCTCCGCAGTGTTCGCATAGGTTCCCGGCGTATAGATCAGCCCTGTAGAAAGTCCTACGGCTCCGGCGGCCAAGGCCTCATCGAGGACCTCCGCCATCCGGGCGACCTCTGTCTCCGTAGCCGCCCGCGCCTCATGCCCGACGACTGCCGCCCTCAGCGAGCCGTGGCCCACCAACGACACCAGATGATTGGCCCGCCCGACCGCCGCGTGGGCCCGGCCCAACGCGGCCAACCCCGAGAACGTCCCAGGGAACGCACTGCTTCCGCAGTTGCCTGCGACCTCTACCGTGACTCCCTGCCGTACCGCCGCATATACCTGCTCTGTATCCAGCTCACCTTCGGCGCCGGCCAAAGCGCTCGTGTCCGAGTGCGTGTGCGCGTCGATGAAGCCCGGCGCGATCACCAGCCCCGACACGTCGGCCACCTCGTCGGACGCCACCACCGATCCCGGCTCCACCAGCGCGATCCGCCGCCCGACGACGGCGACGTCCCGGGCGGCGAGCGGCGCCCCGGTCCCGTCGGCGACCAGGCCGCCGCGCAGCAGCAGGGAGAAACCGGTCACAGCGTTCCGCTCCGGGCGACCAACTCGTCGAGGGTCTCCGCGGCGCGCATCAGCCGGAACATGACGTCGCCGGTCCCGGTCTCGTCGGTGTCGAACCCGAACACCGGCGGCATCGGCAGGCTGTTGTACTGGAACGGCGAGGAGAAGTAGTACGCCCCGGTGTCCGGCACCACCACCACGTCCTGCGTCTGGAGCTTCGGCAGCTTCCGCTCCCGCGCCAGCAGGTCCCCGGCGAAGCAGCACGGCCCGGCCACGTCCTGCACCTCCAGCTCGGCGGTGCTCGGCAGCCCGTGCCGGTCGTAGGCCAGCACCCGCAGCGGCCACGCCTCCGGCGCGAACACCGTCCGCGCCGCCACCTGCGCCCCCGCGTGCGTCAGCGCGATCGCCCGGCCGCCGGCGGTCTTGGTGTACTCCACCCGCGAGGCCAGGAAGCCGTTCTTCGCCAGCAGCGACCGGCCGTACTCGGTGACGATCTTGAACGCTCCGGAGAACAGTTCCGGAGCAGCGGCCCGCAGCGCCGCCACCTGGTCGCCGAACGTCGGGGTGTCCTCATCCCCGGTGAAGTCCACCGGCAGCCCGCCGCCGACGTCGATGCCCTCGACCTGCCCCGGACGCAGGGCGTTGACCTCCTGCGCGAAGGCCACCGCCTCGGCCACGCCCTCGGCGTTCAGCTCCAGCGGGATGCCCTGCGACCCGACGTGCACGTGGACCCACCGCAGCCACGGCCGCTCCGCGTACGCGCGCAGCAGCGCCTCCCGGTTCCCCGGGTCGGCCAGCGCGATCCCGAACTTCGTGGTCTGCCCGGCGGTCGACATCGCCACGATCGAGCCCACCCCGACCTGCGGATTGATCCGCACCCCGACCCGTCGCGGCGCAGACTCGGCGCCGGCGACCAGCGCGTCCACCCGCTCCAACTCCTCGAAGTTGTCGATGTTCAGCGCGATCCCGCAGCTCAACGCATCGACCAGCTCCCGCCGTGACTTCGCCGGCGAGTCCAGCACGATCCGCTCCGGCGCGAACCCCGCCGCCCGGGCCTGCGCCAGCTCGCCCGGGCTGCTCACCTCGCACCCGAGCCCGTGCCGGCGCAGCAGCGCCAGCACCGGCACCAGCGGGTTCGCCTTCGCCGCGAACGCGTGCAGCACCTCCACCCCGGCCGGCCACGCGGCCAGCAGCTCCCGCGCGCTCTCCGCGATCCCCGCCACGTCGACGAACGCCGCCACCGGCGCCTCGTCCGGGTCCAGCAGACCCCGCGCCACCGCGGCGTGGACGGCACGGTCGCGGCGCTCTCGGCGGGCATGATGATCAGCCATGGGGATTCCTCGCTCGGTCTCGGACGGACGCTCGGACGGATCTAGTGCCGCTGACTTAGCGTCGAGGCGCTCGAAGCCGGCCGGAGCGGAGCGTCGAAAACCTTGCCGCTCACACTCGACATCGTGCCCGGAGCCTTGCCTGTGCCCCTCGGGCGGCGACGATGACGCCTCGAGTCGCAAGCGCTGTATGAACCCTGGAATGTGAGCTGTCCGAACAACTGACCGCGATCCCGACCACGCCACCGGAACCCCGCCCCGCCAGACCCGACCGAGCCGAGGAGACCCAGTGACAAAGGCCGAACGTCCGTACGGCACCTGGCCGTCGCCGATCACGCCCGAGGACGTGGCCGCCGTCCCCGGCGCCCCGCAGTGGCCGACCGCGGTGGGCGACCAGACCTGGTGGTGCGCGCCGGATCCGGCGACCGCGACCGTCGGGCTGATGCGCCGCGGCGCGGACGGCGCGGTGCGCTCGGTGCTCGGCCCGGACTGGCCGGTCGGCACCAAGGCCATCGGCTACGGGGGCCGCCCCTACCTGGCCACCCGGGACGTCGCGGTGTTCTGCTGCTCCACCGACCAGCGGCTCTACCTCGTCGCGGACGAGCCCCGGCCGCTCACCCCCGCCGATGCCCAGGGCGTCATCCGCACCACCTACGCCGACCCGATCCCCGACCCGAGCGGCACCGAAATCTGGGCGGTCCGCGAGGTGACCCGGCTGGACCCCGACGGCGAGCTCACCGACCCCGCGCCGCGCACCACCCGCGACATCGTCGCCGTGCCACTGTCCGGCGCCGCCGCGGACGACCCCGGCGCGCTGCGGGTCGTGGCCCGCTCCCACGACTTCCTCGCCAACATCCGCATAAGCCCCGACGGCCGCCGCCTGTCATGGCTCGGCTGGGACCACCCCGTCATGCCCTGGGAGACCACCGACCTGATGGTCGCCACCCTCGTCGACGGCGTCGCGGTCGCCCCGACGCGCGTCCTCGGCGGCGGCGACGTCGCCGTCTGCCAGGCCGAATGGGCGACCGCCGCAGCCGACGGGGCCGCCTGCGAAACCCTCTACGCCCTCGCCGACCCCGACGGCTGGTGGAACCTCTTCCGCATCGACCTCGGCGCCGCCCACCCCACCGCCACCTGCGTCCTGCCGACCCAGACCGAATGCGGACACGCCATCTGGCGCGTCGGCTCCACCTCCTTCGCCGTCACCGACGCCGGCGTCGTCCTGCGCCGCGCCCTCGGCGAGGAGGCCCTGATCCTCTGGGACCCGGACACCGGCGCCGTCAGCGACCTCGCCCTGGAATGGAACGAGTTCGCCACCAACGTCGCCGCCGACGGCGCCACCGTCACCGTCGTCGCCTCCAGCCCCACCGAATCCCCGACCCCGCTGCGCATCGACCTCGCCGACCGCGACGTCGTCCGCTGCGTCGACCGGCCCGCGTACCCGTACGAGCCGTGGGTCTCCGTGCCCCAGCGCCGCCACGTCCAAGTCGACGGCGGCTGGCAGGTCCCGTACATCTACCACCCGCCGACCAGCCCCGACCACCACGGCCCGGCCGGCACCCCGCCGCCGCTCATCGTCGACGTCCACGGCGGACCCACCAGCAGCACCGTCACCTCCCGCTCCCTCGGCTTCGCGCTGTTCACCTCCCGCGGCTACGCCGTCGCCTCCGTCGACTACGGCGGCTCCACCGGCTACGGCCGCGCCTACCGCGACCGGCTCCGCCACACCTGGGGCGGCACCGACGTCGAGGACTCCGTGGCCGTGGCGCGCGCCCTGGCCGCGGCCGGGCTCGCCGACCCGGCGCGCACCGCGATCCGCGGCGGCTCGGCCGGCGGCTGGACCACGCTGGCCGCGCTCGCGCACAGCGACCACTTCGCCTGCGGCACCGTCTACTACCCGATCTCCGATCCGGCGACCTGGTACGGCGAGCAGACCCACGACTTCGAGAGCTGCTACATCCACTACCTGGTCGGCGACCCCGAGCAGGACGCCGAACGCTTCGCCCGCGTCTCCCCGCTCGCGCACGCCGCCGAGATCGGCGTGCCGTTCCTGATGCTGCAAGGGCTGGACGACGTCATATGCCGTCCGGACCAGGCGCGGCGCCTGGTCGAGGCGGTGGAGGCGGTCCATCCGGGCCGGTGCCGGGCGCACATCGAGTTCCCCGGCGAGGGACACGGCTTCCGCCTGGACAAGACCACCGCCGTCTGCCTGCAAGCCGAACTCGACCTCTACGCCAGCGTCTTCGGAGCCTGACATGACTGACCTCACGACCGAGTCCGCCGACATCTCCCACCGCGCGGCCCGGCCGCTGCCCCGCCCCGACCAGGACGAGGCCAAGCAGCTGGCCGAGGACGCCATCGCCGCCTGCTCCCGGCTGATCCGGTTCGACACCAGCAACTTCGGCGCGGGGGAGAGCCGCGGCGAGCGGCCCTGCGCCGAATGGGTCGCCGAGCAGATCTCCGAGGCCGGCTTCACACCGACGGTGCTGGAATCCGCCCCGCGCCGCGCCAACACGGTCGTCCGCATCCCCGGCGCGGACCCGACCGCCCCGGCGCTGCTGGTGCACGGCCACCTCGACGTGGTCCCGGCCGAACCCGCGGACTGGCAGTCCTACCCGTTCTCCGGCGAGGTCCGCGACGGCGCGGTCTGGGGCCGCGGCGCCCTGGACATGAAGGACATGGACGCGATGATGCTGGCGTTCGTGAAGCACCTGGCCCGCACCGGGCGCAAGCCGCCGCGCGACATCGTGCTGGCCTTCACCGCCGACGAGGAGGACACCGGCGACTTCGGCGCCGGATACCTGGTCCGCGAGCACGCCGACCTGTTCGAGGGCGTCGCCGCCGGGATCAGCGAGTCCGGCGGCCACTCGGTGCACCTGACCGACGGCGCCCGGCTCTACCCGATCGCCGCCGGGGAGCGCGGCAGCTCCTGGATGACCGTCACGGTGCGCGGCACCGCCGGCCACGGCTCGCGCCGCAACGACGACAACGCCATCACCAAGGCGGCCGCGCTCATCACCCGCTTCGCCGACCACGAGTGGCCGGTCCGCATGGTGCCGATCGTCAAGGCGCTGCTGGACGGCCTGTCGGAGCACCTGGGCCGCCCGATCGACCCGGACGACCTCAGCGCCCTGGGCGCCGCCGCGCCGCTGGTCGCCGACACGCTGCGCTGCTCGGTCAACCCCACGATGCTGCGCGCCGGCTACAAGCACAACGTCATCCCGAGCGAGGCCGCCGTCGGCCTGGACGGCCGGCTGCTGCCCGGCACCGAGGCCGAGTTCTTCGCCACCGTCGACGAACTGCTCGGCCCGGACGCCACCCGCACCGGCGACCGCAGCTCGCCGATCAGCGCCGACTTCACCGCCCCGGACTTCGCCGCGATGGCCGCCGCGCTCAAGGCGCACGACCCCGAGGCGCTGGTGCTGCCGTACTGCATGACCGGCGGCACCGACGCCAAGGCCTTCGCCAAGCTCGGCATCCCCGGCTTCGGCTTCGTGCCCGGCCAGACCCCGCCCGGCTTCGACCCCTGGCAGTACGTGCACGGCGTCGACGAGCACGTGCTCACCGACAGCCTGGCCTTCGGCACCAGCGTGCTCACCACCTACCTGATGACCGACCCCCGCAGCGTGGAGACCGCATGACCCTGCTCCGTCCGCCCGGCCTGAAACCGGGCGACACGGTCGCGGTGCTCTGCGCCAGCTCGCCGGTCAGCAGCCAGGAGAAGCTGGAGGCCGGAGTGCGCGCCCTGGAATCCGTCGGGCTGAAACCGGAGGTGTTCGGCACCGCCCGGGACGCCGGCAGCCAGTACGAATACCTGGCGGGCACCGACGCCGAGCGCGCCGCCGACCTGACGCGCGCGCTGACCGATCCGCAGTACGCCGCGGTGTTTCTCGCCTGCGGCGGCTACGGAGCGCAGCGCACGTTGGAGCTGATGGACTGGGACCGGATCGACGCCGCCGCGCCCAAGGCCGTCATCGGATACTCCGACGTGACGGCTCTGCTGGAAGCCGTCGCGGCGAAGCTCGGCTGGGTGTCGTTGTTCGGTCCGATGGTGGCCTGCAGCGGGTTCTGGCAGGGGCCTGAGGAATACGACTTCAAGGAGCTGATAAAGCTCCTCTACCGGCCGGCCACGGTCACCGAGCTCACCTTTCCCGGATCACGCGCGCTCGTCCCCGGTGTCGCCGAGGGGCTGACCCTCGGCGGCACGGCCTCGTTGCTCGCGGCCGGCTTCGGCACCGACACGTCCTACCCGGCCCGGGACGCGATCTTGTTCCTCGAAGACGTGGACGAGCTGCCGTACCGGCTCGACCGCATCTTCACCCAGCTCCGCCGGGCCTCCTACCTCGACGGCGTACGCGGCGTCATCCTCGGCACCTTCACCGAATGCGGCGAGCCCGGGGACGTCGAGACGCTGCTGGCCGAACGCTTCGGCGACCTCGGCGTGCCCGTGCTGACCGGAGTGAACATCGGCCACAACTGCGCGATGCAGACCTACCCGATCGGCGTCCAAGCCCGGCTCGACACCGCCGCCGGGACACTCACCTTCCTCGACCAAGTCCTCGCCGACCCCGCTCAGGACACCTCCGGATAGAGCCGGAGCAGGTCCTCTTCAGTCTCGCGGCGCACAACGACGTGCGCCGCGTTCTCTTTCACCGCGACCACCGGCGGCCGGGCGACCAGGTTGTAGTTGCTCGCCGTAGAACGCTGATACGCCCCCGAACACGGGACGGCCAGCAGGTCGCCCGGCGCCAGATCGGCGGGCAGCTCGACGTCCTCGATGAGGAGGTCACCGGACTCGCAGTGCTTGCCCACCACCGTCATCGGCCGCGTCTCAGCGGAACCGGCGCGCGAGGCCAGCACGGCGGTGTAGAGGGCGCCGTAGGTCGCCGGCCGCGGGTTGTCGCTCATCCCGCCGTCGATCGCGGCGAAACGGCCCTTGACGGTACCGACTTCGTAGACTGCGACAGTCGTGGGGGCGACGATGGACCGTCCCGGTTCGACCGAGACGTGGATGTCGTCCGGGACCACGGCCCGCAGGACGTCCGCGAGGTCGCCCGGAGTCGGCGCCGGCTTCTCACCGGGCAGATAACGCACTCCCAAGCCGCCGCCCAGATCGAGGCGTCCGATGACCGCTCCGGTCTCAGACTCGACGCGACGCAGAAAAGCCACCATCCGCTGCGCCGCCACCGCGAACGAGTCCAGCTCGAAGATCTGGGACCCGATGTGCGAGTGCAAGCCGATCAGCTCCAACCCCGGCTCGGCCAGGACCCGCCGCACAGCCGCGTCCGCTTCTCCGGAGACGATGGAGAGCCCGAACTTGGTGCGTTCTCCGCCGGTGGCCAACGCCGCGTGGGTGTCGGCGTCCACACCCGGCTTCACGCGGACCATCACCCTTTGCCGGCGGCCACACGCCTGCGCCGCCTCCCGCACCCGCTCCAACTCCTGGAGCGAATCCAGCACCACACAGCCGACGCCCCACTGAACCGCCTGCCGGATCTCCGCCACCGACTTGTTGTTGCCGTGGAACACGACCCGCTCCGGCGGCATCCCAGAGACCCGCGCGACGGCCAGCTCACCGCCGCTGCACACGTCCAGACACAACCCGAGCTCGGCCAGCCACCGCACCACCGCCGGCGCCAAGAACGCCTTGCCGCCGTAATGCACCTCGCCGTCCGGGAAGGCAGCCGTCCAGGCCTGGCACCGCGCATGGAAATCGGCCTCGTCGAGGACGTACAGCGCCGTCCCGAACTCGGCGGCGAGGGCCCGCACTCCCAGCCCGCCGATATGCAGCTCACCGTCGATCCGCGCCATGGTGGCCGGCCAGATCTGATCCCGCACGGAGATGGAGGTCATGCCGCGACGGTAGGGACGACACGCGGCCGGGACGGCCGAGCGTCGAGGAAGTCAACGCTGAGGATCGGTTCTCTGCCACCGGCTTCGCACCATCGGCGCCGTCGGCGTCACCGGCACCCGGCAGCCCCACCGACACCTGACAGCCCCACTGACGCGCGCCAGTCCGCAGGTGCGCATCAGCGTTGTCCCTGATGACCCTGGCGCCGGAGTCGCCGGGGTCTTAGATTCAAATCGGGACCCCTCGGCCGCTACAGCGCTTGAGCGCCGCAAACCCAACGGAACAGCGTCACATGGCTCCGCCACCTCCCGTCCCGGTATGCCAGGAAAGGAAAGCTCCGTGACCGCTGGCACTCCGCCGCGCCCCCGCGCGCCCAAAAGCCGTGGCGAGCCGCTGCTGAGCAAGATCGTCGGACGCACAGTCCTGGTCATCACCGTGCTGGCCCTGTTGATCGCGGCCTGCGGCGCGGTCGCGCTGGCGTCCTCGACAGGGACACTCAGCGCCCCGCCGCCGTCGGACGACTCGAACCAGGGGCTCGCGCTGGGCCACGGCTTCCACGATGCGACCGGTGCCCGGGCGCGCCTGCCGGCCGCCCCGCCGTCGCTTCACGCGTGATCGGAGTCCGCCAGCAGATCCCGCCCCAGCCGCGTCAGCTGATGCCGCACCGCCTGACCGTCCCGGACCGTGTCGATCAGGCCGGCGCCGCGCAGCACCGTGGCGTGCCGCGACGCCGTGGCCGGCGACAGCCCCAGCGAGTCGGCCAGCTCCCCGGTGGTGATCGCCGGGGACCACGCCACGGTGGTCAGCGTCGCGGCGCGCGAGGTCCCCAGCAGCGCCGTCAGGGCCGCGGTCGGCGTGCGTTGCAGGTGGTCGGCGGCGCTGAGCGCGAACGCGGCCGGGTAGCCGACGGTCACCGTCGCCGGGTCGGCGTCGTCGATGAGCACGATGCCCAGCGCCAGCGTCAGAGGTCTGATGATCAGGGTGCGGCCCGCCAGTTCGCAGTGGTGCTCCGATCTCGTGTCCAGCAGCAGCGTCGTGCCGGTCCAGCGGATCTTCGGGTGGATCGTCGACAGCGCCGCGCCGATACCCTCGTTCGCCGCGTGCGCGCTCGCCCGCGCCGCGCTGCGCGCCACCGCCGAGGCGATGCGGCGCCGGTAGGGGTCGATCGCGGTGGCGCGGAAGTGCGACACCGCCGCGTTCAGCCGGCCGTGCGCGGCCTGCTCACCCTCGATCAGCGCGCGGTGGAACCGGCTCAGCCCGCGCTCGCCGGAGATGTGCTCCAGGTAGCCGGCGATCTCGGCGGCCGGGACCCGCTCCGGATGGCCCAGCATGCCCGGCAGGCTGCGCGCCGTGTAGAGGCCGGAGACCGCGAGCAGGGTGTCAGGGGTCTGCCGCCGCCAGATCTCCGCCCGCCAGCGCGCCAGCCGCGGCAGCGCCAGCGGGTTCCGCTCGGAGAGCACCGCGCCGCCGCTCATCAGCTCCAGGCCGTAGTCAGGCGTCGAGGCGATCCGGACCCGCGCGACGTCGTCACTGGACAACGGGATGCGAATCACTGAAATCCCCTCCCCGCAGGGCCTTTTCGCTCTGCTGCAAGAGCGTAGCCCGCAAGCGTGTCAGTAATCGACCATGAACCGGTCACATCGCCCGCGGGCCACGGCGGCGGCCCGAACCGCTGCCGTGGCGCGCGGTCGCGGCCGGCCCGGGGTGGATCCGG